>JAJYPU010000002.1 GCA_021795095.1 Actinomycetes bacterium | reverse complement strand
ATCACCAAGGAACCCGGTCAGCCACTCGGTCTCGCCATCGATTCGGCCGTGTTCGACCGGATCCGTACGTGTGACAACCACTGTTCGTTCTGCTTCATCTACCAGTTGCCCAAGGGGATGCGTCGCTCACTGTACGTGAAGGACGACGATTTCCGTCTTTCGTTCCTCTACGGCAACTACACGACGCTCACTCGCTTCACCGAGTTTGACTTGGAACGAGTGATCGAGGAGGGACTGTCGCCGCTCTACGTCTCGGTGCACACGACCGATCCCGAGTTGCGCGCGTCCATGCTGCGAAACCCGAGGGGCGCGACCAGCCTGCGCTGGTTACGCGAGCTCCTGCGCGCCGGCATCACCGTGCACGTCCAGGTCGTGGTATGTCCCGAGATCAACGACGGCGACCACCTCGAACAGACCATGCAAGACATCTTGAGTCAATACCCGAGCGTGGCTTCGGTCGCGTTGGTGCCCGTCGGGGTCAGTGACTTCTCGGCCGAGGCGACCATGCGCTCGCACCGCGCCGACGAGGCCCGTCACGTCATCGACCTCGTCGCCCGGTATCGCGAGCTCGCCCTCGACATGGTGGGCAAGGCCCTCTTCTACGCGAGCGATGAGTTCTACCTGGTCGCCGGGACCACACCACCAGGCGATGACTTTTACGACAGCCTGGACGAGGCAGAGAACGGGATCGGTATGGTGGCGGCCTTCACGAAGAGTTTCGCGGAGCGCCTGCCGATGGCGACCCTCGGCTCGGGCTTTTTCCAGTCGGTCGACGGCGCGCCGGCGTGGGGCTACCGTGCCGTGCGCGGTGGAGGCGAGGGAACCGACGGCGATGGGCGAGTGATCGTGTTAAGCGGTGAGTACGCCGCGCCGCTGCTTCGCCAACTGTTCGATGACCACGGATTCGGTGACGTCGATGTGGTGCCAGTCGAGAATCGCTACTTCGGTGGCAACATCAAGGTCGCAGGACTGTTGACGGGTTTTGACATCGCGCGCACCCTCGAAACGCTGCCCGTGGGCGCAACGGTCCTGTTGCCTGACGTCTGTCTGTCCGAGGGGCGATTCCTCGACGGACTCGGTCTGGAGGATCTACCCCGACCGGTCACGACCGTGACCACCACGGGTAATGACCTACGCGAGACGCTCGAACGAGTACGCCCACGCAAGCTGGTGAACTCATGAGTCGCCCTCAGATCGTGATTGTGGGGCGGCCTAACGTGGGCAAGAGTTCGCTCGTCAACCGACTGGCC
Organism: Actinomycetes bacterium; assembly: GCA_021795095.1. The sequence goes on along the minus strand of JAJYPU010000002.1, from coordinate 79,382 downwards.
GGACGTCGCGTGGCGGTCGTCGAGGAGCATCGCGGCGTAACGCGCGACCGCAAGAGCGTCGAGGTCGAGTGGCGCGGGGTCACCTTTGACCTTGTGGACACCGGCGGCTGGCTGGCCCAGGGTGACGCACTCGAAGCGAAGGTCTCTGAACAGGCCGAACGCGCAATCGCGAGCGCCGATCACGTGTTGCTGGTGGTGGACGTCGCGACGGGGTTGATGGAAGAGGATCGCCAGGCCGCACGGTGGGCATTGCGCAGCGGTCGTCCCGTCTCGCTCGTGGTCAACAAGGTCGACGACGTTGTGCACGAGAGTTCGGGGTGGGAGTTCTTGAGCCTCGGTGCGGGCGATCCGCACTTTGTGAGCGCATTGCACGGTCGGGGCGCGGGCGACCTGCTCGACCACCTCGTCGACTCACTCCAAGAGGTCTCCGAAGAGACCGAGATCGACGTGAACGACGGCGCGCTGCGCGTCGCGATCGTCGGACGGCCCAACGTGGGTAAGTCCACGCTGTTCAACAAGTTGATCGGCGAAGAGCGCTCCGTCGTGCACGATATGCCCGGCACCACGCGCGACGCGGTGGACACGGTCGTGGAGACCGACAGTGGTCCGATCCGGTTCATCGACACCGCGGGAATGCGCCGTCGGGCCAAGACCGAGGCCGGACTGGAGACGTACGCGGTGCTACGTAGCCTCGACGCGCTCGACCGCGCCGACATCGCGGTCCTCGTCATCGACGCCACCGTCGGGGCAACTGGTCAGGACCAACGGCTCGCCGAGCGCATCGCGGCGGCGGGTTGCCCGGCCATCGTCGTGCTCAACAAATGGGAGCTCGTCGCGACTGATGACCGACCCAACGTGCTCGCCACGGTCGGCGACAAGCTCGCCTTCCTCGGCGACGCTCCCGTACTCAAGACAACCGCCACGTCGGGTAAGGGCGTGCATCGACTGCTACCGGCGCTCCAGGAGTCGGCCGCGGACTACGTCAAGCGCGTCCCCACCGGCGCGCTCAACCGCGCCATCCGAGACTTACAGATCAAGCAACCGGCGCCCACGGGCAAGATCCGCTACGCGGTCCAGGGCGCGATCGAGCCGCCGACCTTCACCCTGTTCGTAGCGGGACGGCTACCGGCAACCTACTTGCGCTACGTGGAGCGCTCACTGCGCGAGCGCTTCGAGCTCGGGTCCACGCCGCTGCGCGTTCGAATCCGCGTTGACTGATGGCCAAGTGGTGTGAGACCTGTGACCGGCCGGTCGAGGGCGACGTCTGTGAGGTTTGCGGCAATTCCGTCGAGGAACCGACGCCCGAGCCGATGCCGTTACGATGGAAGTTCTTCGTGGTCGCGACAGCCATCTACCTGGTCTGGCGGCTCTATCAGTTGATCATGTGGCTGAGCCACTAGGAGGTTGAAGTGCCCATCTACGCCCTCGGTGACCGAGTTCCTCAGATCGATCCTGACGCGTTCGTCCACCCCGACGCTGTCGTGATCGGCGACGTGCGTATCGGAGCGCAGTCCTCCGTCTGGCCTGGAGCGGTGCTACGGGGCGACTACGGCACCATCATCGTGGGGGAGCGGACCTCGATTCAGGACGGAACGGTCGTGCACGCGGTGGCCGAGTACCCCACGGTCATCGGCTCAGACTGTGTCGTCGGACATATCGCGCACCTCGAGGGCTGCGTCGTCCACGACGGCGCGCTCATCGGCAGTGGCTCGGTGGTCTTGCACGAGGTTCACGTCCACACCGGCGCAACCGTCGCCGCGGGTGCCGTCGTGCGCAATCGGACCGAGGTGCCCGAGCGCGCCCTCGCCGTGGGCGTACCAGCATCAATCAAGCCCGAGGCCAGTGACATCCAGGCGATCGCCGACGGGGCCGCGCTTTACGTCGACAACGCGCGACGCTACAAAGAGGCGTTGCGCGTCCTCTAAGCGTTGCTAACGGCGATCAGCCGATCGAGCGATTCGCCGGCGCGACCACTGCGCACGCTCTCAGCGGCCATCTCGAAACCGTCGGACAGGTTCTCGGCTCGATCGGCGGTGATCAAGGCAAGGGCGGCATTGGCGCACGCGACATCGAACACGGGGCCGGGCTCTCCATCCAAGAATCGGTGCACGACGGCCACATTGTGCGTGACGTCGGCGCCGCGGATCGCTTCGGCGGTGTGGTGCCGGCCCAACTCGGCGGCGGCGTCGAGCCGCTCGACGCGAACGCCGTCGCCGGTAACGACGTAGACCGTCGACGGCGTTCCGAGTGAGAGTTCGTCGAGCCCGTCGTCGGCGTTGACCAACATCGTCTTGACGACCCCGCGCGCTGCGAGAACCTCGGCCATCGATTCCAGGTGATGGCTCTGGGCAACGCCGATCACACCGCGGCCCACACGCGCGGGATTGGCGAGTGGACCGAGCACGTTGAAGACGGTGCGAAAGCCGAGCGCGCGACGGATCGGCGTCAAGTGGGCGAGGGCGTGATGATAGGTGGGCGCAAAGAGGAAGCCGATGTTGGCGTCGCGGATGCAGGCGAGGACGCCTTCGACGGGAAGGTCGAGTCGCACGCCGAGCGCCTCGAGCACGTCTGCGGAACCCACCGAGGAGGACGCCGCGCGATTCCCGTGCTTGGCGACGGGTACGCCACAGCCGGCCACGGCGAGCGACGCCATCGTTGAGATGTTGACCGTGTGCAGCTGATCGCCACCGGTGCCCACGATGTCTACTGCGTCGGCGTCGATGGTGAAGGTCGTCGCGGCGTCGACCATCGCGTCGACGAAACCGGTCATCTCCGCGGGCGTCTCGCCCTTAGCGGTGAGGGCCGTGAGAAAACTCGCCACGAGCACGGCTTCAATGTTGCCGCCGAGGATCGCGGCCAGGGCCTCGCGCGCACGGCCGCGGTCAAGGTCGAACCCTCGCACCAGCGGACCGAGCACGTCGCTCGTGAACTGCGCCGGACTCAAATTGGTCGACGAAGCGTCTGACATTGGACCAGCGTAGTCCAGCGCGATTCAGGGCCGTCGCTCGCACGACGACAACGGTGACGACGATGGGCTGGGAGCGGGTGCGTACCGTGTCGGTAGAATTCGTCGATGGGGCGCACCTATTTAGATGACATCGTCGCCGCACATCGCCGGATGACCGATGACCGCGACTGGCGCTCACGTCTCGACGGCGCACCCTACGCGGGCCCGTCATTCAAGGGCGCACTGCGCCGCGACACCGTCCAAGTGATCGCGGAGGTGAAACGGCGTTCGCCATCCAAGGGGCCGCTCGCACTGGATCTCGACCCCGCCGCGCTCGCGCGTGCGTACGCCGACGGTGGTGCGGCGGCCATCTCGGTACTCACCGACGAGGAGTTCTTCGGTGGTTCCCTCGACGACCTGCGGGTAGTCCGTTCAACAGTCGACCGGCCGATCCTGCGCAAAGACTTCACGATCTCCGAAAACGACGTACTCGACGCCCGTGACGTCGGTGCCGCTGCGGTCCTCTTGATCGTGTCGGTGTTGAGCGATGAGCTGTTAGCCCAGTTGATCGAACTCGCCGCCGCCTGCGGCCTCGACAGTCTCGTCGAGGTGCATGACGAGATCGAGTCCGCTCGCGCTCTTGCGGCCGGAGCGTCAATCGTGGGTGTGAACCAACGTGACCTACGTAGCTTCGAAGTCGATCCCGAACGGGCGCTGCGAATCGGGTCGTCGTTACCGCCAGCGGTCATCACAGTGGCTGAGTCGGGACTCGCGAGCGTCGCTGACGTCGAGCGCGTCGCCGCGGAGGGTTTCGACGCAGTTCTGGTCGGCGAGACGTTTGTGCGCAGTGCGTCACCCGCCGCGCTCGTCGCCGAGTTCGCCGCCGTCAGGCGGAGTCCCCGTGCGTGAATTCGTGCGTTCCAGTTTCGTCAAGATCTGTGGCGTCACGTCCATCGACGACGCGGCGCTGGTCCACGGCGCCGGCGCGGATGCCCTGGGGCTGATTATCGCGCCGTCGCGCCGTCGCGTCACCGTTACCGAGGCGTCCGCGGTGGCCGCATGGGCGAAGGACCGATTGCTGAGCGTGCTCGTCGTACGTGAGCTCGACGACGACACCATCCTCGACGCCGTTGATCGAATCAAACCCGACGCGGTCCAACTGCACGACGCAGTCTCCACGGCGCTCGGCGCGGGGCTGCGCGAACGTGGTCACCTAGTGATCCGTGCCCTCGCGATCGGCAGCGACGAGTTCTGGCGCTTCGATGACGAGACCGTCGACGCCGTCCTGCTCGACGGTCAACGTCCGGGCAGCGGCGACGCGCACGACTGGCACGACGTCGAGCAACGGTCCTGGACCCGTCCAATCATCGCCGCCGGGGGATTAACGTCGTCCAACGTGAGCGAAATCATCAGCCGACCGTGGGTGTGGGGTGTCGACGTGGCGAGCGGCGTCGAGGCGTCGACCGGTCACAAGGACCGCGACGCCGTCGCCGCTTTCGTCGCGAACGCGCGCGACGCGTTCGCGGGGCGTCGATGAGCGCCGTCATGGGACCGCCCGACGCGGGCGGCCACTTCGGCACCTTCGGTGGGCGATTCGTCCCCGAGGCGCTCATGCCAGCCTGTTTGGAGCTGGACGCGGCCTTTCGTGACGCCTGGGGCGATCCCGACTTCGTCGCCGAGTACCACCGGACGTTGCGCGAGTTCGGCGGACGACCAACGCCCGTGACCTACCTGGGTCGTCTCTCGGAGCGGTTGGGTATTTCGGTCTACGCCAAGCGTGAGGACCTCGCCCACACCGGGAGCCACAAGATCAACAATGTCGTTGGCCAGGCACTCTTGACGAGACGGATGGGCAAGACGCGCGTCATTGCCGAGACCGGGGCGGGTCAGCACGGCGTCGCAACGGCGACGGCCGCGGCGCGGCTCGGGCTCGCGTGCACGGTCTACATGGGCGAGGTCGACACTGTCCGCCAGGCGCTCAACGTCTTTCGAATGGAGCTCTTGGGTGCGACAGTCGTCCCGGTCACTTCGGGCAGTCGCACGCTGAAGGACGCGGTCAACGAGGCGCTTCGCGAATGGGTGACCTGCGTGGCCGACACGCACTACTGCATCGGGTCGGTCATGGGACCGCACCCGTTCCCCTGGATGGTCCGCGAGTTCCAGAGCGTCATCGGTGTCGAGGCGGCCAACCAGCTTCGCGAGTTCGGCGTGACGACACCGGACTTCGTCGTTGCCTGCGTCGGTGGTGGATCGAACGCGGCGGGTGTGTTCGCAGGGTTCGCGGACTCGTCGGCCCAGCTGATCGGCGTCGAGGCCGCGGGCGGTTCCGCGGTCGGCCTTGGAATGCCCGGCGTGCTGCACGGGATGCGCTCGCTACTGCTTCAGGATGACCACGGACAGATCGAGGAGGCGTACTCAATCTCGGCGGGCCTCGACTACCCGGGTATCGGCCCTGAGCACGCGCACCTCGCGGACCTGGGTCGTGCGCGCTACGTCGCGGTGGGCGACGACGTCGTGATCGAGGCGCTCCAAGTGCTCAGTCAACTCGAAGGCATCATCCCGGCGCTCGAGACGGCCCACGCCGTGGCCTGGCTGCTGCGCGCCGCCGGTGACGAGATCCCCGCTGGTTCGACCGTGCTGCTTAACCTCTCGGGACGCGGTGACAAAGACGTAGCCCAGGTGCGAAGCATCCTGCGAGGCGAGTCGTGACGAGTCTTGATACACGACTGCGCGACCTGCGCACGCGGCGCAAGGCGCTGGTGCCCTACTTCATCGGCGGTCTCACCGAAGACTGGACGACCTACGTGTCAGCCTCGATCCTCGCGGGAGCCGACGTCATCGAGGTCGGTGTGCCATTCTCCGATCCCATGATGGACGGCCCAGTGATCCAAGCGGGGGCGCTGCGCGCGCTTGGTAATGCCGCGACGTTGGAGTCGATCTGTCACGAGTTGTCGGCCGCCTCCTTCGAGGTGCCGATCGTCGTCATGACCTACTACAACGTGCTGCATCACTTTGGCCTCGAGCGCTCAGCGGAGCTGCTCGCCCAGAGTGGCGTGGCCGGTGTGATTGTGCCGGACCTCGCGATCGAGGAGTTGACGCCGTGGCGCGACGTTGCGACTGCCGCCGACGTGGCGTCGGTCTTGATGGTGGCCCCGTCGAGCCCCGACGAACGCGTGCAACGGATCGGTGAATTGTCCCAGGGCTTTGTCTACGCAGCAGCGCGGATGGCGGTGACGGGTCGGGCCGCGGACGTCGGCGATGCGAGTCGGGTCGTGGGGGCGGTTCGTGCCGCCTGTGACACCCCGGCCTACGTCGGCATTGGCATCTCGACGGCGGAGCACGCACGCGAAGCGGCCACGATCGGCGATGGTGTCATCGTCGGTTCGGCCCTGGTGCAACGGATCCTCGACGGTGCCTCAGCGCGGGAGCTCGAGGGCGCAATTTCCACGTTCCGACGTGCGCTCGACCAGGCGTCCTCGGAGGCCTGAAACTTTCGTGTCAATGGGACTAAAGTCCCTAGAGTTTCGGGATGACCAGGCCAAACGATTGTGAAGTTTTTCACGTATTGGCGCCCCGATAAGCCGCGTCCCGCGTTTGCGCTGGTGTTTAATCAGATGTGAACCCTCAATCCTGGGGGTTCGCTGTGAACTCAAAAATTGGGGGTATTTCAATGGCAGACGAACACAAGGTAGCTGATCCGGGTCCGTTGGGTCTCGCAGCGTTCGCGATGACGACATTCTGTCTGAGCAGCGCGAACGCCAACCTGTGGCACGGAGCGGGAGTGGCAGCTGCGCTCTCGCTGGCGTTGGTATACGGCGGATTCGCTCAATTACTTGCTGGTATGTGGGAGTTCATGCGGAAGAACACCTTCGGTGCGCTTGCCTTCACGTCATACGGTGCGTTCTGGATTTCGCTGTATGCCCTTGTCAATTTCCAAAAGGCCTTCCCGGGGCCGTCCGTGGGGGTCTTCCTCCTCGCGTGGACCATCTTCACCGCGTACATGCTGATCGCGTCGATGAAGACCAACACGATTCTGTTCTTGGTCTTCCTCGTGCTGACAGCCACGTTCGTGTTCCTGACAATCGGGAACTGGGGTGGTGGGCACACGGGCATGGTTCGCATCGGAGGCTGGCTCGGAATTATCACCGCGCTGCTCGCCTGGTACGCCTCGGCGGCCGGCGTCATTAACGACACGTTCAAGAAGGTGGTTCTTCCGGTCGGCCCGCGCGGCTAAGGTACGAGTCACTGGTGGCTTGCCACCGGACCCAACCGCCAACAGCGCCCGACCACTTTGGTTCGGGCGCTGTTGGCATTTTGGTCGCAATTGCGGGATTGCCGTTTCCACTCTTCGATGATGTGTTGAGGTGGTGGTATTTCTACGGAGATCTCGAGAGTCACCTTGTCGAACGTCAGACGGAGGTTCCGTGGGTGACGTCCTTCGTTGCGCGGCACGCTGATAAACATCGCGATGCTGGTGGCTGATAATGGTCGACGGTAGGAGAGCGCGGTGTATCACTGCTCTGCGGCGTTGAAGAAAGTCGGCTGAAGCCATTAAACCTGAATCCACGTTCGTCCAGTTATCGGGGCTATGAAGTACTTGTGGGCATTGCGGCCCTAACAACATGAGTTGTAGGTTGTGCTAGGAACGGCACAGTTGGCTTTGTGGCTGTTGTTTCTCGATGATCGAGAGATTTCAGACAACGGGTAGTTATGAGGTGCGGGGGGTGTGACGGAGTATTCGGTCACACACGATAGGGGGAAAGATGTCGCCAAAGGAAGAAACAGCAGATCTCGAGTCGAGCGCGGCAACCGAGGCCCAGATAGCAGTGCACTGGCGTGAGGAGGGCTACTACTCACCGCCGGCAAAATTCATCGGTCAGGCGAACGCATCCGACCCTGCCATATTCGATCGGTTCAGTGAGAGTAACTTCCCGGAGTGCTTCAACGAGTATGCGGATCTACTCACATGGGACCGGTATTGGCACACCACTTTAGATACCAGTGATGCTCCGTTTTGGAAGTGGTTCGTTGGCGGAAAGTTGAATGCGTCATACAACTGTGTCGATCGCCATCTCGCGAAAGACCGCAACAAGGCCGCGATTATCTGGGTCCCCGAGCCTGAAGACGCCGACACTCAGGTGATCACGTACCAAGAGCTCTATGCGCGCGTCAACGAGTTTGCGGCGCTTCTTAGTGATTTTACGGATTTGCGTACGGGCGATGTTGCGACTTTTCACATGCCTATGGTGCCGGAGCTTCCAGTCGCCATGCTTGCATGCGCCCGATTGGGCATAATCCATTCGCAAGTTTTCGGTGGTTTCTCTGGTGCCGCGTGCGGCGGTCGCATCGCGGACTCGAAGAGTCGCGTTCTCATCACTATGGACGGCTACTACCGCAACGGCGAACTTGTCGATCACAAGGTGAAGGCCGACGAGGCCGTTGCGCGTGCGAAAGAAGAGGGTGTTGAAGTAGAGAAGGTTCTCGTGTTTCGCCGGCACCCAGGTCAGTACGCTTCAAACAGTCCAATGGTGCCCGGACGCGACTACTTCGTCGATGAGTTGATGGCTGACTACCGCGGTAAAATTGTTGAACCGGTGTCGATGCCGTCGGAAGCTCCGCTTTTTATCATGTACTCGAGTGGAACGACTGGCCGACCTAAGGGATGCCAACACAGCACCGGCGGCTACTTGGCGTATGTGACTGGAACGTCAAAGTACTACCAGGACATTCATCCCGAAGATACGTATTGGTGCGCCGCCGATATCGGATGGATTACAGGGCATTCCTACATTGTTTACGGCCCACTTTCTCTTGGGACAACAAGTGTGATGTATGAAGGTCTGCCTACGTACCCCGACGCTGGACGTCCTTGGCGCATCGCTGAGCGTCTTGGTGTCACGACCTTTCACACTGCACCCACCACTATTCGGATGTTGCGCAAACTGGGGCCCGACGAGCCAGCGAAATACAACTACCACTTCAAGCACATGACCACTGTGGGCGAGCCCATCGAACCTGACGTGTGGCGCTGGTACTACAACGTGGTTGGCAAGGGAGAAGCGGTAATCGTTGACACGTGGTGGCAAACCGAGAACGGGGGCTTCCTTGGCAGCACTCTTCCCGCCCTGCATCCAATGAAGCCAGGAAGTTGCGGTCCGGCAGTGCTAGGTATCTTCCCCGACATCCTCGATGAGGACGGCAATAAGGTTCAAGCCGGTAGTGGACTTGCAGGAAATATCTGTATCCGTAATCCCTGGCCAGGAATCTTCCAAACAATTTGGGGCGATCCAGATCGTTTCGTAAAGACCTACTACGAGAAGTACAACAAGAACCCCGCAAGCAAAGATTGGCGTGACTGGCCATATTTTGCCAACGATGGTGCGATGCAGGCTAGTGACGGTTACTACCGAATTCTTGGGCGCGTAGATGACGTGATTAACGTAGCTGGGCACCGGCTTGGTACCAAGGAACTGGAATCCGCTTGTCTCATGGTCGACGAGGTGGCAGAGGCCGCGGCCGTTCCAGTTGTTGACCCAGTACGCGGACATGCCGTCGAGATGTACATCTCATTGAAGCCAGGGATCGAAGCTTCGAAGATGATTCAGGAGAGGGTATCCCAGGTGATTGAGTCTGAGATTGGAAAGATAGCGCGACCGAAGAATGTTTGGATCGTGTCGGACATGCCTAAGACTCGCTCCGGGAAAATTATGCGACGAGTCATTGCGGGCATCTCCAACTTTACGGATGTTGGTGACATCACTACGTTGGCGAATCCCGACGTGGTGAATGATATTCGCCACTTCGTACAAAGCGAGAAAGTGGCGCGCGGCGACGAGCCGCGGGAACTGACCGAAGAGGAATTGAAGGTCGTGAAGTCATTCGGACAGGCGGAATGATCACCACGCAGAGGGTATTCCGTCGGCTACGCGAGACAGCGACTTGGTCATTGTGAAAGAGTTTGATGGGTGGTGCGAGTGAGTTACGCTCAGTGTGATTTGCGTTCCACGCCAAACGAATTAGGTACGTTGTAGATACTGTATTTGGAAAGTTTGCATAAAACCACTATTAGGGAGAACTATGTCTGAATCAAAGTTGGAAGCTTGGCTCGACGAGAAGCGTGTCTTTCCGCCTAGCGAGTCCATTATCGCCAACGCCAACGCCAAGCCTTCCATTTACGATGAAGCCAAAGCCGATCCCGAGGCGTGGTGGCGTAAGCAAGCCGAACGACTGGTGTGGGACAAGAAGCCCACGTCGACACTCGAATGGGACCTGCCCGAAGCCAAGTGGTTCAGCGACGGCACACTCAACGCCAGCGTGAACTGCGTCGACCGGCACGTCGCCGAGGGCCGCGGTGACAAGGTCGCCTACTACTGGGTGGCCGACGCCGATGGTGAATCGCGCACCATCACCTACGGTGAGTTGCAGACGTTGGTGGCCAAGACCGCCAACGCGCTCATCGAGCTCGGCGTGAAGAAGGGTGACCGGGTCGCCATCTACATGCCCATGATCCCCGAGGCGGTGATCGCCATGCTCGCCGTGGTGCGTCTCGGCGCCGCGCACTCGGTGGTCTTCGGCGGCTTCTCGGCCGATGCGCTCTCGAGTCGCATCTTGGACTCGGACTGTCGTTTCGTGATCACCGCCGACGGGGCCTTCCGCCGTGGTGCACCGAGCCCGCTGAAGAGCGCGGTCGATGAAGCTCTGCAGAGCTGCCCTGACGTGAAGACCGTGCTCGTCGTACGCCGAACCGGCGGCGACGTCCACTGGGTGGAGGGGCGCGACTACTGGTGGCACGACGTCGTGGACCGACAGAGCGACCAGCACACGCCCGAGTTCTTCCCGGCCGAGCAAACGCTGTTCTTGATGTACACGTCGGGCACGACCGCTAAGCCCAAGGGGATCTTCCACACGACCGCTGGCTACCTCACCCAGTGCGCGGCCACCTACCACTACATCTTCGACGTGAAACCCGAGACTGACGTGCTCTGGACCGCCGCGGATATCGGCTGGATCACCGGACACAGCTACATCGTCTACGGACCGCTGGTGCTCGGTGCGACCCAGATCATGTACGAGGGCCTGCCCGACTCGGGCGGGCGCGACCGTTGGTGGCGCATCGTGGAGCAGTTCAAGGCGACGGTGCTCTACACCGCACCCACGACGATCCGCACCCTCATGAAGTGGGGCGACGAGTTGCCCAAGGGTCACGACCTGAGCAGCCTCCGGCTCCTCGGGACGGTCGGTGAGCCGATCAACCCGGAGGCGTGGATGTGGTACCGCGAGAACGTGGGCGGGAACAACTGCCCGATCGTGGACACCTGGTGGCAGACCGAGACGGGGGCGATCATGATCACGCCGTTGCCGGGTATCACCGCGACCAAGCCCGGTGCGGCGATGACGCCGTTCCCCGGTATCAGTGCTGACGTCGTGGACAACGAGGGTAACTCGGTAGGTAACGGTGAAGGCGGCTACCTCGTCATCACTGCGCCGTGGCCGTCAATGACCCGTGGCATCTACGGGGACCCCGCTCGGTTCAAGTCGACGTACTGGGACCGGTTTCCCGGGATGTACTTCGCGGGTGACGGTGCCAAGCGCGACGAGGACGGCGACCTGTGGTTGCTCGGACGCATCGACGACGTGATGAACATTTCGGGCCACCGCCTCTCGACGACCGAGGTCGAGCACGCCCTCGTCGGTCACCCAGCGGTGGCCGAGGCGGCAGTCGTCGGCGCCACTGACGACACGACCGGTCAGGCCATCGTGGCCTTCGTGACCCTGCGGCTCTCCGCCGAAGACGCCACGAAGGACCAGTCGCACCTCGTCGAGGAGTTGCGCCAGCACGTGGCTCGGGTCATCAGCCCGATTGCCAAGCCCCGTCAGATCATCCTGACGCCCGACCTGCCCAAGACCCGGTCGGGCAAGATCATGCGCCGCCTGTTGCGTGACGTCGCCGAGAATCGTTCCTTGGGTGATGTCACGACGCTGATGGACCCGACCGTGGTCAACATGATCTCGGGCCTGATGCAGAACGACGGCACGAGCGAGGACTAAACGGCATTGCAGTGACGATGCCCCGGGGGAGGTCCCCGGGGCATCGTTGTTACGAGTCGAAGCCGATGCCGAAAAGGTCCATCATCTTCAGCCAGAGGTTGCGCCTGCCCTCGTGCTCGTCAGCGTGCTTCAGCGACGCCTGGGTGAGCCGGATGAACAACCACTTGAACGGTTCGGGTGGGAAGGGGAGTGGCTTCTTTCGCACCATGGTGAGCCGGGTGCGCTCGGTGTCGAGCCCGTCGAGCAGGTCGAGCATGGTCGCCGCGCCGAAGCGTGTCGACCCGACGCCCAGACCGGTGAAGCCGAGCACGTAAGCGACCTTCTCATCCATCGCGGTACCCCAGAAGGGGGAAAACCGGGTGCAGGTGTCGATGGCGCCGCCCCAGGCGTGAGTGAATTTGACGTCGGACAGTTGGGGGAACGTCTCGAGGAAGTGGCTAGCCAGCGTCGCGTAGGTCTCGGCGTTGAACTCGTATTCGCGACGGACTCGACCTCGGAAGTTGTAGATGGCGTCGTAACCACCCCACACGATCGATCGATCGTTGGTCAACCGGTAGTAATGGAACTGGTTGCCCGCGTCGGCCACCCCTTCTCGACCGGTCCACCCGATCGAGGCCATCTGGTCGTCGCTCAGCGGTTCGGTGACCAACTGGTAGTCATAGACGGGCACAACGTACTTGCGAACGGTGCGAAGCAGCGACGGGAAGACATTCGTCGCCAGGGCAACCCGTGCCGCGGTCACGGCACCGTAGGGGGTATGAACGCGAACGGCGTCGTCCACGTCCTCGAGCCACTCCACGCGCGAGTTCTCATAGATCGTCACTCCGAGGGACTCACACGCGCGTTCGAGCCCCCAGACGAGTCGAGCCGGGTCCACCAGTGCCGTGCCGTCGGGGTCGAAGATGGCGCCCTCGTAAATCGGCGAATTCACTCGAGCGCGCACCTCGTCGCGAGACAGCACGAGCACGTGATCGCCCATCTCGTTGCGCAGACGAGCCTCTTCGACCATGTCAGCCATCTGCCACGGGGCGAGTGCCACGCGCAGTTCGCCCGTGCGTTCGAAGTCGCACTCGATGCCATAGCGCTCGATGGTCGCCTCAATCGCGTCGAGGTTCTCACGTCCGAGCCGTTCGATGACCGGCATCTCATCGGCGAAGCGACGCATCCCGTTGTTGAAGCCGTGGGTCAGCGAGGCCGAACAGAAGCCCCCATTGCGCCCCGATGCACCGGCGCCGGTCTCGTACTGCTCGACGACAACGACGTTCCGCTCGGGGTCGCGCTCCTTGGCGAGCAGCGCGGTCCACAGACCGGTGTAGCCACCACCCACGACGCATAGATCTGCGCCGACCTCACCGATGAGGGCCGAATGCGACGCGGGCTCGAGTGGATCCGAGTCGAGCCACCAGAGCTCCGGTTGCACGTCGGCGAGATGACGAAGGACGGAAGGACTCTTCTTGTCCATGACGTTTCCAACCTACGGTTGGAATCACCCTCTCTGAGAACTACCTCTTTCGCCCAGTGTCCAGACGAACGCCAGTGTCCAAACCAGCCTCTACCAGGAGAGTCTACCAAGCCGAGGTAGTCGAGGACCTACCCGTGGCGTACCGTTCGCGCCCGATCAAGCTGGGGCGGCCACTCGATGACCTCGCCCAAGCTCTCGGCCGCATTAAGCGCCCACCGCGGATTGCGCAGGTAGGCCCGCGCCAACATGACCGCATCGGCGCGACTCTCGGCAATGATCGCTTCGGCCTGCGCCGGTTCGGTGATGAGGCCCACCGCGCTCGTCGCAACGTCGGCCTCGCGGCGCACCGCTTCGGCGAAGGGCACCTGGTACCCCGGACCGACAGGGATGTGCGCGCCGGCCACGTTACCGCCCGAGGAGACGTCGACGAGATCGACTCCGGCCGTGCGCAGGAGTCGTGCGAGCGCGATCGTCTGGTCGACGTCCCAACCCCCTTCGGTCCAGTCGGTCGCCGAGACGCGCACGAACAGCGGTGCACCGTCCAGACGTCCCCGTACGGCCTCGACCACCTCGAGGAGGAACCGGGCCCGATTCTCAAAAGTGCCACCGTATTGGTCCTCGCGGTGGTTGGACAGTGGCGAGAGGAACTGGTGAAGCAGGTAGCCGTGCGCGGCGTGGATCTCGACGAGGTCGAACCCGGCCGCGCGGGCCCGACTGGCGCCGTCAGCGAAGTCCTCCACGAGACCCTCGATCTCAGCGACCTCGAGGGCCCGGGGTTCGGGGTAACCCGCGAAGGCGATCGCACTCGGCGCCACCGTCTGCCATCCACCCTCCTCGAGACTCGCGTGAGCGTGGTCGGCCCACGGGGCCAAGGTCGAACCCTTGCGTCCGGCGTGCGCGAGTTGGATGCCGATCATCGCGCCGTGTTCGTGGGCGAAGTCCACCACGGGGCGCCACGCCGCGACCTGTTCGTCGTTCCACAGGCCAGGACAGCTGAGCGAGATCCGACCAGCCGGCTCGACCGCGGTCGCCTCCGCCATGATCAGCCCTGCTCCGCCGGTGGCGAAGACGCCGAGGTGGACGCGGTGCCAGTCGCCGACCACACCGTCCTTCGCCGAGTACTGACACATGGCGCTCACCCACGCGCGATTCTTCACGGTGCACTGACCGATCGTGATCGGAGAGAAGAGATGAGACACGTGACGTCCTTCATTCGAGGTGAGCCTCAAATCTACCGGTCGACTCGGCCGGATTTTGCACCACGTGGCCCTCGGTAAACTGGTTCGAACGAATTTGACCGGTAAGGAGACTCGTGCGTATAGCGAACGTTGATGGCCGTGCAGTGATCGTCCTCGATGAGGGGTTCGTAGACATTGCGGCAGTATCCAACGGGCGTTTCGCAGCCTCGACGCGTGAAGTACTCGGACAGCTCGAGGATCTGCAGTCGTGGTTCGCGCTGGAGTCGCCCACAGTCACCGAAGCGATCGCCGCGGACCAGCTCGAGCGAAGTGGACGACTCGGACCCGTGGTGGATACCCCGAGTCAGATCTTCGCCGTCGGACTCAACTACCGCACCCACGCCGCAGAAATGGGCCTCACACCACCGTCACAGCCGATGATCTTCGCGAAGTTCGCGTCGTGCTTGGCGGGCGCGAACGCGACGTTCCCCATCGTCTCACCTCGAACCGACTGGGAGGCCGAACTCGTTCTCGTCGTCGGGCGCGGCGGACGTGACATCGCGGTGGGCGATGCGCTGGGTTCGCTCGCCGGCTACTGCGTGGGCCAAGACGTGAGCGACCGCGACCTGCAGATGTCGGGTTCACCGGCGCAGTTCAGCTTGGGCAAGTCACATCGGAACTTCGCGCCCGTTGGTCCGTGGATCACCACGCGCGACGAGGTACCCGACCCAAACGACCTCGAGATCGAATGCCGCGTGAACGGGGTGACGTTCCAGGACTCGACGACCCACGACATGGTCTTCCACGTTCCCGAGATCGTCTCGTACGTCTCGACCGTCTGCGAACTGCGCCCCGGCGACCTCATCTTCACCGGTAGTCCACACGGGGTCGGCCAGGGTCAGAAGCCGCCCGTCTTCCTGCGCTCCGGTGACGACGTGGTGACAACGATCGCCGGCCTCGGCACGCTTCGCAACCACGCCGAGTAGGTCGCTCCACTCGTGCTGACCGCCGAGTCTGGCGCCAACACGATACGACCACGGCGCCTTCAGTTCACACGGGTCGTGGACCCCGTCTGCACCGCATCGGCGCTCGAAAACTGGTCTCGAAGGGCATTACGGATGTGACAACCTGGTGGCGTGTTCGCAGTTCCCTCTAGCCCATAAGTGCCACCAAGTTCTAGTACTTGGTTAGAGGCACTCCACACGATAGTGGTGGGGGAGTCCACAAGAACAGATTGCTGTTCTGGGCGAAATGACGTCGCGTGCGAGTTCATGTCGGGCCTCCCACGCCACATGATTGCGACTTTGGTTCAATCCGGACTGGCGCGACCAACAACGCTTCTTTCGAGGAACTCAACGATCTTCTCCTATTCGCGTGGTGTAACAGGGTTCGCGTGAAGACGCGTCGGTGTCCGGGCCTTCAAGTTGCACTGCGCCAGCACATCCTGAAGCGACGCTCGCTAGGGCTTCACCATGCGAGTCGTCGACGACGTGTGAGGTCCGCACCTACTTGGGACGACCGCGACAGGAGCACCATCGGTGCCACGCTCGCTCGGTTTCGCGTAGTTCGCTCCGGTAGCGCGTTGGCTACGAACTCGCACGACAAAACTCTTGTGGCCGTGTGTCGAATTCACCTGTATCCTTCGTTCAAGGACGTCCGGACCCCGCTTCCCACGAACCTGACATTGTGTCGGGAGATTAGTCGAGGGAATGCCGTGGGTGTTCAAGGATGCGTGATCGTTGCTATCGCGACGCCGGCTGGCGTAGGAGTGCACGACGGTATGTTGCACGTCGAGTTCAGCGATTCCCATCGCCGTTGTGGCGCGTGGGGACCTGCGTCGCCACTCTCGACGTTTACGCATGACGGAGGTCAGCCACCTCCAACAAGGTTCGTGCCGCGTGGAGCAAGGTCTGACACACGACGACGAGCCGCCAGAGCGTGCGGATCATGAAAAGAGAAAAAAGCCTGAGCAACCTCGCTCAGTGCTCATTCGTTGGGCGGGAAGCGAATGGTCCAGCGTTCAACGTCCCGTTTCCGAGTCGATTGGCGACGACGTAACAACACTCGCGCAGAGAAAGGAGAAATGAACACGTACATCGGAGGCGGACCGTCCCTCTCGCAAACTAACCGCGAGTTTCGAACTCTAGCAATTGCCCCTGCCAACGACGTCACTTGGGTTGGTCAGCGACAAGACACGGTCCGCCTCCGATGTAGGTGTTCAATTCGCCGCGTCAGTGGGCCTTGGCGCACCGACTTCGACCGGTGATGATACGTGCATGACGACGTTCGGTGCTGGGCGCGTCACACCTGCAAAGATGTTTTTCGCTCCCAAACGGCCCCCTGAGCGGGGACGTCGTGCGCTGTACCGACCAGCGTCTTCCTGATCGCGTGAAGACGATCGCGATGATTGCGCACCGCAAGAAGTCAATTGAGTTTGGCTCGGTGAATCGTGACCCGCCTTGGCGGAACTGGGCTACGACGGTGCCGTCTAGTTCGAAGCGTCGAAGAGCCGCGACATCGCGCCCTATGCCCGTAAGGTCATGATGTAGGGCGCCACGCCCTAATGCAGCGTGGGATGTGACAATTCGGCGCAGTGCTGCATCAACTCGGTCGCGGGCAGCCATGTTGTGCTCGCCCTGCTCCCGGCCGCTACCGCCAAGCCGCTGGCTAACAACTTGCGGATCCCCCCAACATCGAAGGTGCGGTCGACGTAGGACCCAACGGTGCGTGGCATCCGTGCCAGCGCGGGTGATTTCACTTACCCTAGTGCCGAGAGGCCGGCTCGTCGAGGTCCGCTCCCGAAAGTTCGCTTTCGACGATCATGCGAGAAACTTCGGTCAGTCTGAGGTTGTGGTTGCGCGCGTGAGTCCTCATACGAACGAAGGCCTGGTCCATGTCACTCGAGGTCGCCTGGCTCACCATCCCCTTGGCCTGTTCGATGATAATCCGACTGTTGAGGGCAAAACTTAACTGATCGTTGAGTACTTTCGCGTCCAGCGACGAGCGGTACTGGAGGATCGCTATGGTCGCCACGTCGGCGAGGCCCTGGGCCAAGGTGACGTCGGTCTCGTTCAAAGGCCCCCCGCTCGAGCGAAAGAGGTTGAGCGCACCGATGGTCTGGCCACGCAAACGCATCGGGAACGAATGCGCAGAGTTGAAACCGTACTCGACGGCGCGCGGCGCGAAGATGGGCCAACGGTCGTATGAGTCTCTGAGTTGCTGATCGATGACTGGCGCCCCTGACTTGTAGGTGTCGACACAGGGGCCCTCGGCGGCCTGTAGTTGGAGTAGTTCGAGTACTCGCATCGACTCACTAGATGAGGCGACGTACTGCAACTCGCCACGCGGCGTCGCGAGTAGTACGCCGACGGCGTCTGCGTCGAGGACGTTCACGCACCGATGGCTCAGCACGGTGAGCACATCGATGAGGTCGAATTCGTCCACCAGATTATCGGCAAGCTCGACGATGGTGGAAATGAGAAATGTCTCTCGCGTCATCTGTCCCATCCTTCCTTACACCTGTCCCTAATCGTCCGGGCTACGGAACGTTCGGATGATCGTACTCGGGTGGTCATGCGTCACTGCTGTCAGCTTGGCGTCACAAGGCGTCCTAATGGTAGAGATGCACGTCACGTTTTACCACCTCGGCAACGCCCTGAGGTCCTCGCGTTCATCGAGAACCGCAAGAAGACAGCCCCCGGGCTCCGCGCAAGAATCGCCTCAACCGCTACGACGACCTTCCACCCTTCAACACAACGAGTCCACCGGACCGCTAGTTGACACCTCTTCTTATCTTCACCCGCTGGAGAGATTTTCGCACGTCCCAGACGAAGTCGAGAAGGGGAGTGGCCGGCAATTTAGGGCCAGCCAAGTGTGGTGATTGGATCCGCGGCTCTCAATCTGGTGTTGAAAGCACCGATTCGACCGATCGGCATCAATCGCGAGCAGAACTGCGAACACTTTTGAATCGACGTGCGAACACGTCTTGGTCGGGCTGGGGAGATTTGAACTCCCGATCTCTCGGCCCCCAGCCGAGCGCTCTAGACCAAACTAAGCCACAGCCCGTGAGCGTTCCATGATAGCCGGTCGCCTCTAAGCCGACTGGCGGTGCGCCCCGTGTGGTTGGTCGGGATTGGTGAGCCACGCCCGCGCCTCGAAGAGGAACGCGACGGTCTCACCGGTGGCCTTGGCCCGTAGCGCCTCGAGGATCCGCTCATCTAGCGCGTTGAGTAACTCGGTGTTTGACATCTCGCTCCTATCCACCGGCGACCGCCGTCACTATCTCGACGATTGCACCGTCTTCGATTGTCGTCGATTCCCACCGGCTCTTGCTGACCACCTCGCCGTCGATTGCCACCGCGACGCCGCGGCCGTTGATGTCTAGGGAGTCTAAGACGACTCGCACCGATCGTCCGGCGAGGTCGTGATCGGCGCCGTTCACGGAGATCACGATGGTTTGATCGCGCTCAGGGCGTCCAAGGCCGCGAGTGGGGCGAGGGTAACTCCGTGGCGATAGTGCCCCGACGACCACGACCAACCCCGTTCCTCCAGCGCGACGAAGAACGGCCGGAGGTCCGTCGTAGCCGGACGCAGTCCATTGCGAATCTCGAGCAGGGGAGCGGCCTCCAACTCCGGCACGATATCGAGCCCATCGCGAAGCAGGCGCTGGAGTTCACCGACCTCGACCAAAGGCTGGGACTTCTCCTCGGCCGTCGCGCCGAGCACGCAGTAGCCACCCGGTCGGCTGACCATGTAGAAGGCGCGCCCTCGCACGTAGGCCCGCACCGTGGGCAGTGCACTACGGTCAAGACTCCGTACCCGAACCGTCACGCCACGCACTGGGCGTACCGTTGGCGACTTGGGCACCGTCAGTCCGTCGGGCAGTCCGTTCGCACCCGTCGTGACAACGCCGTAGTCCGCGAGCGTGCGCCCCGATTCGGTCTCGACTTCGACGCCGTCGTCGCTAGTGCTCGCGAGACGCACCCGTTCACGCACGAGCCGTACGCCGAGGGCTTCGTTCGCTTCCATCAGGCACGAGACCGCCTCGTCGGGGTCGAGCCACCCGTCATCGGCCATCACCAGGCCCTCGCTGATCCGCGAAGTGAGGCCCTCGAAGAGCTCGGGCTCGGCATCGCGTGAAACGGCGCGCATCGGCGCGCCGAACTCCGTGGCCACGGTGCGGAACTGGTCGATCAGGCGACGATCGCTGGCGTCCCAGCCGACGATCAGCGTGCCGGTCTGCACGATGGCGACGTGTCGACCGGTGACTGCCTCGATCTCGGCGGCCATCTCGCGCCAGGCGTCCATGGCACCGCGTTGGAAGCGGTAGTTCGCCTCCTCGCCGGGCGCGATCTCGGCGGTCGGCGCGATCATGCCGGCGGCGGCGTAGGTCGCCCCCGAGGCCGGCTCGGGATCGAAGAGAGTGACCGCGTGACCGCGTCGCGCCAGTCGGAAAGCCGTGGCGAGGCCGATGATCCCGGCGCCGACAACCACTACGGAAGGGTGTTCGTGTGTCACCCCTTCAGCGTAGGTCGCGGCCACGGGTTCGTTCTTCGGTATAGTGGCCTCGGGTCAGCGCTGCCCCGTTAGGTGACGCTATGACAAGAACCCTCTACGACCCCTCTTTCGAGCATGACGCGTGTGGCGTCGGGATGATCGCGGACCTGACACGCCGTCCGAGCCACCAGACTGTTTCCGACGCACTGACGATCCTCGAGAATCTCGAACACCGCGGGGCCACCGGTGCCGACCCCGATTCGGGCGACGGTGCGGGAGTCCTCCTGCAGATCCCCGACGCGGCGATCCGGACGTGGTTCGGCGACGCGGTGCCGCCCATCGGCGAGTACGGCGTCGCCCACTGGATGATCGACCGTACGCGCCACGTCGAGAGGGTCCGCGACGACATCACCGACGCCGCGACGCGCGTGGGCCTGACCAGTCTCGGCTGGCGCGAGGTCCCGGTCAACTCGTCGATCCTCGGCGCGACCTCGGCGGCGAGCGAGCCGAGCTTTGTCATACAGCTGTTTCGAGGCGTCGAGGCGATGTCGACGCGCGAACTCGAGGACGCGTTGTTCTGCCTACGCCGATTCGTCGAACACGGGGGTGGCGTGTACGGCGCCTCGTGCTCGGCGAACGTGTTGATCTACAAGGGCATGTTGAGTGCTCCCCAGCTTCGCCGGTACTTCCTGGACCTCACGGACCCGAATCTGCAGTCGGCGGTCGCCGTTGTGCACAGCCGTTTCTCGACGAATACCTTGCCGCGCTGGGAGCTCGCCCAACCATTCCGCTACATCGCCCACAACGGCGAGATAAACACCATCCGGGGCAACCGGAATTGGATCCACGCGCGCGAGACGACACTGCGCGCCCCGACGCTGCCCGTCGACCTCGGCGAGCTCACGCCCATCATCACCGAGTCGATGAGTGACTCGGCGAGCTTCGACGAGGTCGTCGAGCTCCTGGTGAGAGGCGGGCGTACGTTGCCCCACGCCATCCTCATGATGATCCCCGAGGCGTGGGAGCGCTCCACGGCGATGGACGAGCGACGCCGCGACTTCTACCGCTACCACGCGGCGCTGATGGAGCCCTGGGACGGCCCCGCGTCGATCACCTTCTGTGATGGCACCGTCGTGGGCGCGGTACTCGACCGAAACGGTCTGAGACCCGCGCGCTACTGGGTGACCGACGACGACCGGGTGATTTTCGCGAGCGAGGTCGGGGTGCTGCCCATCGACCCGACATCGGTGATCCGCAAGGGCCGCCTCCAGCCCGGCCGCGTTTTCCTCGTCGATCTCGACGAAGGCCGAATCGTCGACGACGACGAGGTGAAGTCCGATCTCGCGCGACGCGCCCCGTACGGCGAATGGCTCCGCGACCAGCAAGTGACCCTCGAGGACCTCGACGCGCGCCCGATGCTGCTGCCCAGTTACGCCTCGGTGCGCCAACGCCAACGCAACTTCGGCTACAGCGACGAGGACCTGCGCCTCATCATGCGCCACATGGCCCAGGTGGGGGAGGAGCCGATCGGATCGATGGGCTCTGACAGCGCCCTGCCGGTCCTGTCACGACGGCCCCGGTCGATCTTCGACTACTTCAGCCAACTTTTCGCACAAGTCACCAACCCGCCCCTTGACGCAATTCGCGAGGAACTCGTCACCTCGACACGCGTCACCATCGGCGGGGAAGACAACCTGCTGAGCGAATCCCCGGCGCACTGCCACCAGATCGTGCTGGCCTCGCCGGTGCTCAGTATCGAGGACCTGGCGAAGTTGCGCTACGTCAACGAGAATGACCACGTCGACGGATTCTCGCCCTTCGCCCTCGACGGGCTGTTCCCCGTCGAGGGGCCCGAGAGTGATGGTGAGCGTCTCGCCGCCGCCATCGACCACATCGCCGACCAGACCGTGGCGGCCGTGCGCGCGGGCGCCAACCTCGTGATCCTCTCGGACCGCAACACCGGCGCGTCGCACGCGGCGATTCCGAGCCTCCTGCTGGTCTCGGCGGTCCACCATCGACTCGTCGACGAGCACCTGCGCACCCGCGCGGCGCTCATCCTCGAAGCGGGTGACGTCCGTGAAGTGCACCACGTCGCGCTGCTCGTGGGCTTCGGGGCGTCCGCGGTGTGCCCGTACCTCGCCTACGAGACGATCGACGCACTCGTGGACCGGGGCGACATCGACCAGCGAACCGCCTACGAGGCGCGGTATCAGTACGCGAAAGCCCTCACCAAGGGCCTCGTGAAGGTCATGTCCAAGATGGGCGTGAGCACGGTGGCGAGCTACGTGGGCTCCCAACTGTTCGAATCGGTCGGACTTGACGAGACGCTGCTCGCGAACTACTTCCCGGGCTTCGCATCACGCGTCGGGGGTAGCGGCATCGAGCGCATCGCGAAGGACCTGCTGACCTGGCACCGCGCCGCCTACGCGACCGAGTCGCCCGCCGAGGCCCTCGCGAACGCCGGGGAGTACCAGTGGCGTCGCGACGGCGAACTCCACCTCTTCAATCCCCACACGGTCCAAAAACTCCAGCACGCCACACGCGAGGGCCGCTACGACCTGTTCAAGGAGTACACCACGCTCGTGGACGACCAGACGCGCGGGCGCATGACGTTGCGTTCGCTGCTCGAGCTGCGACCGTCGCCGACGCCGACGCCACTGGACGAGGTCGAGAGCGTGTCGTCGATCGTACGGCGCTTCTCGACTGGGGCGATGTCCTACGGTTCGATCAGCGAGGAGGCGCACACCACGCTCGCCATCGCGATGAACCGGCTGGGGGCCAAATCCAACACCGGCGAGGGGGGCGAGGACGAGGACCGCTTCGATACGAGCGATCCACGCCAGAACCGCCGCTCCGCGATCAAGCAAGTCGCCTCCGGCCGATTCGGCGTGACCAGCCGATACCTGGTCAACGCCGATGACCTCCAGATCAAGATGGCCCAAGGCGCCAAGCCCGGCGAGGGTGGCCAGCTCCCCGGGTCCAAGGTCTACCCCTGGATCGCGGCGACTCGTCATTCAACGCCGGGCGTCGGGCTCATCTCTCCGCCCCCGCACCACGACATCTATTCGATCGAGGACCTAGCCCAGCTCATCTACGACCTGAAGAACGCGAACGACCGAGCCCGGATCCACGTCAAGCTCGTCAGTGAGCAGGGCGTGGGGACCATCGCCGCGGGCGTCGCCAAGGCGCACGCCGACGTCGTGTTGATCTCGGGTCACGACGGGGGGACCGGCGCGGCGCCGCTCACGTCGCTCAAGCACGCCGGCACGCCATGGGAGATCGGGCTCACCGAGGCCCACCAGACCCTCGCCGCCAACGGGCTGCGCAGTCGCGTCGTGCTCCAGGTCGACGGCCAGTTAAAGACCGGCCGTGACGTCGTAATCGCCGCGATGCTGGGTGCCGAGGAGTTCGGGTTCGCGACCGCGCCACTCGTCGTGTCGGGCTGTGTGATGATGCGCGTCTGTCACCTCGACACGTGCCCCGTCGGCATCGCGACCCAGAACCCCGTCCTGCGTGAGCGTTTCACCGGCAAGCCAGAGTTCGTTGAGCACTTCTTCGAGTTCATCGCCACCGAGGTCCGCGAATACCTGAGCCAGTTGGGGTTGCACAGCCTGGATGAGCTGATCGGTGACCCCTCGCACCTGGTGGTCGACGAACGCGGCGCCGCCGAGAACGGCGTCGACCTTTCGGCGCTGCTCCACGAGGTGCCTGAGGAACAGCGTCACCACCGGATCGGCCAGGACCACGGACTCGAAGACGCGCTCGACTGGAAGTTCTTTGACGCCGCCCTCGTCGCAGCACGCGAACGGACGCCTTACGTCTACGAGGGCCGTGTCGAGAACGTCAATCGGACGGTGGGCACCTTGACCGGTAGCGCCATCACACGGTTGCTCGGCGCCGAGACCTTGCCCGAGGACACCATCACACTGCGCCTCGAGGGGTCGGCCGGCCAGAGCCTCGGCGCCTTCTTGCCGCACGGCATCACGATCCGCCTCTTCGGGGACTGCAACGACTACGTGGGCAAGGGCCTCTCGGGCGGGCGCATCATCGTCCAACCACCCAGTGAGTCGGTCTTCGTGCGCAACGAGAACATCATCGCGGGCAACGTGATCGGCTACGGCGCGACCTCGGGTGACCTGTTCGTCAGCGGGGTCGTGGGCGAGCGCTGCGGCGTGCGCAACTCGGGAGCGACGATCGTCGTCGAGGGCACCGGCGACCACGCCGGCGAGTACATGACCGGCGGTGTCGTGGCGATCCTGGGCGATGTCGGTCGAAACCTGGCGGCGGGGATGTCCGGGGGCACTATCTACCTCTACGACCCACGACAACGTGTCTATGACGTACTGAGCGCCGGGGTCTACGAGGTCGACCCCCTCGAGTTCGACGACGAGACGACGCTGCGCGACCTGCTCGAGCGCTATCACGTCGAGACGGGCTCTCCGGTCGCCGCGCAGATACTCGAGACGTGGCGCGTGGCGCGGATGGACTTCGTGCGCATCGAGACCTCGGAGTACCAGCGCGCGAGAGACGAGCAGCGTAATGGGTAAACCCACCGGATTCCTCGAGTACCCACGCCGTGGACCGGCCTACCGACCCGTCGCCGTACGCCTGCGTGATTGGCGCGAGGTCTACGAGGCCCAGAGCGACGACGAGGTCGCGGTTCAGGCGGCGCGATGCATGGACTGTGGCATCCCGTTCTGTACCCAGGGCTGTCCGCTGGGCAATCGAATTCCCGTCTTCAACGACGCGGTCTATCGCCAACGTTGGGACGTCGCGGCCGCCCAGCTCTTTGCCACCAACAACTTCCCGGAGTTCACCGGCCGGCTCTGCCCGGCCCCCTGTGAGTCGGCCTGCGTACTGGCCGTCGGCGACGAGGCGGTCACGATCGAGCGTGTCGAGTACGAGGTCGCCGAACACGCGTACGCGCTCGGCCTCCCCGTTCAGCGCGTGCCGTCGCACGAGAGCGGATGGCACGTCGCGGTCGTCGGGTCGGGTCCCGCCGGGCTCGCCGCCGCGGCCCAGCTGCGCGGCGCGGGCCACGCCGTAACGGTCTACGAGCGCGCCGACGCTATCGGCGGGCTGTTGCGCTACGGGATACCCGCCTTCAAGCTCGAAAAGACCGTGCTCGACCGCCGTCTCGGGGCCATGGTCAACGCGGGGATCACCTTTGTCACCTCGAGCACGATCGGCCCGGCGGACACGCCACTCAGCGTCCTGCAACAGCGCTACGACGCGGTGCTGCTCGCTGTCGGCTCGACCACGCCACGTCTCATCGCGGTACCCGGCTCGGACCTGAACGGGGTCATGCCCGCGATGACCTATCTCGAGGCGGCGAATCGGGCCGTCGCGACCCAGACCACGAGCCCGATCGATGCCCACGACCGGGCCGTTCTGATCCTCGGCGGCGGAGACACCGGCGCCGACTGCCTCGGCACCGCCCATCGCCAGGGCGCGCGCTCGGTGACCCAGATCGAGATCCTCGAGCGTCCGCCGAACCACCGACCGACCGACCAGCCTTGGCCCACGATGCCGCGGATCTTCAAGACCACTTCGGCGCACGCTGAAGGCGGCGAGCGGGTCTTTGCCACAGAGACAGTCGAGTTCCTCGGCGAGACTGCGGTGAGCGCGGCGGTACTGACCCACCGCGACACCGGCCAGTCCGAGACCATCGAGGCGGACCTAGTGCTGATCGCCGCCGGCTTCACGGGACCCGAGCTTGCGACCCTCGGGCTCACCGACTCGTCCCTGGTGACCGAGCGCGCGACGTTGAGGGTCGACGACACCTGGCGCACGTCCCTCGACGGTGAGGCACCGGTCTTCGCGTGCGGTGACGCCGTACGTGGCCAGAGCTTGATTGTCTGGGCGATCGCCGAGGGACGCAGCGCCGCCGCGGCTGTGGACGCCTATCTGATGGGCGAAACCGTCCTGCCTGCACCTGTAGCGCCCTATCGAACCTCCTGGTAACGCGAGTCGCTCGGACTTTGTAGCATCGTCCCAGGGGAACGGAGACGACATGCAGAGCACGATGCAGGACTCGCCACTGGTCATCAGTGGCATCATTCGACACGGCGAGTGGATCTACGCCGACAAGACCGTCTACACGGTGACCGCCACCGGTGTGGAGCAGGCGACCTTCACCGAGATCGCCAATCGCGCTGAGCAGCTCGCGGCGGCGCTGCACCGACTCGGGATCGGCGACGGGGACCGTGTCGGGACCTTCATGTGGAACAACCAGGTCCACATGGAGGCGTACCTCGCCGTGCCGGCCATGGGCGCGGTGCTGCACACCCTTAACATCAGGCTCTTCCCCGAGCAACTCGCGTTCGTGATCAACCACGCCGAAGACCAGGTAATCATTATCGATCACACGCTGATCCCGCTGCTCGCCAAGGTTCGCGACCAGATCCCCACGGTCAAGCACATCATCGTCCACGGCCCCGACGAGAGCGGCGCGCTGGGCGAGACGATCGACTACGAGGACTTCATCGGAGCCGAATCGCCGGGCTTCGTCTGGCCCGACCTCGACGAGAAGTCCGCGGCGATCATGTGCTACACGTCAGGCACCACGGGCAATCCCAAGGGCGTCGTCTACTCGCACCGGTCGATCTGGCTGCACTCACTCGCCTCGACGAGCGCGAACTCGATTGGACTGTCCGAGAAGGACCGGTGCTTACTCATCGTGCCGATGTTCCACGTCAACGCGTGGGGTGCCGTCTACACCGCTTTCTTCGCCGGCACCGAGCTCATCATGCCCCAGATGTTCCTCCAGGGTGAACCCATCGTGAAGATGATCCGCGAGCTGCGACCCACCATCTCACTCGGTGTGCCCACGGTCTGGAACGACGTATTACGAGCCGCGGAGAACGACGCGGACGCCGACTTCTCCTCGATGCGCGGCATCCTCGCCGGAGGTTCAGCCGTGCCGCGCTCGATGATCGAGACCTTCCGCGATCGCTACGGTCGCAACATGGTCCAAGGGTGGGGGATGACCGAGACGAGCCCGCTCGCCGCGGTCTCGATCCCACCGGCCGGCACACCGCCAGAAAAGGAGATCGACTATCGTGCCAAGGCCGGCCGCGTGGTGGCCGGCGTCGAGATGCGCATCACCGACGACGATGGCTCTGTCCTGCCCAACGACGGTCAGACTGTGGGCGAGTTCGAAATCCGCGGTCCGTGGGTCACCGGTTCGTACTACGGCGTTGACGCCCCCGAACGGTTCCACGACGGGTGGCTGCGTACCGGTGACATCGGCACGCTCGACCACGAGGGCTTCATGGTGATCAGCGACCGAACCAAGGACGTGATCAAGTCTGGTGGTGAATGGATCAGCTCGGTCGAGCTCGAGGGGACTGTCATGGCCCACCCGGCCGTCTTTGAGGCCGCGGTCATCGCCGTGCCCGACGACAAGTGGCAAGAACGACCACTGTGCTGCGTAGTGCTGCGACCCGGGGCGAGCGCGAGCGCGGCGGAATTGCGCGACTTCCTCGCCGCGCGCGTCGCCAAGTGGTGGCTGCCCGAACACTGGACGTTCGTCGACTCGATCCCCAAGACCAGCGTCGGCAAGTTCGACAAGAAGGTGTTGCGCGCACAGTTCGCCGCGGGAGAGTTGAACGTCGAGACCCTCGCGTCGTGACGTCCTTTACGGCGCTCGCCGACGAGATCGCCGCGCTCGAGGAGCGAGTGAGTGACGCCGTCTTTGACGCCGTTCGAGCGCAGTTGCGTGACGACGACGCGGCGCGCGACGTCGAGCGCCAGCTCGCCCGGGTGCGACGCAGCCTGCAGAAGGCCGAGGCGATCTTGCGCGGCCTACCGGAGTAACTACCCGCCACGCTCTTCGAAGCCCACCACGACGGCGTGCTGTCGAACCCGTGCCGACTTCCTCGGGCTCGGAGCTCGAGCGCCCAGTCACGCGGTCAATGACGTGTCAGGCTGTCGCTCAGGTCGGTGGGGCAACGCTGTGGCGACCGGAGCCCTTTAGTCCAGGTCGTTGACGGCGTCGATGAGTCGACGCAGCTCGACGTAGCGGCGCCCATCGAAGTCGAAGGTCAGGGCGTTCGCCTCAGCCCGTAGCCCTTCGCCCGTGGCGAGTTCGGGCACGCGGCGCTCGAGAACGACACACTCATCGAGTGTGAGTTGGCGACGCAACCCGATCCGCCCGCGTCCCGAAGCCACACTGAACTCGGAGAAGTTCGTGTAGAAGTGGTCGATCTCTCGCTCCACCTCGTCGAGTGAGTGACAGATCTTGAACAGGATCGCCGCGTCCTCGTCGAGATAACCCGTCTCGATGACTGACTCGTTGATGAACCGTTGCCACGACTCCCAGTAGGTTCCCTCGACAGTGTCGACCAACAGCACCGGTGCAGGTCCGCCCTTGCCGGTGTGCAGCAGCGTGAGAATCTCGAAGACCTCGTCCATCGTGCCCAGCCCGCCGGGGAAGAACACGAAGGCCAAAGACTCCTTGGTCAGCGCGACCTTTCGAGTGAAGAAGTACTTCATTTCCACCAGCCGGCTCTCGGCGTCGACGTAGGGGTTCGAGCTCTGCTCAAAGGGCAACGCGATGTTCACGCCGAGGGTTTCATCCAGTCCCGCACCTTCGGCCGCGGCCTCCATGATCCCGGGTCCAGCGCCGGAGACGGTCATCCATCCGCGTGCAGCCATACGCCCGCTCAACGAGCGCGCCATCGCGTAGAGGGGTGAGGTGGCCGGCGTGCGCGCTGATCCAAAGACGGTGAGTTTCGGTCGATCGCGCCACGGCGAAAACAGGCGCGCGGCGATGAGCAGTTCACGCATCGCGGTCGCCGCGACTCGAAGGTCACGCACGTCGTGACCCGACTGGACGAGTGACGAGACGTCCTCGAGCAGGTCGCGGACCTGCGCCAATTCAACGTCGTTAGCGACGTCGACCAGCCCGCTCTCACTGAGGAAGGCCTCCACGGCCGGGTCGGTCACAGCGCCTGATAGAGCGTGCTGCGTTGGATCAACGGCCGACCGAGCGGGGCGACGAGTTCGTGGAGGTGCGCGACGTCCAATTCCTGACCGTGCACGGCACCGGCCGCGCGTGAGATGTTCTCGTCCATCAGGGTCCCGCCGAGGTCGTTGGCGCCGGCGCCGAGCACGCGACGCACACCGTCGATGCCCATCTTGACCCAGCTGACCTGGATGTTGTCGATCAGTGTCGCGTAGTGCAACCGTCCGACCGCGTGAATCAGAACGGCCTCGCGGAACGTTGGGCCCTTTCGCGCTCGACCGCGTAGGAAGAGCGGCGTCGCCATGTGGACGAACGGCAGTGGAACGAACTCGGTGAACCCGCCCGTCTCGAGTTGCAGGTCGCGGGTCACGAGCAGGTGGGTCGCCCACTCGTCGGCGCCTTCGACGGCGCCGAACATGATCGTGATGTTCGAGTGGAGTCCGACGTGGTGGGCGGCCCGGTGCACGTCGAGCCATTGCTGGGTGTTTAGCTTGTCGGGGCACAGGATCGCGCGCACGATATCGTCAAGGATCTCCGCGGCGGTGCCGGGCAACGTCTTAAGACCCGCATCGCGAAGTTGGGTCAGGTACGACTCGAGGTCCTCGTTGTTTCGGCGCGCGCCCTCGAAAATCTCGAGTGCGCTGAAGGCGTGGATGTGCATCGTTGGGGACGCCTCGTGCACCGCGCGCACGACGTCGAGGTAGTAGTCACCGTCGAAGTTCGGATGGATCCCGCCCTGTAGGCAGACTTCAGTCGCGCCACGCTCTTCGGCCTCTCGGACACGATCGGCGATCTCATCGAGTCCGAGCAGGTACGGGTCGCCGCGCAGATTGAGCGAGAGCGGCCCCTTGGAGAAGGCACAGAATCGGCACTTGAAGGTGCAGACGTTCGTGTAGTTGATGTTGCGGTTGACGACGTAGGTGATCTCGTCGCCCACCAAACGCCGCCGCACGTCATCGGCGAGCTCCACGACGGCGTTGAAGTCACCGCCGCGAGCGTTGAGCAGGGTGACGAGTTCGGCGTGTTCGAAGGGGTACCCAGGTTCGTAGCGCGCGAGGATCTCCTCGACTGCCGAGGTGTGCACCCGTGACACGGGGGCCTCCGGCGGCGGCGTCTCGGCGCCCGACGCCCAGGCGTCGTCGCGCGCGAGGCCCGTGGAGTCGGCACTCGCCAGCATGAACGGCCGCACGTGCTCGTGCACGAACGCCTCGTGACGACCGAGATGCTCCGGGTAGATCGCCAGACGCGGCACCAGGTGCAGTCCGCGCAGCTCGACCTGACGTCGCAGGATCCCGACGGCCGGCCAGGCGCGCTCGGGATTCACGTGATCGATGGTGACCGGCGAGATGCCACCGAAGTCGTCGATGCCGAAGTCCAAGAGGCCCGCCGGGTCGTCGCTGAGGTTCGGCGGCGCCTGGAGATGCACGTCGTCGGGCAAAAGCAGCCGCGCCGCCGCGATCGTCCAGTGGAACTCCTCGTCGCTCGCCGCGGGCTCGTGGGCCATCGCGGTGCGCGCCTTGGGTAGGAAGTTCTGAATGATCACCTCTTGGACGTGACCGAATTCAAGGTGGGAGGTGCGGATGGCGTCGAGCGCCTCGATCCGGTCGGCGCGCGACTCGCCGATCCCCACCAGGAGACCCGTGGTGAAGGGGATCCGCAACTCACCCGCGAAGCGCAAGGTGTCCAGACGCCGCTCGGGGTCCTTGTCCGGCGACAGCCGGTGCGCGTCCAGGGTGGCGAGCGATTCGAGCATCATTCCCTGGGAGACCGAGGAGGCGCGCAACTGGTCAAGCTCGTGGCGATACAGCGCACCAGCGTTGATGTGGGGCAACAACCCCGTCCCGTCGAGGACCATCTGGGCGGCGGTGGCGAGGTAGTCGACCGTCGAACGGTAGCCCCGGGCGGCGAGCCAGCGGGCGGCTTCGTCGTAGCGAAGCTCGGGGCGCTCCCCGAGTGTGAAGAGCGCCTCGGTGCACCCCGCGTCGCGTCCCGACTGAGCGATCGCCATGACCTCGTCGAGCGACAGGTACGGGGCGCTCACGTGTGCGGGCGCCTGGGCGAAGGTGCAGTAGCCGCATCGATCGCGACACAATTTGGTCAGGGGGATGAAGACCTTGGGGGAGTAGGTGACCACGTGACCGTGGGCTCTGCGCGCTAGGTCGACGGCAGCGGGGGCCACGTCGGCGGCGGTCGCGTTGACCAGGTCCGACACGATGGCATTGTGAGAATGCTTCGTCATGCGTGCATCCTACTTGCGCCGCTGCGCCACCCTACGGGTCACTCGGACGCGCACTGGGTCAGGCGGAGTGCCCACTCAGTTTCGTGCGCACTGTCTCGAGCAGCTCCTCGTAGGAGGCGATAAAGGCCGCCACACCCTCGTCCTCGAGTCGCTGGGTCACCGCCGCGAGGTCCACCGCGGGCGCAAGCGTGTCGAGGGTCGCGATCGCGGCAGTCGTGCGAGCGCTGTCGCGAAGGATCGACACGTCATAGGAACCGCGGGCGAGCGCCGCGGCCAGGGTGGCGTCGGGCATCGTGTTGACCGTCTCGTCGGCCGCGATGGTGTTGACGTAGAGCAGTTCGTCGTAGGCGGGGTTCTTGGTCGAGGTGGACGCCCACAGAGGCCGTTGCACCTGGGCGCCGCGCGTGAGGAGCGACTGGACGCGCGGCGAGCCGACCACCTCCGTAAAGGCCGCGTAGGCCCGTGCCACCTGCGCGACGGCGATCGTGCCACGACGAGGGTCACTTGGTTCGAGCAGTTGATCGACAGCGACGTCGACACGCGACACGAAGAACGAGGCGACGCTGGCGATGTCCGCGAGGTCGTGACCACGCTCAATCGCGAGTTCGAGCCCGCTCGCCCAGGCGTCCATCACCGCTCGGTACCGATCGATCGAGAAGATCAGGGTGACGTTCACGTTGATACCGTCGCCGAGGACCGTGCTGATCGCTTCGAGGCCGGCGACGGTGGCCGGGATCTTGATCATGACGTTCCGTCGCCCGACGGCCGCAGCTAGGCGACGGGCCGCGGCGATCGTGGCTTGCGTGTCGTGCGCCAGGCGCGGTGAGACCTCCAGTGATACGAAGCCGTCGAGGTAGCGCCGGCGCGAGGCGGCGAAGTCGGACCGAGCCGCGTCGTTGACCCCGGCCAATACGTCACAGGCGTCACGGACATCATCGACCGCGAGGTGTTCGAAGACCTGCTCGGGATCGTCCGTGCTGAGTCCGGCGATGCGTTCGTCGTAGGCGCTGGAGGTCGCGAGGGCCTTTGCAAAGATCGAGGGGTTCGAGGTCACGCCACGAACACCCTCGGCGACGTAGCGCGCGAGGGTCCCGTCGTCGAGCCAGTCACGCCGGATGTTGTCGATCCAGGGACTCTGGCCGACCTCGTTGTACAGGTCATCTAAGCGGGTCATGATGAGGCTCCTAACCAATCACGGACGTGGTCGACCAGACACTGGGCGCCGATGTTGAAATAATCGAACACGTAATCGCCCGGCGCGGACAGCCCGAAGGAGTCGATGCCGATCGCGTGATCGACGTAACGCGACCAACCGAGCGTCGCGCCGGCCTCGAGGGACACCGAGGGCAGCGAGCGACGAAGCACCGTGTCGCGGTACTCGCGGGGCTGTTCTTCGAAGCAGGTCCAGCACGGCATGGCGACGACGCGCGTGACGATTCCGTCGGCGGCGAGTTGTTCACTGGCCGCGATGGCGGCTGACACCTCAGAGCCCGTCGCGACCAGGGTGAACCGGGCGTCCTCGGACTCGCGCACGACGTAACCACCGTTGCGCGCACCCGACTTGGAAGCGCGACGGTCGTCGTCGTTCATGACGGTGACGTCCTGGCGTGAGAGCACCAGCGCCGTGGTAGGTGGATTGTGGTCGGCCAAGTACGCAGCCACCAGGTCGAGGGTCTCGTTAGCGTCCGAGGGCCGCACCACGTGGAGCTGGGGCATCGCGCGCAAGGCCATGAGGTGTTCCACTGGCTGATGGGTCGGACCATCCTCACCGACGCCGATCGAGTCGTGGGTGAACACGAAGAGCGTGCCGACCCGGCTCAGTGCGGCCAGGCGGATCGAGGGTCGGGCGTAGTCACTAAAGACGAAGAACGTCGAACCGATCGGGCGGATTCCGCCGTGCGCCGCCTGACCAACGAGTACGGCGCCCATCGCGAACTCGCGCACGCCGTAGTGGATCTGACGGCCTCCGGGCGCCGACGCGCCCTGAGGCGCACCGTGCAGAACCACGCCCGTGTTGTCTGTCAGGTCGGCCGATCCAGCCGTCAGGCCCGGGGTGTGGGCCGCCCAGGTGTCCATGGCGCGCTGCATCGCCTTGCGCGTTGCGACGCGGCTCCCACCGACGAAGTAGTCGACGGGCCCGACTTCAGCCAACGCACCGTTGGTGTCGTACTGGTGGCGCAGGCGGGCGCCACGCTCGCCGGCGGCGACCGTCGCCGCCTCCCAGCGCGTGTGTTCGGCGCGGCGCGCCACGAGCGCCTCGACCATCGCAGACGGGAGTTCGGGGTCCAGGTGGAACGCGACGTCGGGGACACCGAGGATCGCCTTGACCTGAGTGATCGCCTCGGCGCTGAAGGGCGAGCCGTGGGCCTCGCGTCGGTCCATCATCACCGGGGACGGGAAGCCGATGTGTGAGCGAATGATCACCAGCGTGGGTCGTGCGGTCTCGGCGATCGCCGCCGCGCCGGCCGCTTCGAGCGCATTGAGGTCGTTGGCCTGCTCACCCAGTTCGATGACGTGCCAGCCATAGGCGCGAAAACGCCCGGCCGCGTCGTCGTGCATGGCCAATTCGGTCGGGCCATCGATCGTGATGTGATTGTCGTCGTAAAAGACCGTCAGTCGGTCCAAGCCGAGTGAGCCGGCGAGCGAAGCCGCCTCGTGGCTGATCCCCTCCTCGAGGCACCCGTCACCAGCTACCACCCAGGTGCGGTGGTTGACCAGGTCCTCGCCGAAGTCCGCGCGCAAGATTCGTTCCGCGATCGCCATGCCGACGCCGTTGGCGATGCCTTGTCCGAGCGGTCCGGTGGTGACCTCGACCGTCGGTGTGACACCGCGTTCCGGATGACCGGGCGTGCGCGAGTGGGGCTGGCGGAATCCCCGCAGGTCCTGCTCGTCCAGGTCGTAGCCGAACGCGCGGGCGAGACCGTACTGCAGGATCGAAGCGTGTCCACAGCTCAAGATGAATCGGTCCCGATCCACCCACTGGGCATCAGTGGGATCGTGGCGCAGCAGCCGCGAGAAGAGCGTCACCCCGAGCGGGGACAACGCCATCGCCGTCCCGCTGTGGCCAGATTTGGCCTGGGCCGGCGCGTCCATGGCCAACGCCATGATCTCGCGGATCGCGCGACCTTC
Organism: Actinomycetes bacterium; assembly: GCA_021795095.1. The sequence goes on along the minus strand of JAJYPU010000002.1, from coordinate 44,915 downwards.
GAGTTCGTTCGCGCCGGTGAATAAGTGGTCGACCATGGCTAGAACAGTACCCAACTTTCCACTGACTTCCCGGTGGCCGGTACCCTGAGTCATGCTCCAGATTCCACCCAACTGTGACCTCACCTTAGGGTTGACGCGGGTCGTGACGCCCGACGGGGCCCCGAGCGTCTGGCGCGCTCGGATCGATGAACGGTTCTTGAATCCGGCGGGCACCGTCCAGGGTGGCTTCCTCGCCGCCGTCGTCGACTCGGCCATGGGGGCAGCAGCGGTAGCCGCAATGGGGGAGCGCAAGGTATTCGTCGCCAATACGGACCTGCGGATCTCCTTCCTGCGCCCGGTTTCCGCCGGCTCCGTCTTGACCTGCAGCGCGACGGTTATCAAATCCGGCTCGCTCGTCGCTTTCGTCGAGGCGCGGATCGTCGATCAAGACGATGTCGCCGTGGCCAGCGCGAGCTCGACGTATGTCATCCGCGACCGCACTGAGTAGGCTGATGGCGTGAAGCTTCCGTCGTGGCGAAAGGTCTTGCGGGGCGCGTCGCTGCGACGCGATTTCGACGAGATCAAGGGTCTCGTCGTGCGCTACGTGAAGGAAGAGACAGTCCAGCCACTGAAGGACGTCGTGCGCTACGCCGCTTTCGGCGCGCTCGGTAGTGTCTTCGTCGGCTTCGGGTCATTAATGCTGCTGATCGGACTGTTGCGGTTCCTCCAGCAGTTCCGCGTACTGGATGGCTCCCTCTCGTGGTTGCCCTACCTCATCGTCGCTGTGGTGGCGATCGCGGTGCTTGCCCTGACCGCGTGGCGGATCGTCGCGGACGCCTCCGTTCGACGTCGTCTGAAGAGCAAGTCGTGAGCGATTCCCCAATCAGACGCGAGTTAGAGCACCGCGTGCGAGAGGTCGTACCGGCCAACCCGTTGTCGCTTCGCACCGACGATCCCGCCGACGCGGCCATCGCCGGCGTGGGCGGCCTACTGCTCGGCTACGTATGGGGATTCTGGCGCGGTCGTCGGTCGCGGCCTAAACAGGGACGCCACTAGTGCGACGCCTGTTGAAACTCGCGATCGGACTGGTCAGCACGCGGGCGCTCGCCCAACGCTCCAAGAAGTGGACCGGGGTGCTCGGCGGTCTCGTCGTCCTGCATCTCTTGGACGGCGTCGCTCGTTCGCTCGGACGGCGCGCGTCACGACGCTCATCGTGAAGGCCACGCTCGCGGTCGGCGAACGCGTGATGTTGATCGACGCGAAGGACCGGCGCTATCTCATCACGTTACGTCCCGACGCGGCCTTCCACACCCACGCGGGCATCGTCCAGCACAACGATGTCATCGGGGCCGTCGAGGGGTCGCTCATCTCGAGCAACACCGAACGCAGCTTTCTCGTGCTTCGCCCCACCTTGACCGACGTCGTGCTCAAGATGCCCCGCGGTGCCCAAGTGATTTACCCCAAGGACCTCGGCGCAATCCTGCTCCAGGCCGATATAGCCCCCGGCCAGAAAGTGCTCGAGGCCGGCGTCGGCTCGGGCGCGTTATCTATGACCCTGTTGCGCGCCGGAGCATATATCACGGCTTACGAGATCCGAGAGGACTTCGCCGAACACGCCAAGCAGAACGTACGCGACTTGTTGGGCGAGGACGTCCACTACGACGTCCAGATCCGCGACGTCACCCAGGGCATCGACGGCGACGACTTCGATCGCATCCTGCTCGACATGCCAGAGCCGTGGGCCGTCGTCGAGCACGCCGCGACGGCGCTACGCCCCGGGGGCATCCTGCTCGCCTACCTGCCGACGATCAATCAGACCCAGCTGTTACGTGAGACGCTGCACCGCTACTCGTTCGGCCTCGCCGAGACGGTGGAGATCCTGCGGCGAACGTGGCACATCGACGGTCGCTCAGTACGCCCCGACCACCGGATGGTGGCCCACACCGGGTTTCTGACGTCCGCGCGTCGCCTCGCCGGCACTTCTGCGACGCTCTAGCCGTCAGTCCTGCTCAATGAAGATGCACTCGCCAGGGCACTCTTCGGAGGCTTCGACGACGGCGTCGTCGAACTCCGCGGGCACGACGGCGACACCGGCCGCTCCGCCGGGCGCACTCTTCACCTCAGCGCCCTCTTTGACGTAAGCGAGGCCGTCGTCGAGCAGCGTGAACACGGCCGGACAAATCTCCTCACAGAGGCCGTCGCCCGTGCACAAATCCTGGTCGATCCACACCTTCATGCCAACGTCCTCCCGGGCTCTTCTCGTCTGGTCATGCTAGCGGGGCATCGGGGTCTCGGCACCGCGACCACGCACGCGACCTTGGAAGTCTAGGGTGACGGTATGGACCGATTCCATGCCAATGAGCCCGACGAGCACGGTGATGACGTCGCGCGGCGAGGGCGGCCCCTGAGCGAATCGGAGGTCTACAGCCGACGTATCGAGATGCTCGAAGAGCAGTTGCTCGAGACGCGTGGACACCTTGCCCAAGCGCGCTCCAACAACGAGAAGCTCAGCATCACGATCCAACAGACCCGCGACCAGATCAGCGCGCTACGCGACGAGGTCGACAAGTTGACCCAGCCGCCCGCGGTATACGGGACGTTCACCGACTTCAACGACGACGGAACGGTTGACATCTTCGCCGCCGGCCGCAAGATGCGCGTGGCCCTGCACCCCGCTATCGACCCCCACCAGGTCGCGCGCGGGGACGAGGTGGTGCTCAACGAGTCCTTCACCGTCATCGGCGTTCGTGACCCCGATGGACAGGGCGAGGTCGTTACCGTGAAGGACGTCCTCGACGAACGTCGCGTCCTGATCTACGGACGCGCCGACGAAGAGCGCGTCGTAGAGCTCTCAGACGCGCTGCGCGACGTGCGCCTGCGCAGCGGTGACGCCCTCCTCTTGGACACTCGGTCGAACCTCCTCACCGAGAAGCTCGCCCGCCAAGAGGCCGAGGCGCTGGTCCTCGAAGAGGTGCCCGACATCACCTACGCCGACGTCGGCGGTCTCGACTCCCAGATCGAGTTGATCACCGACGCGGTCGAACTGCCCTACCTGCACCGGGCGCTGTTCTCCGAGTACGAGTTGCCCGCCCCCAAGGGGATCCTCCTCTACGGCCCCCCGGGCTGTGGCAAGACCCTGATCGCCAAGGCCGTCGCGAACTCGCTGTCCGCCAAGGTCGGCGAGTTGAGCGGCAACCGGAATGTGCGTTCCTACTTCTTGAACATCAAGGGTCCCGAGCTGCTCAACAAGTACGTCGGTGAGACCGAGCGCCAGATCCGCCTCGTCTTCCAGCGAGCCCGCGAGAAGGCCGAGGAGGGCGTGCCCGTGATCGTCTTCTTCGACGAGATGGATTCGCTGTTCCGTACGCGCGGCACGGGCATCAGCTCGGACATGGAGTCGACGATCGTGCCGCAGCTGCTCGCCGAGATCGACGGCGTGGAGTCACTGCGCGACGTCATCGTCATCGGGGCGACCAACCGCGAGGACCTCATCGACCCGGCGATCCTTCGACCCGGTCGACTCGACGTCAAGATCAAGATCGAGCGTCCCGACGTCGAGGCCGCGGCCCAAATCTTTCAGCGCTACATCCATCCCTCACTGCCGATCGACGACGCCGTGGTGCACGGTCTCGGCGGAGGTGACCGCGACAAGGCCATCCGTGCCATGATCGAGGAGACGGTGAGCGCGATGTATCGCATCGACGACGAGAACCGGTTCCTCGAGGTCACCTACCAGGGCGGCGATAAGGAAGTGCTCTACTTCAAGGACTTCGCGTCGGGCGCGATGATCGAGAACATCGTCCGTCGCGCGAAGAAGCTGGCGGTCAAGCGCGAGATCGCCGGCGGTCCACGGGGCCTGCGCGTCGACGACCTGCTCGAGTCGATCCGTCAGGAGTACCGCGAGAACGAGGACCTGCCCAACACCACCAACCCGGACGATTGGGCGAGGATATCGGGCAAGAAGGGCGAGCGGATCGTGTTCATCCGTACCCTGATCAACCGCGAAGAGACGGAGGCCAAGGGCGGCCGTTCGATTCAGCACGTCGGCACCGGCCAGTACCTGTAGACCGGTGGCCATCGCCAAAGTCATCGGGATTGAGACCGAGTTCGGTATCGCCGGGGGACCCGACCAGGACCCGATCACGGCCTCCAGCGTCATCGTCAACGCCTACGCCCAGCGGGGGATGACCCACATCAACTGGGACTTCGAAGGCGAGACGCCAGGGGTAGACGCGCGGGGCCTGGCGGGACTGACGGCCTTCGCCCCGATCGTCGAGACCCAGCTCGCCAATACCGTGCTCGCCAACGGCGCCCGGCTCTACGTGGACCACGCGCACCCCGAGTACTCCTCGCCCGAGTGCCGTTCGCCACTCGAGGCCGTTCGCTTTGACGTCGCCGGCGAGGAGGTGCTGCGACGGGCACAATGCTTCGCCAACGAGTCGCTCGACCCCGCCCAGGCGATCACCATCTACAAGAACAATTCCGACGGCAAGGGCAACTCCTACGGTTGCCACGAGAACTACCTCGTGGCGCGATCGGTCGAGTTCGGTGACCTCGTGCGGGCCCTCGTGCCGCACTTCGTCTCGCGTCAGATCATCATCGGCGCCGGCAAGGTGGGCGTCGAGACCGATCGGCCCCGAGGTACCCGCCCGGCCTTCCAGGTGAGCCAACGCGCCGAGTTCTTCGAGGAGGTTGTGGGCCTCGAGACGACACTGAAACGTCCCATCATCAACACCCGAGACGAGACCCACGGTGACGCCGAGCGCTTCCGGCGCCTCCACGTGATCATCGGCGACGCCAACCTCAGCCAGTACGCGACCGCCGTGAAGCTCGGGGCGACGGCGTTGTTACTCGCCGCCCTCGAGGACCAGGGGCTGCATGGGTTTCCGGCCGCACCACGCGACCCGGTTCGAGCGGTACGCGCCTTCGCCGCGGACGCCACGCTGCAGACTGCGGTCGACTGCGTCGACGAGCGGTCGCGCACCGCTTGGGACTTCCAGGATGAGCTCTGGGCCCTGGCCGATCGCTACGTCGCCGATCACGGCGGGGACGCCGTGGCCGATCACGACGAGGTCCGCTTCATCATGGATCAGTGGCGCGAGATGCTCGACGGCGTGCGCGACGACCCCGCTACCGTCGCTGATCGGGTCGACTGGGTGGCCAAACAGCGCATCGTCGAGGGCTACCGCGATCGCTACGAACTTGCCGAGGATGACGCGCGTCTACGCGCGATCGACCTGCAGTACCACGACCTGCGTCCCGGTCGGTCGTTGGCGGCGCGCGTCGGACTGAGGCGGCTCTTCGACGAGGACTCCATCGACGATGCAGTCGATGAGCCGCCGGGTTCCACCCGGGCGTACTTTCGGGGCCAGTGCGTCAAACGCTTCCCCGGGGCCATCGCCGCCGCGAATTGGGACTCGGTGGTCTTTGACCTCGGCGACGGGCCCCTGCAGCGCGTACCCATGCCCGACCCCCTGCGCGGCACCGCCGCATTGACGGCCCACCTCTTTGAAACGAATTCGACGGCCATAGACCTGTTGTCCGCTTTGGGCGGGTAGAACTAAGGACATGGTTGAACAAGAACGGATACAGAAGCAACGAGTGACGCGCCCGACGGAGTCGGCGCCCGAGGTCAACGTCGACACGTCCAAAGGCGAGCAGCTGAAGGCTGATTTGGACGACTTGCTCGACGAGATCGACGAAGTCCTCGAGGAGAACGCCGAGGAATTCGTGCGCAACTATGTCCAAAAGGGAGGCGAGTAGATGGGGCTGCCCCTCTTCAGCGCGAGTGACGATCCCGGTCCTTCGTTCCTCCACTTCGCCCTACGTGCCGGACTAGTAGAGAACCCGTCGGGTTCTGGCGTCGAGGGGCGCCACGCCACCACGGTGATCGCCGTTCGCTACTCCGGCGGCGTCGTCATGGTGGGCGACCGTCAAGCCACGAGCAACTACATCGCGAGTCGCGACGTGCGAAAGATCGAGGCGGCGGACCGCTTCACGGCCCTCGCGATCTCGGGGAGCGCCGCGCGCGGGATGGAATTCATCCGCATGGCCCAGCTCTCCTTTGAGCACTACGAGAAGATGACTGACACGTCGCTCAGCCTCGAAGGCAAGGCCAACTACCTCTCGCCGATCATCCAGCGCAACAACCTCGGTAGCCCGCTCATGGTGATCCCGCTGCTCGCCGGCTGGGACCCCAGTCACCGCGACGGACGGATCTTCGAATACGACGGGGCCGGCGGCTGCTACGAGCGGCGTGACTTCGCGACGATCGGCTCAGGTTCGCCCTTCGCCGAAAGCGCGCTGCGCTTGGGATTCCGCGCCGACCTGGACCGCGAATCTGCCCTCGAACTCGGCGCGCTCGCCATCTACGAGGCGGGGGACAACGATCCGAGCACGGGAGGCCCCGATTTCGTTCGAAACCTCTTCCCGATGATCATCACGCTCGACGAGAGCGGGTTCACCGAGCTTCCCGCTGAAGAGGTCGAGGCGCGATTCGTCGCCATCAACGAGCGTCGTACCCAGAGCCAGGGCATCGCGGGGGGTTCGCTGCGATGAGCAACTACTTCTACGTCTCGCCCGAACAGCTCATCAAGGACCGAGCGGAGTTCGCCCAGAAGGGCATCGCCCGGGGTCGCTCGATCGTCGCGGCGATCTACGACGTCGGCGTGCTGATGGTCGCCGAGAACCCGTCGGCCTCGCTCAACAAGATCTCGGAGATCTACGACCGGATCGCCTTCGCGGGTGTGGGGAAGTACAACGAGTTCGACCGACTGCGCGAGGCGGGCATCCGCTGGGCCGACGGCACAGGCTTCACGTATTCGCGTGAGGACGTCGACGCGCGCGCGCTCGCGAACTACTACGCCCAGCACATCGGAGACATGTTCACCGAGGGCCAAAAGCCCCTCGAGGTCGAAGTCCTCGTCGCCCAACTGGGCACGGCGATCCGCCCGACGAAGCTCTTTCGCATCGCCTATGAGGGGACGATCTCCGACGAGCCTCGATTCGCGGTCCTGGGCGGGGACGCCGAGACGATCAAGGGGCGCTTCAGCGCCTCTGAGACGGATCTCGAGCCGCTCGACGTGACGCTGCGCAACGCGGTGGCCGCCCTCGCCGGGGCCGATCGCGCCATCGACGTGGCCGACCTCGAAGTCTGCGTGCTACAGGACACCGGAGGCCGACGAACTTTCTCCAGAATGACCGACGAACGAGTCGCGGCACTGCTCGGGACGTGAGCTGATGCTGCGGCGGATCTTCGGCGTCGAAACAGAGTACGGGGTTACGTTCTCGCTGCGCGGTCAACGACGACTCAGCCCCGACGAGGTCTCCCGCTTCCTCTTTCGCAAGGTCGTCGCGTGGGGGCGCTCGAGCAACGTGTTCCTGGAAAACGGTAGCCGCCTCTATCTCGATGTGGGGAGCCACCCCGAGTACGCGACCGCGGAGTGCGACACACTCAGTGACCTGGTCGCCCAGGATAAGGCGGGCGAGGCGATCCTGCGCGAACTCGTCTCCTACGCCCAAGAGCAGCTGACCAACGAGGGAATCCGCGGCGACATTTTCCTCTTCAAGAACAACACCGACTCTTCAGGTAATTCCTACGGGTGCCACGAGAACTACTGCATCGAGCGCTTCGATGACTTGACGCGCCTCGAGCAGGTCTTCATCCCGTTCCTGATCAGTAGGCAGATCTTCGCCGGGGCGGGTAAGGTCGTCACGACACCGAGGGGCACGACGTACTCCATGAGTCAGCGCGCCGAGCACATCTGGGAGTCGATCTCGTCGGCCACCACGCGCAGCCGACCCATCATCAACACCCGTGACGAACCCCACGCCGACCCCGAGCGATATCGCCGACTGCACGTCATCGTCGGCGACTCCAACATGAGCGAGTTCGCGACCTTCGTGAAGGTGGGCACCGCGTCGGTCGTGCTCGCGATGATCGAGGACCGCACGACTGTGCTACGCGACTACAACCTCGCCTCGCCGATCAACGCACTGCGCGACATCTCCTATGACCTGTGGAGTAAGGAGCCAATCAAGCTCGTGTCGGGACGCGACATGACCGCGATCGAGATCCAAGACGACCTGTGCGAGCGCGCCGAACAGTTCGCGTCGAGCCGTGACCTGCCGGCCGACCAGGCCCTCGCAGTGCGCCTCTGGCGTCAGATGATCGACGACTACCGCGCCGACCCGATGTCCCTCGCCGACCGCGTCGACTGGATCGCCAAGCTGCAGATCATCGAGCGCGAGCGCGAGCGCCGCGGCCTCGCCCTGAGCGACCCAAAAATCGCCCTCATCGACCTGCTGTACCACGACACCAGCGTCGAACGCGGCCTCTACTACCGCCGCCAGCAGCGGGGACACTTCCGGCGCGTGGTGAGCGACGACGACATCGCCCGAGCCGCCACCGAAGCGCCGTCGACGACGCGCGCACGCATGCGCGGCGCCTTCATCCGCGCGGCCAAGGAGTGGCGACGTGACTACACCGTCGACTGGGTACACCTCAAGCTCAACGATGAGATGCAGCGCACCATCCTCTTGAAGGATCCCTTCAAGAGCACCGACGAGCGATTCCAACGGCTGCTTACGTCGATGGAGCGACGAGACGCCTAGAGGGTGGCCGACTAGCCTTACGACGTGCCAAACGATCCCGTCGAACCCTCGGCCTCTGACGTGCCCGATGCCGGGGACCCCATCGAGACCATCGTGAAGGCGGTGGGCAAACCCCGCCGCCGGCGTCAATCCCTGTTGGAATGGGTGATCATCCTCATCGTGGCAGCGGGGGTGTCGTTACTGCTGCGCGCCTACGTCGTCCAGACGTACTGGATCCCCTCGGCGTCCATGGAACCGACGCTCATGATCGGTGATCACGTTCTCGTCTCCAAGCTCAGCGTGACCTGGGGCACGATCAACCGCGGCGACGTCGTGGTCTTCCGCGCCCCCAAAGCGGCCCACGTCGCGTGTCAGGATAACCTGCCCATCTACGTCAAGCGGGTGATCGGCCTGCCCGGTGACCACCTCACGTCCAAGGGCAACACGATCTATGTCAACGGCAAGCCGTTGCACGAGAACTGGCCCCACACTGAGCCGCTGGGTTCGCCGATCGGCAACGTGACCGTGCCCGCGCACTCGTACTTCATGATGGGCGACAACCACGCCGACTCCTGTGACAGCCGATCGTGGGGGCCGCTGCCGGCGAGCGCCATCATCGGCAAGGTCTTCGTCCGTATCTGGCCCCTCTCACGGATCGGGCCGGTCTAAAAGCGTCCCGCACGCCCCCCTACAATGGGGGAGTGTTCAGCCTGAGCCCGATCAAGATCATGGTCATCGTTGCCGTGGTCCTCTTGTTGTTGGGTCCTGACAAGTTGCCCGAGGTCGCGCACAAGCTCGGCGCCAGTTGGCGTGCGATCAAGCGGATCCAGGAGCGCGTCGAAGAGGAGGTCCGCGAGGTGATCCCGGACTTGCCGAGCGCGGGTGACATCGCCCGGGTGGTTCGCAGCCCCGTCAACCTGCTCAACGAGCTCGCCAACCGCGCGGACCTGCGAGATAGCATGACCACCGCCGCCGACGTGACACCGACCGATGTCACCGAGCCGGTAGCCGGCCCACCACAACCCAAAGAGACTCGAACGTCCCCGCCGAGCCCGTTGACGACTCCCGTGTCGCCCCGGCCGGCGCCGACCCCCGATGACTCGTCTCCTATCGATCCATCGCTGAACTGATCTGACGTGTCGAAATTCCGCAAGGCCGAGTCCGGGATGACCCTGGCCGAGCACCTCGCCGAGGCCCGGCGGCGCTTCTTGATCTCGTCGGCATCGATCATCGTGCTCGGCATCGCGGCGTTCATGCTCTACTCGCCGATCCTGCGCATCCTCCAGCAGCCCTACTGCCACGCAGAGCCCGGCCATTGCCTCTTTCTCGTGACGAACCCACTCGACGGACTGACCCTGCGCATCAAGATCGCCTTCTTCGGGGGACTGCTGTTCGCCTCGCCCATCGTCTTTTGGCACGTCTGGCGATTCATCACGCCGGGCCTGAAGGCCGCCGAGCGGCGATACGCGGTGCCCTTCGTCTCGGCGTCCTTCGCCTTCTTCGCCGCCGGCGTGGTCGTCGCCTACTTCAGTTTCGGCCACGCGATCAAGTTCCTCCAGTCGATTGGCGGCAGCACGCTGGTCTCGTACTACAACCCAAACCAGTACCTCAGTCTCTTCGTGATGATGATGTTCATCTTTGGGGTGACCTTCGAATTCCCCGTGGTGCTCGTCGCACTCGAGCTCGCGCGCATCGTGACGCCGCGTCAGCTGCTGCACTCGTGGCGCTACGCACTCATCGCGATCACCATCGCGGCGGCGGTCTTCACCCCAAGCGGCGACCCCCTGTCGATGCTCGCCCTCGCGGTGCCGCTCACCGCCTTCTACTTCCTCGCCATCGGGGTCGGCAAGATGCTGCGTCGGTGAAGCGCGACCTGCGAGCCACCTTCGTCGACGAGCTCGGCTTCGGCCTTGACGACTTCCAGCACGCGGCGCTCGACGCCGTCGACCGGGGCGTGAACGTCCTCGTCAGCGCCCCGACCGGTTCAGGTAAGACGATCATCGCCACCTACGCGATCACCCGCACGACCAACGGGGCGCGTCGGGCCTTCTACACGACACCCCTGAAGGCCCTCTCGAATCAGAAGTATCACGAGCTCGTCGACCGTTTCGGCGCCGATCGGGTCGGCCTGCTCACCGGCGACACGTCGATCAATCGCGGCGCCGAGATCGTCGTGATGACCACCGAGGTGCTGCGCAACATGCTGCTCACCGATTCGGGCCAGCTGCGCTCACTCGGACTGGTCGTGCTCGATGAGGTCCACTACCTCCAAGACCCCTATCGCGGGGGCGTCTGGGAGGAGGTGCTCATCCTCACGCCTCCGTCGATCCAGTTCGTCGCGCTCTCGGCGACCGTCGGCAACGCGACCTTCCTTGGGGAGTGGCTGACCGAGGTCCGCGGTCACACCGAGGTCATTATCGAGAAGGAACGGCCGATCACCCTGCACAATCACGTGGCCGTCGTACGCCGGGGCCAGACGACCGCCGAAGTCGAGGACCTGCTCGTCGAGGGTCACCTCGCCGACGGGGCTCGGCGCATCGACAACCTGATGAAGGCGTCGCGCAAGTTCCGCCCGGGGCCCAAGTGGCACGGTCCGCGCTCCTCGGCGCCGCCGCCGCCCTTTCGGACCCCGCGGCGAAGCGAGCTGCTCAACGCGTTGGAGGCGAACGACCTACTGCCCGCCATCGTCTTCATCTTCTCGCGCGCGGCCTGTGACGACGCCGTCGCCCAGTGCCGTCGTGACGGACTACGCTTTACCACGAGCGACGAGCGCGCCGAGATCGAGCGAATCGCTGAGTTTCGCCTCTCGAGCTTCACAGACGACGACCTGCGCGCCCTCGAGTACGCCGACTTCCTCGAGGGGCTGATCCGTGGCCTGGCCGCCCACCACGCGGGCATGGTCCCGGCCTTTCGCGAGATCGTCGAGGCCTGCTTCGAGCGCAATCTGCTCGGCGCGGTGTTCGCGACCGAAACGCTCGCGCTCGGGGTGAACATGCCCGCGCGCTCGGTCGCTCTCGAACGCTTCACCAAGTACTCCGACGCGGGCCGTCAGTTCCTCACGAGCGCCGAGTACTCCCAGATGACCGGTCGAGCCGGGCGTCGAGGACTTGACGACGAGGGTCACGCCATCGTCTGCTTCAGCCCCGACATCGCGCTGTCAGACGTCGGACGCGTCGCACTGGCCACACCGGGCGACCTGCACTCCTCATTTCGCCCCACCTACAACTTCACGGCCAACCTCATCAACCACTTCGACCAGGAGACGGCGACCAACGTGGTCGAGCGCTCCTTCGCCCAGTTCGAGTCCGATCGGCATCCAGGCGGCTCCAAGCGGTCCCTCAGCGAGCAGCTGCGCGCCCGCCACCACGTCCTCGAGGCGCTCGGCTACGCCGAGGGGTGGACGTTGAACGCCGACGGGCAGCTCCTGCGCTCGCTCTACCACGAGAGTGACCTCCTCGTCGCCGAGGCCCTGCGCGAGGGACTGTTCGACGGGCTCGACGGAGCCGCCGTCGCGGGACTCGCGTCGTGCTTCGTATACGAACCGCGCCGGGCGCGCCGGGCACCCAACGCCGCCAAGGCCGTCACGACCAAGAAACGCCGCACCATTCCCGACCGGATCGGCAACGACCGGCGCACCTCGCTCGACGAGCGCATCCGGGCGCTCACGGTCATCGCCGCGACCGTGCACCAGGTGGAGGAGCAGTTCCAGGTGCCCCACGGCCGCGGCCCCGACGGCGCCTTCGCGACCACCATCACGGCCTGGTCGAGGGGAGCGGCGCTCGGGACGGTCCTCGACGTCGCCGACGTCGAGATCGGCCAGACCTCGCCGGGGGACTTCGTACGCATCGCCAAGCAGGTCGCCGACTTGTGCGAACAACTCGCGCGGCTCGGTCAGTTGGGCGATGTCGCAGATCAGGCGGCGATCGCGCGTGACTCGCTGGTGCGCAGTGTCGTTGCCAGCGCGACGACGGTCCACCCCTTGGCCTGACGCTGGCCCTAGTGTCTACGTGTCATGCACGCTTATGTCGCGGAAGAGTTCACCGAGACCGAGCGGGCGGTTCTACGCCGATACTTCACCAATCTCGACGGTCCGGTCTTCGCCCTGGTCAACCTCCCCGAGGTCGTCAAGGGGGCGTTGTTCGCCCGGTACTCACGCGCAACCAAGAGCCTCCGACGGCTCTTCCTCGATGAGTTCGTCGACGATCTCGACCTGACTGGGGACGCCTCGATCGACGCCACGGTCGGCGTCGGACGCGCCGACGAGCTCTACCAGCGCATCTTCTTCGAGTACGGCGACGACTCGGTCGCCCAACTCGGGGGGGTCCATCTGGCCTGTGAACAGGCGAGCAACGTCCTGACCAAGGTCCTCGAGCGAGGCCGGCTCATGAGCTACCTCGAGCAGTCGACGCGCTACCTCGGCTACGACCGGCGTCTGGCCAACGGCCACTACCGCTTCTATCGCGACCACGACGTGCTCGAGTCGCGTTTCGGCGCGCGCTACGTCGGGGAGATGGACCGCATGTTCGACACCTACGCCGCGCTGCTGCCGCGCATGACGGAGTGGCTGAGCGTGCGCTACCCCAAGACGCCCGAGGACACCGACTTCGTTTACCGCCAGGCGATCCGCGCCAAGGCTCTCGACGCCGTCCGGGGGCTCCTGCCCGCGAGCGCCCTGTCGAACCTCGGCATCTACGGCTCGGGTCAGGCCTATGAGAGCCTGTTGCTGCGCATGCGCGCTCACCCGTTGCCCGAGGTCAACCACTACGCGGGGCTCATGCAGCGCGAGCTCGAAAAGGTCATCCCGTCGTTCCTCAAGCGCCTCGACGTCCCCGAGCGCGGGGGTGAGTGGGTCACCTACCTCGCCGACAAGCGCGCTCGCACCACGGCGCTGCTCGCGAGGTGGGGGACCCCCGAGGTCGATAACGAGGTAACACCCCGGGTTCGTCTGATCGCCTTTGACCCCGACGGCGAACGTCGCGTGCTCGAGGCCATCGTCTTTGAGACCGCCAGGATCTCGACCGCGGCGGCGGCGGCGACGGTGGCGTCACTGAGCGACTACCAGCGCCGTGAGCTCATGGCGACCTACGTGGGCCATCGCGCCAACCGGCGCCACCGCCCGGGCCGGGCCTTCGAGCAGACGACCTATGAGTTCGAACTCGTGACCGACTACGGCGCCTTTCGCGATCTCCAGCGTCACCGGCTTGCCACCATCGAGTGGCAGCCCCTCACCGCCGATCTCGGCTACGAGGTGCCCGATGTCGTGCGCGAGGCCGGTCTCGACCAGCCCTACGTTGAGTCCCTCGAGCGCTCCGCCGAGTTTGCGCGCGACCTCGCCGAGGAGTTCCCCGTCCAGAGCCAGTACTGCGTGGCCCTGGCCTTTAACATCCGCTACCGGATCTTGATGAACGCGCGCGAGGCGATGCACCTCATCGAGTTGCGCTCGAGCCCCCAGGGGCACGCGAACTACCGACGGGTCGCCCACGATATGGCTCGCCTGATCCGCGGCGAGGCCCACCACGAACTGATCGCTGATTCTATGCAATTTGTAGACTATTCCGACACGGACCTGGAGCGTCTGGAGGCGGAACGTCGCGCCGAGCGGGCCCGTGCGGAGCGCGGGCAGCCGGGACTTTCGTAACAGATTCCCCAGGGTCCCGCACGCCGGCGCAAAAAGGTTCTACACTGCCAGCGCTACTGAGAGGGAATTAGATGGTGCGCGACAGCGATAACGACGAGGTGTTCGACGAAGAGGAGCTCGCGGAGGGCTTCGACGAGGAGATCGTGGGCGACGACATCGACGCCGACGAGCTCGACACCGACGACCTGGAGGTCGACGAGCTGGACGTCGACGAGGCCGCCGAGGACGCTGACATCGTCGAGGACGCAGAGGACGCAGAGGACGTCGTCGAAGTGGCCGTCGCGATCATCGAGGACGACGACGACGTGGTCGACGACTCCGACGTGGAACTGGCCCTGGACGAGGTGCTCGCCGAGACGATCCTTCGCACCAGCGTGCCAGAGGACGACGACGAGGTCAGCGATCCCGAGTTGGGTGTCGACGTTGCCGAGGCGATCCTGCCCAAGCAGGACGACGAGTTCCGGTGTTCGTCCTGCCGGCTGCTGAAGAAGACGAGCCAGCTGGCCGATTCGGCGCACATGCTCTGTCGCGACTGCGTCTAGTCGAGCGGGACCGGGTCGGCGCCATGATCGAACGCGCGGGCGCCGTGACAGCGCAGCTGGCCGGTGTGTGGCGCCACGCCATCGATGACGTGGCCGGTCGACGTGGCGGGTCCCGCTATCTCGAGGACGTACTCGGCGGCGTCGAACCCGAGGCGATGCTCAGCTCTTTCGCCGCGGCGGGTTCGCTCTGGAGCGATGACGCGGCGTCGATCATGATCGTTTCTCACCGAGTGATCCTCGCGCTCTACGTCGACCCCGCGCACCGACTCCAGGGGAGGGGACGTGCACTCGTCACGCTCGCGCGACAGGAGGCCAACGCACGAGACGCACTAGCGCTACCCGGAGACCGGGCGATGAAGTCGCTCTATGAGTCGGTCGGCTGGAAGGCGCGACTGCTTACGCTGGGCGACGAGTAGCCGGACGGCGCGTCGGACGCGCGATCGGCGGCGGTGGCGGAACCTTCATCCCGAGCAGCTTGGCCAGCTCGGGAATCGCGCCGGCGTTCTTCACCGCGAGCGCGTGACACTCGGCGTCTTCGGGGATCCCGACCGGCTTGACGTTGCGCCGGATCGACGTTTCGGCCGCCAGGGTCACGATCTCACGCCAGCGAGCGGGCTCTTGCTCGGCGGTGAGCGAGGACGAGACCAGCGCGATCACCTTGGTCGCCATCTCCGCGCTGATGCGCGTGGACATGTCCGGCGGGCGGACCACGAGCTCGAGAGCCGTCACGGGGTTCTCCGCGGCGACCGCAGCTTCAAGCTTCTCAACCCACTGGGTCCGCAGCGCCTCGAGGCGCGCGGTTAGGGAAGCCTGCAGCTCCTTGAGCTGGGTACGTGCCTCGTCGTCAAGTGAGACGGTCTTGGCCGACGTCACCACCGCGCGCAGATCGCGCAGACGTAGCTCGCGACCAGCGGCGATGCCGCCGGCGGCCCGGTCCTTCCACATCGCCAGATTGGTCCGTCCGAGCAGTTCCTCGGCGATGCGGTCGATGGTCACGGGGTCCACGGTCGGACGGCCTTGAGCCGTCGCGTTCTTGTTCTGCTCAGCCACGGCGGCGCGCACCGCGGGGATACCCCCGCGTAGGAGCTGCTCAGCGACGGGCAACTGCTCGGGCGACAGCGTCGCGAGCAGCGCGTTGCGATGCGTCGTCGTGACCGGGGGACCGGCGGGACGAGCCGGACGCTCGGGGCGGGCTCCGCGGCCAGCGGGACGCGCGCCACGGCTCGGGCGCTCAGTGCGCTCGGGGCGGGCGCCGCGCTCGGGGCGGGCGGATCGGTCGGTGAGATCGGGTCGGTCATTCGACGCGGCGCCGTCACGGGCTGGCCGACTGGAGGGTCGACGCGACTCCTCGCGCCGTGCGCCATCACGGCCGGCGCCACGTGCGCCACGGGCGCTGTCACGGTCGCTGTCGCGACGCGGACCACGACCCTTGGTCGCGTAGGTCACCACGACGTCGGGGACAGACTTGGTGCTCGGCAGCAACTCGATGCGCTCTTTGCGCGGGTCGAGCGGCGACGCAGTCTTGGGCGGCATGACCGAGACGACCTCGAGCCCCTCCATGTACTGCTCGATGTCCGCCCGGTAGACGCCACCGACGACGGGCCCACCGGGCACCAAATCGACGTTGAGCACCCCCTTGGGCATCTTCGCGCCGGCGGCGCGCCACGTGGCGACGTCACCCTGCAAACTAGTAATTTCGATCTCGATGCGACGAGGCATAGGGCACTAATCTACTCGGTTTCGTCATGAGGAACATTTCGCTCCCGTTTAGCCGATTATTACGTTGCGATGTCTAGCATGAGGACGTGAGCGAATTTCCACCGTCATCCGAGGACAGTGGTCGCCCAAGCGGCGGCCCGGCATCGTTCGACTACCTTGCGTCGTGGGTGGCGCCCGCCACGCCCGACGATGACGTGACGCCACCGTCGCCCGAAGAGACCACGACCACAGCCTCCGTTGCGCCGTCACCAGGTGAGACCACGGACGCAGCCGCCGCGCCGTCGCTCGGTGAGCCCTCCGGCCAAAAGACCGGTGAGTCGATCGCAGCGCCCACGGGCGCGTTCGGAACCAATGGCGAGCCACCGATCCCGATCCGCTCGTCACCTCGCTCGCCGTGGTCCTCACGCATCTCGTTGCTGCTGGTCGCTGCCCTGGTCGGTGGGCTTGCTGGCCACTTCAGCGCCTCGTCATCGAGCGGCACACCCGGCGTAACGATCAACGCCGTGTCCAACGCGCCGACCGGTGCGGTCCTGCCCACCGGGCTCACGATCCCGACTCTCGTCCAGCGCGTCCTGCCGGCCATCGTCTCCATCGATGTGAAGGGCCAGGGGACCGAGGACCAGGGAACGGGCATGATCATCTCGTCGAACGGCCTCGTCATCACGAACAACCACGTGATCGCGGCCGCCGTCGGCGGCGGGACGATCACCGTGACCCGTTCCGGTTCGACCACGAGTCTGCCCGCGACCCTCATCGGCACCAACCCGATCGACGACGTTGCGCTGATTCGAATCAATGGCGCCTCGGGCCTACCGACGGTGACCTTTGGCAACTCCAACGCGCTCGTCGTCGGTGACGCGGTCGTCGCGATCGGCAACGCCCTCGGACTCGCGGCGGGAACCCCGACGGTGACCCAGGGCATCGTCTCGGCCCTCGGACGCACCGTGACCGCGGGCACGTCCTCGAGCTCTGAGACCCTCAGCAACATGATCCAGACCGACGCGGCGATCAACCCCGGCAACTCCGGTGGACCATTGCTCGACGCTCGCGGCGACGTGATCGGGATGAACACCGCGGTCGCCGGCACGTTGCCCGACGGGACCAGCGCCCAGAACATCGGCTTCGCGATCCCGGTCTCCACGATCGAGTCGCTGCTCAAGTCGCTTGAGGCTGGCCAGAGCGTTGTCAACCACGGCGCCTTCATCGGTGTCGAGGTCATGTCGATGACCCCGACCCTGCAGTTGCAGTACGGCTTCACGGTCTCGACCGGGGCGGTGGTGATGAGCGTCATCGCCAACACTGGCGCCGCTCGCGCCGGCGTGCGACAGGGTGACGTCATCGTGTCGCTCAACGGCACGACCATCAACAACACCCAGGACCTCACGAGCGTGCTCTCCGACCTGCACCCGGGTGACACCATCAAGCTCGGCATCGTGCGCGCCACGAAGCACCTCACCCTCACGGTCGTACTCGGGCGCCAGCACTCCTAGGCGAGCGTCGCGATCCCTCCGTCGACGGGCAGGATCACGCCGGTGATGTAGCTGGCGGCGGGCGACGCGAGGAAGATCGCGGCCCCGGCCATATCCGACGGCTGACCGATCCGACGCATCGGCGCCGACTGGGCTATCTGGTCGCCGAACGCCTCGAGGGTGGCGTGCATCATCTTGGACTCGAAGGGCCCCGGCGCGATGGCGTTGACCGTCACGAGCGGTGCGAGTGCCTTGGCGAGGTGGCGGGTGAGTTGGTGGACTGCGGCCTTGGATGCTGAATAGGCGTACGTCTCCATCGCTGGCACGTGCAGTCCGTCGATCGACCCGATGTTGATCACTCGCGACGGGTCGGTCGCAGTGGCCGAGGCCTCGAGCAACGGGCGGGCGAACTTGGTCAGGTGAAAAACCCCCTTGACGTTGAGCGACAGGACCCGCTCGAAGGCCGCCTCGTCGTAGTCGGCCATGGGCGCGCCCCAGGTCGCGCCGGCGTTGTTCACGAGCACGTCGAGGCGACCTGAATCGCCGACCTCCTCGGCAAGTCGAGCGCATTCGTCGGGCTTGGAGAGGTCCGCCGCGATTGCCCGACACGGGCCGAACGCGGACAGCTCGTTCGCCAGGGCTTCGCAGGCGTCCGCCTTGCGCGAGGTGATGATGACCGACGCCCCGGCCTCGACGAATCCGCGAGCGATCATCTCGCCAATCCCGCGGCTGCCACCGGTGACGAGTACGACCTTGCCCGAGACATCGAAGAGTTCGTTCATATGCGAAGTGTAGAACGCCGCTCACGCGACGTCCCACGAGGGAGCACGTGGCGAGCGAGGGTCAGGAACGATGTTTCGAAACGCGATACACGATTCCTCGACGCTCGTCGAGGTGGGGTCAGTCGCCGACGCGGATGCTCGTGCCCGACGTGAAGGCGATCGGCGACGAGAGGTCCGGCGCGTACTGGGCACGAATCAACCACGTGCCGGCCACGGTGAAGTTGAAGCCACACTCAACGCGGCTCTTCACGACGTTCTGGAAGCGACAGAGCAGGTTGGACACGCCGGCGTCGGCCGGTGCAATGGCGATCATGCGCACGACGCCGCGCGTGCCTTCGGGCAGCACGTCAGTGGCGATATGAAAGACCCCGTTAGAGACGGCGGGCGCAACTGAGTTGTCACTGAAGTCGAAGGACAACACAATCCGGGCCGAAGGTGGATCCGCCGCCACGGGCGCCGAGAAAAGACCGAGCGAAGCCACGGCGAAAACGATGGACGCAAGGACTGGGCGCACGACGACACTATACCAGGAAGTTTGAGATCTACCGCCGATAATGTACGTTATGTAAAGTGACGTTGAGAACGACCTGGCGAGGCGACGCGAACCGGCTAGCACGATCCGACCGACTAGCCTACCCAGGCAGATGCCGGCCAATCTCACCCTGCCTCCCAAACGGTTCGCGTTGGCCCTCGGTGCTGTTCTCGCTGGTGGCGGCGTCGGCACGGTCATCCGGGACCTGGCGCTCAAACTCCAACACATCCCGACGAGCTCGACGGACTGGACGACCCAAGTCCCGTGGGTCCTGCTCGTTATCAACGTGCTGGGCGTCTACGTCGCGACCTGGCTGCTGCGCACGGCGTTGCGCGCCCACGACCCGAACGACCCATGGCGCCTGCTCCTGATCACCGGGCTCCTCGGTGGCTTCACTTCCTACTCGAGCCTGGTGGTCGCGTGGGCAGCGATCTGGCACCTCTCGGTGCCCATTGCCCTTGGGGTCGCCGTTTGCTCGCTCGCGAGCGGCGTCCTCGCCGCCTGGCTCGGACTGAGCCACCACCCATGACGCTCGCCCTCCTCACCGTGGCGGGCGCGCTGGGCGCCGCCCTGCGCTTCGTCATGGAGTACCTCGTGCGACGCCATCACCCGACCCGCCGTCCTTGGGCAACGGTCGCGGCCAACGTGCTCGGGGCCTTTGTCGCCGGCTGGATCGTCTACCGACTGAGCGCCTCGAGCGACGCGCACATCCACGCGATCCTGCTCACGGGCTTCTGCGGTGGGCTCACGACCTTCTCGTCGGCCTTCGCGGTCCCAGCGCTGCTCCAGCGCGAGCACCACTGGGGCTACGCCGCGGCGATCGTGGTCGCGACCCCGGTACTCTCGGGACTCGGTTTCGCCCTGGGTATGTCGATCACCCTGCGCTGAGCGGACGTCGGGCACGGTAACGACGGCTTCGCTCGACGATCCACGTGAAGGTCGGGTCGGGCTTGGCGAGCAGCTCGGGATGCCACTGGACGGCGAGGATGCGACCGTCGCTCGTCTCGAGCCCCTCGACCACGTCGTCACTGGCGTGGGCCGTCACCACCAGTCCCCCACCGACCGTCTCGACGACCTGATGGTGAAGTGAGTTGACCCCGAGTGAGACCCCCACGAGCCCGCGCAGCGCCGTTCCCGCAACGGTGGTGACCTCGTGGGTCGCGACCCGCCCGTCGACGTCCCACTGGGGATGCCCGGCGCCCTCGTCGAGTTCGACGTGCTGGCGCAGCGTCCCGCCGTACGCGACGTTGAGCAGTTGCAGACCCCGACAGACCCCGAGCACCGGCAGGTCGAGCGAGGCCGCCGCCGCAAGCAGCTCGAGTTCCCAGGCGTCGCGCTCGGGTTCGACCTCACCGAGGTCGGCCTCGGGTTGGGCGCCGTAGCGGGCGGGCTCGACGTCGGCGCCCCCGCTCAACACGAGGCCGTCGAGCCGGCTCACCAGGTCAGACACTGGCGCGTCGCGCGTCAGCTGGACGGGCACGCCCCCGGCGGCCGCGATGGACGCGGCGTAGTCGGCGAAGTGGACGTCAACACTGAGCCCCGACATCGCGAGCGGCACCGCCGTGCCGAGGCGCGCCGCCGGCCACCGTCGGCCCGTCACGCCGATCAGGGGTGCGTCCATGAGGCCATGGTACCGGGCTTCAACGCTCTCCAACGAGCGATGTCGACGCCTCAGCGCTCGGCGTCGTCCTCGGTCGCGATCAGGTGGCGCGCCGCGCGGGCCTCGTCCACGCGCGACACCGGGGTGTGCGTCGGCGCGCGGTGCAACGACTCGGGGTCCGTGGCCGCTCGCGCGACGATTGACTCGACCGCGGCGGCGAGCGCCTCGAGGGTCTGGGGACTCTCGGTCTCGGTCGGCTCGAACATCAGGGCCTCGTCGACGATCAGGGGGAAGTAGACCGTGGGCGCGTGGAACCCCTCGTCCAGGAGAGCCTTGGCGATGTCGAGACCTCGCACCCCGTGGGCCGTCTTCACCGACGTGGCGGTCAGCACGCACTCGTGCATGCAGGGCCGGTCGTAGGCCGCGGGCAGCGTGTCGGCGAGGCGTCGGCGCAGCCAGTTGGCGTTCAAGACGGCGTGCTGGGCCACGCGCTCCAAGCCGGCACCGCCGTGGACCTCGATGTAGGCGAGCGCGCGGGCGAGCACCAGCGCGTTGCCGTGCCAACCGTGCACCCGGCCGATCGACGCACTCGGCGTCACCCACTCGTAGCGACCATCGACGCGCGTCGCGCGTGGTCCCGGCAGGAACTGCTCGAGTCGTGACGAGACCGCGACCGGTCCCGCCCCGGGCCCGCCACCCCCGTGGGGCGTCGCGAAAGTCTTGTGCAGGTTCATATGCACGATGTCAAAGCCCATGTCACCGGGCCGCACGACGCCGAGGATGGCGTTCAGGTTCGCGCCGTCGTAGTACAGCAAGCCCCCGACGTCGTGGACCGCCTCGGCGATCTCGACGATCTGCTCCTCGAAGAGCCCGACGGTGTTGGGGTTGGTGAGCATGATCCCCGCGACGTCGGGACCGAGCGCCGCGCGCAACGCGTCCAGGTCGACGAGGCCGCGATCGTTAGACGGCACCGTCGTCACCTGGTACCCGCCGAGGGTCACCGAAGCCGGGTTCGTGCCGTGCGAGGAGTCCGGGATGATCACGCGACGCCGCTCGTTGCCGTTGGCGTGATGAAAGGCGCGCATCAGCAGCAGCCCGGTCAGCTCCCCCGCCGCGCCCGCGGCCGGCTGCAGGGTCGCTGCCGCCATGCCAGTGATCGCACACAGGCGCTCCTCGAGGGTCACGAGCAGTTCGAGCCAACCCTGGACCATGGCCGCGGGCGCACCGGGGTGCACCGAAGCGAGTCCCGGGTCGGACGCGACCGCGTCGCAGAACTTCGGGTTGTACTTCATGGTGCAAGATCCCAGCGGGTACGCACCCAGGTCGACCGAGAACTGGCGGTGCGTGAGCCGCGTCACGTGGCCCACGAGGTCGCGTTCGGCGAGATCGGCGGTCACGAGGGGTTCGGGGTTGAGGTGACTCGCGGGCACCATCGACTCAAGCGCGCGTGGGGCGATCCCGGTAGTGCGCAGCTGGGCCGCCGAGCGGCCTCGCACGGAGAGCTCGAACATCGTCGGCTCGACCTCGTGGCCCATCAAGGGGATCGAGGCCGCACGGCCCCCGGGTTGTGCCGCCGTCATCACCGAACCGCCTTTCGAAGTGACTCAACGTAAGCATCGAGTTCCAGTTGGGTCCGCCGTTCCGTGACCGCCACGAGCAGGACAGTGGATGGGTCGTGCGCGATCGACGGGTCGAGCCCGCCAGTCAAGGACGAGACCGACAGACCCGCGAGGATCCCGTCGGCCGCCATCGTCGCGATGACCTCGTCGGCCGGGCGCGTCAGCCGTACGGCGAACTCGCGTAGGAACGGGGCCGTGACCAGTGGCTCCACTCCCTCAATGGCGGTGACCGCGTCAAAGAGCGCGTGCGCCCCAGTGGCGCTCGCCACCGCGACCTGACGCAGTCCCGCGGTGCCGAGCCAGCCGAGCTGGATCGCCGCGGTGACAGCCATCAAGGTCTGGTTCGTGCAGACGTTCGAGGTCGCCTTCTCGCGACGGATGTCCTGTTCGCGGGCGCGAAGGGTCGTCACGAAGGCCCGCCGGCCGTTGGTGTCAAGGGTCTCCCCCACGATTCGCCCGGGCAGACGTCGAACGTGCTCGGCGGCCACGGCGAAGAGTCCGAGGTAGGGGCCACCGAAAGACAGGGCCGTGCCGAAAGGCTGACCCTCACCGACGTAAACATCGGCACCCCAGTCCCCCGCTGTGCGTAGGACGCCCGCGGCGACCGGGTCCCCGGCCACCACGAAGAGACCGCCCAGTCGCGTCGCGTTCGCGCGCGCCGCCGCCATGTCCTCGAGCACGCCGAGATAGTTCGGGTAGGCGACCACGACCGCAGCCGCCTCATCGACGTCCACGCCCGACCAATCGGTCACGCCTTCCACGAGCGGCACCTCGATCACGTGGTGGCCGGTGCCTCGGGCAAAGGTGCGCACCACGGCGCGCCAGTGCGGGTGCACCCCGGACGAGACGAGCATCGTGGAGCGGCCTGTCGAGCCGCCGGCTAGGTTGAGCGCCTCGACGAGCGCGGTCGCACCGTCATAGAGCGACGCGTTGGCCACGGGCAGCCCGCTCAGCCGCGACACCAGCGTCTGATACTCGAACAATGCCTGAAGGACCCCTTGGGCGACCTCGGGCTGATAGGGCGTGTAGGCCGTCACGAACTCGCTTCGAGAGGCCAGGGCCTTGACGACATTGGGCACCTCGTGGTCGTAGGCCCCACCCCCGGCGAAGCAGATCATCTGACTCGCGGTAGCACGATTGGCCCGCGTGAACTGTGCGAACTGGTCGGCGACGTCGGGCTCGAAACGGCCTTCGGGCAGACCGGTGGCCCCGGCGGCGAGCCGGATCGCGGCGGGTATGTGTGCGAAGAGGTCATCAAGAGTTTGAAGACCGAGAAAGGCGAGCATCGCCTCGACCTCGTCGTCGGTGTGCGGGAGGTAGTCGGCCACGTTAGGACGCCTTTCGAACGAAGGGAAGCGCGACGGTCGTCGCATCCACGCTGCGCCCGCGCAGTTCGACGGTGACGCGGCGGCCGACCTCGAGCACCTCGTCAGCCATCGCGAGGCCGATGCCGCGCTCGAGCACTGGTGAGTAGTTGCCCGACGTCAAGTGCCCAACGGTCCGTCCGTCGAGACGCGCCACACCACCCTCGCGCAGCGGCTGGCGACCATCGGCGATGACACCTGTGAGATGGTGAGCGACGCCGCGGGCCCGTTCCGCCTCGACGGCCGGACGTCCGCGGAAGGTCGGCTTGTCCCACCCGAGCACCCAACCCAGCCCCGCCTCGAGCGTCGTCGAGGACAGGGTGAGCTCGTGACCGTAGAGCGGCAGCGCGGCTTCGAGGCGCAACGTGTCGCGCGCGCCGAGTCCCGCCGGGGTCACCCCGGCCTCGATCAACGCGTACAGCAGGTCGCGGGCGACCTCATTGGGCACGCTCAACTCAAGTCCCGCCTCACCGGTGTAGCCGGTGCCGGCCACGCGTACCTCTACCCCGCGATAGTCGAAGCGCGCCACCCGAAATCGTCCGACCGAGGCGAATCGTTCGTCAACGGCGTGAACCCGCTCGCGCGCACGGGGGCCTTGGACCGCGAGGACGCAGCGCTCTGCCGTCACGTCGACGCCGGGCAGCGCCTCAGTGACGCCCGCGGTATTCGAGGCGTTCGGCATGACGTCGAACTCCTCGGAACTGACCCACCAGACGATGATGTCGTCCACGACGAACCCGTCGTCGTTCAAGAGGTGCGTGTACTGGGCACGACCCGGCTCGATCTTGGCCAGGTCGTTGGTGAGGGTCCCTTGGATAGCGTCGTACATACCCGGACCATCGCAGCGCACCGTCCCGAGATGGCTCACGTCAAAGACGACGGCGTCGCGTCGACAGGCCAGATGCTCGGCCACCGTGCCGGTCTGATACTGCAGGGGCATCGCCCAGCCGCCGAATGGGACGATCTTCGCTCCCAGTTCGACGTGGGTGTCATAGAGGAATGGGCGTCGGTCAGTCACGGGGCCAACTCTACGCCGCGACGTTGCCGAGGGTCCCAAGGGCGTGACGCCTGAGCAGCGCAACGAAGTCGCGTTGGTAGACGACCACGATCTCGAGCTCGGGATAGAGCGCGCGAAAGGCTCGGACCTTCTGGTTCTTCTTCGTGACTAGTCGTTGGTCCGACACCGTGAGCTCGACGAACAAGCGATGCTCGGGCAGGTAGAAGTCCGGGCGAAAGCCGCGCACCGCGCGACCGCTGTCGTCCCAGGCGAGGGGGAACTCCACGGGCTCGTAGCGCCAGGACACCCCGTAGAGCGTCATCAAATTCGCAAGAACCCGTTCGCTCGGGTGCGCGAAATCGACCATTGGTCGATCGAGGCACGACGGGTGACGACGCGACGCGCCGTCATCGGGGTCTTCGGACATCACGCCGAACGAGTCTCCCTCTCCGACGTCGTCTCTTGGACCGAGCTGATCGTGGTCGAGAGTTCGGCGACCACGCCACCCAGCGGAACGATATTGAAGACACCTTGGCCGCCGCGCAGCAGGTCGACGAGGTCGCCATCGCTGTGGGCGAGGACCGATCCGTGCTCGCTCAGCACAAGGCTCGCCGAGGCCAAGTCAGCGCCGAGGGCGCCACGAAGACACTCCACCGCCTGACGCGCCTTGGCGAGCGCGACACCGGCGTCTATAAGCGATTTGATCACCTTCACCTCGAGGACGTCGCCGTAGCTGTAGGCGCGCTTGGAACCGCTCCCCGTCGCCGGCGTAATCGACGGCGTCACCAATCCCGTCCTCGCCCAGTAGTCCAGCTGACGATAGGTGACCCCCGTCAGCCGACAGACCAGCGGACCACTGAATCCCGTCGTACGTTGCATCATTGCCGTCCCTCCCGACCGAGGCACCACCCAGCGTACCAGCACGGACTACACCCGTGTAGTTAGTCGTCCGTGCTACCCGACGAACAGGTCGGGACGCCCGAGGCTTGTAGTGGACGCCTCAGCGTTGAGCCGCGGTGGGATGCGTCCGGCGGCGCGCGCGGCGTACCCCGCGCGCACCGCGTCACGGATTGCCGTTGCCATCAGGACCGGGTCGAGCGCCCGGTTGATCGCCGACGCCGCGAGCACCCCGTCACAACCGAGCTCCATGGCCAGTGCTGCGTCCGAGGCCGTCCCGATCCCCGCGTCGAGTAGCACCGGGACCTCCACGCGCGAGGCGATCAGGGAGATCGCGTGCGGATTGCGGATCCCGAGTCCCGAGCCGATTGGCGATCCGAGGGGCATCACGGCCACGCAGCCCGCCTGCTCCAATCGCTGGGCCACGATCAGGTCATCTGAGGTGTAGGCCCAGACCTCGAAACCCCGGCGCACCAACTCCTCGGCGCCGCGCAACGTCTCGGTCGTGTCGGGCAGCAGGGTCACGTCATCGCCGATCACCTCGAGCTTGACCAAATTGGTCTCGAAGGCCTCGCGCGCAAGCTCGGCGACTTTCACCGCTTCGGCCGCGCTGTAACAACCCGCCGTGTTGGGCAACAAGGTGAAGCCGAGACCCATGAGCAACTCATAGATCGAGCCCTTCACCGACGGATCGACGCGGCGCAACGCGACCGTCGCAATGGACGAGCCGCTCGCCGACAGGGACTGCTCGAGCACCTCCATCGACCGGAATCCCCCGGTCCCGACGACCAGTCGTGAACTCGCACGAACTGTTCCGACCGCAAAGTCCTCATTCACCCCCCAATCGTACCCAGCGCGCGTGCGGGGCCACCACTGGTGCTCGACCGGGGAGCGGTGCCACCTCGATGTCGCCGGCGAGGACGTCGCCCGCCCCTCGATTACTAGGGTTGCTGCGTGGAACCACTCACCGCTCTCACCATCGCGGGTTCGGACTCCGGCGGAGGCGCCGGCATCCAAGCCGATCTTCGAACCTTCAGCGCGTTCAGCGTGCACGGCACGACAGCCATCACCGCGGTCACGGCCCAGAACACGCTCGTAGTGACGCGCGTCGCCGCGCTCGACCCCGAGGACGTACGCGCGCAGGTCGACGCCGTGCTCTCGGACTTCGCGGTCGATGCGGTCAAGACCGGCATGCTCGCCCAGCCCGCCACGGTGCTCCTCGTCGCCGAACTGGCCCGAGCGAGCCGCCTGGCCAACCTCGTCGTCGACCCGGTGCTCGTCTCGACGACTGGCCACGCGCTCATGGACGAGGGCGGCGTCGAGGCTTACCGCGACGCGCTGGCCCCCCATGCGATGCTGATCACGCCGAACCTACGCGAAGCGGCCGTGCTCGCTCGCATCGACGTGCGCGACGTCACGACCCTCGAGGACATGATCGAGCTCGCTCGAGGACTGCTCGCCCTCGGACCACGGGCGGTACTCGTGAAGGGCGGCCACTTGCGCACTAACTCATCGACCGAGTCTCACGCACCGGACGTCCTTCTAAACAAAGATGGCGTCACGGTTCTCGACGGCCCGCGGATCGAGACCTCCAACGACCACGGCACGGGCTGCTCGCTCGCCGCGGCCATCGCCGCCGGACTCGCCTACGGCCGACCACTGCCCGACGCGGTTCGTGACGCGAAGTCCTTCGTGCTCGCCGCGCTCACCTCGGCCGCTGACTGGCACCTCGGCCACGGGCACGGCCCCATCGACCACCTGGGGTGGAACGCGTGAGCGAACCGACGAAGCCACCACTCACGACGACGACCAGCATCCTGCCCGCAGCGATCATCATCGGCATCGCGGTCGTGACACTCGTGACCTTCATGATCGTGAACCTGGTCGCCAACCCAACGGTGACCACGAGCACCACCGAGGCCGTGGTCGTCGGGGGCCTCGCCACTGCACCCTCGAACGCACCGGTGGTGGGCTGCCACCAGAACGGCAGTCCACCGGGGAATATCGTCGGCGCCCTCGTGGTGCCAGTGCACACCGTGGACGTCGCGCCGATCCAGCACCTCAACGGCGGCGCCGGCGACTACGACTGCCTGGCGTCGCTCGCGACCACGGCCGACGCTGGATCCCTGCTCGGCTACTACCGGACCCATCTCGAGGCCGAGGGGTGGAACCTCTTCTCGAGTGGCTCGACCTCCGGCCCCCAACTCCTCTTCCAAAAGGCCGGTAGCGACACCTTCTACTGGGTGGTCGGCGTCACCGTGACCCATGCGTCGCACGGCACGGTGCGATGGACCTACCGCATTTATCAGAACTCGTCGGCGATTTAGGCGGCCTCGAGGACTCGTTCGGGCGCGCGTTGCTCGACGTCCACGAACGCCCACGACCACAGTGCCAGGTTGATCGGGTAGATGATGTAGCCGATTCGCGTCGCCGACGCACTCAGGATCACGAGCATGAACGCGATGCTCAAGACGCCGAGCAGCTTCGACAGGCTTAACGGCCAGTGCGCGCGGACGTAGCGCCACACGTAGTACGAGAGGATGAGGAGTGTCGCGGGCGCGAGCACGTGACCGAGTGGCGCCCACAACGTGGTGAGGATGTGGCCCGGCAGCGGCGAGGCGGCCGGCGAACGTACTCCGGCGATCCCGAGGGGGAAGGCGAAGACATTGGTCATGAATGCCCACGGCGCGCGCAGCACGAACGGCACGACCGTGACGGCCACAATCCCTACCACCATCGTCGCGACCGATCGCCAGGTCGAGCGACCACGAGCGTCGCGACAGACGAGCAACGCCCCGAGCGCGACCGGCCACGCCGTCAGTTTCATCGCTGCGGCGAGCCCGAAGCTCACTCCCGCGAGGTACCGCTCTCGTCGTTGCAGTCCGACGACCCCGAGCAGCAACAAGGCGAGGATGGGCATGTCGTCACCACCCGTCGAGAGGAAGAGCGCCCCCGTGGGCAACGCCACGAGCACCTGGGCGACGAGGATCTTCTTGCCCGGTGGTGCGCGCATCAAGGCGAGCGCCACGCCGAGCACGATGAGCGTCATCAGGGACATGATGATGCGTGCGTCGGTGAGCCCGAGGCCCTGGTGCGTCTCGGCTGACGGCAACCCGAAGACGCTCATGAGCGGGAAGTACGGGAAGAAGGACTCATAGGCCGGCAGGCCGCGCACGGCATTGACGATCCGCCCGTCGTGCAGATACGCGCGATACGGGTCCTTGCCCTTGGCGAGCAGGACCGCCGAGCGTTCGATCACCGACACCTCGGGCTGGGCAAAACCGACCCCGTGGTCGAGCTGGCGCCATCGGGCTTCGAGACCGAGTGGGACCGCGAGACTCCCGATCGAGACCAACACGAGCAACGCCACCCGAACGAGGGTCGGGCGCGACCAACGCCGATGGGACGCGAACAGGGCCGCGCCTGCGAGCACCGCGTAGGGTGCCGCGGCGAGGTAGCCCCAGTGCCATTGGGCGGCCTCGCGCGACGTCGAGGCGAGGCCCAGCGCGAAGACCGACGATGTCCCGTAGAGCCAGGCGTCACGGGTCAACTCGGGCATGGCGACCCACCACCTGACGAGACGGGTGCGCACGGTCACAAGGCGCGCCAACACGGGGATGAGTCTACCGGCCGGCACCCGAAATCACCGGGAGGCCGACGGTTGTCGACGTATCGGTGACAGGGTCGGCGGCGGGACTGGACCCCGGAGGAATCGTACGATCAACGCCGTCGTCTCACGGGGGTACTCCTTTAGCACCGCGTGCGACGCCCCCGGCACGATCGCCAGCTGCGCCTCGGGGATGGCGCGATAGAGCGCGACGGTGTCCTCGAGTTTGGTCGAGTCGTCGTCGCCCGCCATCACGAGCGTCGCCACCGTGATCGACCCCAACTGGTCAGCGGTGAGGTGGGGCTCGCTCTGGAACAGCCGCATTGTCTTTTCGACCACGATGCGGGCGTGTTGCGCGCCATCGGGCGACCGGGTCGCGAAGTCGGCTGCCCACTCGTCGAACATCGGCCCCTCGGTCGAAAACGGTTCCGTCGGCTCGAGTCCCTCTGGGCTGGTGTTAGCCCCAACGGCCACGAGTCGGCCCACCAGGTCTGGGCGCCGCATGGCCACGAGCAGACCAACGATCGCACCGTCGCTGTGACCGATGAGGTGGGCCGGGCGACCCAACCACTCGAGAAACGCGATGGTCTCACGGGCCATCGCGTCATAGTGGAACGGTTCATCGGTGTCCGCAGTTCGGCCGTGTCCCCGTCGATCGAAGGCTGACACGCGATACGTGGCGCTCAAACGCCGACCGACCGTGCGTCGAAGGCTGGCGCTGCTGCTCAGTCCGCCGTGCAATAACACGACATCGTCGCCGCGTGTGCGCCCAACGGTCACCCACGTCGGATGTCCGTTGAGGTTCACAGTCGTCACCGGGTCATCGTAGGCGCGTTCGGCCTAGCCTGGTGCCGTGCAGGCCTTCACTATCACCGAATCGGACGGCGTCCTCGCGCTCGCCGCGCAGTCTGTCGAAGCGGCCCCCCGGGACCCCGATGACGTGCTCGTGCGCGTCGAGTTCAGCGGGGTCAACTACAAAGACGCCATGGTCGCGAGTCCCCACAGCCGCGTGCGACGCGTCACCTCGCTCGTCGGCGGCGTGGATGCTGCGGGCGTGATCGAGTCCTCGGCCGTGCCCGATCTGCCCAAGGGCACGCGAGTCGCGGTGCACGGAGGTGACCTCGGTGTCGCCCGCGACGGCGGCTTCGCGCAGTTCGTCTACGCCCCGCGTCGCTTCATCTCTCCCCTCCCCGAGGCGCTGTCCACGAGAGACGCCATGATCATCGGCACGGCGGGGGTCTCGGCAATGGCGAGCGTCCTCGCCCTCGAGGACCATGGCCTCGACCACGAGGGCGAAGTTCTCGTCACCGGCTCGACCGGGGGCGTCGGGTCGCTCGCGGTCACGATCCTCGCCGCGCGTGGCTACCGGGTCGTCGCATCCACCGGTTCGGATCACCTCACTGACTGGCTGCTCGAGCGCGGCGCCGCCCGCGTCATCAAGCGAGATCAGGTCGGTGACCGGCCCGATCGTGTGCTCGGCACGGAGCAGTGGCGTGGCGCCGTCGACTGCGTGGGTGGCGAGACGCTCAACCAGGTCTTGCGCTGCCTGCGCTACGGCGGCGCAGTGGCGGCCAGTGGACTCGTCGCGAGCGCCGACCTCGCCACGACGGTCTACCCCTTCATCACCCGAGGCGTCGCGCTGCTCGGCATCGACGTCGTCGAGGCGCCCGCCTCCACGCGCCAGCGGGTCTGGACGAGTCTCGCCGAGACGCTCTCGAGCGCCACGCTCGAACCGCTCGTGGACTCAGTCGTGGACCTCACGCACCTCGCCCAGGCGATCGACGCACTGAGAGATGGAAAGACCCGCGGCCGGATCCTGGTGGACCCGGCCGCGGGTTGAACCGCCCCCTCGAACTACTCGTCGGCGACGATGGAGCCGATGCGCTCACCGATGCTCGGGTCGCGCTTGACGAGGATTGCAGCGTAGATGACCGCGAGAATCACCGCGACCAACGCCATGTACGGGTACCAGTTGTACGGCGTGGGCTGACCGGGCTTGGCCAGGTAGTAAAGCGGCACCAAGATCGTGACGAGCCCGAGGACCGGAAGGACCCCGTGACGGAAGCCGTTGAAGAGGTCCGGGTGGTGCTTCTTGTAATAGAAGGGCAGCGCGAGGTTGCTCAAACCGTAGACCAGCAAGATGAGGATCGTGCCGAAGGTCGAGGACTCAAAGAAGAGGTTGCCCGCGCTCATGCCCGCTGACGCCCCATGTCCACCCAAGAGGTGGCCCAGTCCCCATACTCCAATGATCAACAACGTGCCCGCGAGAAAGAACAGCAGCGAGTTGACCGGGGTGCGCCGCTTCGCGTCGACCTTACCGATGAACTTGGGCAGCAGCCCCTCTCGACCCGCGTTGAAGATCAACCGTGCCTGTGAGTTGGTCCCCGCGATCAACGCACCGAGCGTCGAGGTCATGCCAGCGAGGAAGGCGAAGAACGCCGCCGCGCCGATGACGCCCTTGGCCACCGTGATAAACGGGATGGCGCTGCTGCTCAACTTGCCGATGTCACCCGAGAAACCGATCACCGTGGAGTACGCGAAGAGCAGGTAGCTCACCGACATGATCGCGACCGAGGTGAAAACGGCCTTGGGGACGTTCTTTCGCGGGTTGTCCGTCTCCTCGGCCAGTGCCGCGGAGTTCTCCCAACCGATGAAGAGGTAGATCGCGAGGGGGAAGCCCGCCGCGAGGCCTGAGAACCCGTGGGTGATGTTCTTGGGGTTGAACGGCGCGAGGTTGAGGTGACCGTGGAACTTGATCAACGCGGCCACGCTCACGACCACGAGCACCAGCATCTCGAAGGCGAAGAAGAAGCCCGCGAGCTTCGTTGACACCGAGATGCCCCGGATCATCATGAACGCGGCGAAGGCGAGAAAGAGCACTGTCCAGATCCCCCACGGCACGCTCTCAAGACCCGAGACGTTGTAGTTCTGCAAGAGGATCTGGAAGAACCCGCCCACGATGCCGACCACTGACGCCATGGCGGCGATGTAGCCGACTCCGGTGAGCAGCGCAGTCGTCACGCCCGTTCGCGCACCGAACGTCTTGCCAACGAAGGTGATGAACCCACCGGTCGAAGGCATCACCTTGGTGAACTCCGACAGGGTGTTCGCGAGGAAGGCGATCGCGATACCGGCCGCGAGGATGGTTAAGGGAGACGCGACACCTGCCGTGTAAGCGAGAAAGCCGAAGCCGAAGAAGAAACTCATCGCCGGGCCGATGTTCGCCATCGTCGCAGCGGCGATATCAATCGGACCTAGGACACCACGATGCAATCGCTCGTGGCCATCTTCCAATGTGGGGATCTTCGCCCCCAATAGTTCCGACGAAACCGACTCGTCCATAAACCCTCCTACACCTTGCGCGCGCACCCTTGCGCACTAGCGCTGCCAGCAGCGCGTCCCTGAAACGTAGTAGAAGTCAAGCGCATCACTATGCATTGTTGAACGAAATTTCTAAAAAATCTTTGCCCAAGGGCCGAAGCCCCAACTTCGGTCGCAGTTACCAATCGGTAACACGACCCCTGCAGCGGGGCAACGCTAGTAGAACGGGCTCGCGACCAACGTGCCGTGGTTGCAGGGCTGGATCGGATAGGTCAACGAGATCGAGGTCGTCGAGGTTCCGACGCCGGTTCCCACGAGTACGACAGCGGCCGTCGGACAGGTCGTCTCGGTCCCCGTGGTCACGTCATTGAAGGCGACCGAGAAGCTCGTCTTCGAACCCTCCTGCAAGGTCAAGGTCGTCGGTGCGTGGTTCGCGGCCGGGGTGAGGAAGTTGGCGGGGTTACCCGACGAGGGGACCTCAACGGTGCGCTCGGGCAACGTCACCCCCGCCCGATTCTCGAGGCCGAGCAATGGCCAGCCCTTGAGCGTGCACGAACCAGGTGTGGTCTTGGTAAGCGTGAAGGACGTGTAGATGGTCCCCGCGGCCCCTTGGCTCAACCCCGCACTCCCGGCGAAGTCAGAGCCGGCGCACGTCGAGCCGTTGGCGGACGCGACCGAGGTTGTCGTGGTCGAGGGGGCGACCGTCGTCGTGGTCGACGTGCTCGTCGTCGTCGTGGTCGGCGTGGTCGTCGAGTGGTACCGACTGACCGTCACGATTGCGACGAAGGCGAAAAAGAGCGCCAACGAGATGAGCGCGCGCTTCACTCGTTGAAGTCTTCGGGCCGTACGTTGTCGAGGAACTGGCGCAGCTCGGCGACGAGTTCCGCCTCATCTTCCGGCTCGCCCACCACCTCGAAACCGTCCTCGAGATGCATCACCTTGCCCTCAGCGGCCATCAGTTCGTCACGAACGAGTATCGGCGCGCCGACTCGAAGCGCGAGTGCGACGGCGTCGCTCGGACGTGCACTCACGGCCACCTCGCGGCCGTCGCGCGTCAAACGAAGCGTTGCGAAGAAGGTGTTGTCGTCGAGGTCAGTGATCTCCACCGAAAAGACTCGCGCCCCGAGCGCCGTGATCACATGGCCCATCAGATCGTGGGACATGGGCCGCGGTGTCTCCACGTGCTGGAGCGCATAGGCGATCGCCGTGGCCTCGGGAGCGCCGATGAAGATCGGCAGCACGCGGTCGCCGCCCACCTCCTCGAGCAGCAGCAACGGCGTGGACGACCCGACGTCCACTCGAACGGCTCGAAGGACAACCTCAATCACACTTCCAGACTAGACCTCTGTGACGACGATGGGACGTCGCCGCAGGCCTAGCCGCCGAGGTACTCGCTGCGGGCGCGTTCGTAGAGCGCCGCGCGCAGCGTGGCCGCCTCGTCGGCGACGACCCTGGTCACTTGCGCCACCGCGTCACGGTCCATCATCGAGCCCGGTTGGCGAAGCGGCAACGTCCATTCGTCGACGATGCCGATCTCTCGTTCGACGACCCGGCGAAGCGTCGCGAGCCGTCGCGCGTCCACGCCCCGGGTGAGCAGAACGCCCGCAGCGTTTGCGACACGCACGTCGAGCGCGCTGAAGGCCGTCTCACGCCCCACGGTCTGTGGCGATACGAGTCCCGCCGCGATCATTTCATTGACCGCGGTCGCCTCGAGTCCGGTCACCGACAGGAACTCGGCCGTCGAGTAGTGCGTGGGTGTTGGGGTCTCGTCGACCGGGGGCGTCGAATCGCCCACCACCGAGAGCGCTGTGCGCTCCACGGGCGGCACTGACGCGCGCACCGACGGGACGGCCGCCTCACGAGCGGCCTGCCGGGTCACGCGAACTGCGGGCACGTCGTCAAGGAGACCCTGCTCGATGAGTCGTAGACGCACGACTCGAAGCGGCATGAACTCCTCGTTCGCGAGCCGGATCGCTTCACGCAGACAGGCGACGTCACGTTCCGAGTACAGCCGATAGCCCTTGCGACTGCGGGCCGGCTGCACGAGTCCCTTGTCCTCGTAGTAGCGGATCTTGGAGAGCTCGACGTCTGGGAACTCCTCACGCAAGACGGCGTGAACTTCGCCGATGCGCATCGCACCAACCGTCGGCGTCATGATGTCGCCTCCCAGAAGACGAGCTTGAATTTTCCCACCTGGACCTCGTCGGCCGTGTGCAGGGTCGTCTCCTCGACGCGCGCGCCGTTGACGTAGGTCCCGTTGAGCGAATTGAGGTCTCGCAACGTCACCCGCCCACTCGCCGTGCGCGTGATGATCGCGTGGTGGCGCGAGACCGAGACGTCGTCGAGCAGGAGGTCACTGTTCTCGTGTCGTCCCACTGTCGTGACCTCCTTCTCCAGTTCATATCGCGTGCCCGACGCGCTACCTGAGGCGACCACTAACAGGTCCGTGTGGCTCCCCTGCGGGCCCGCGCTTGCCCCCGGGTGCAGCACTTCTTGCACGCTCACCACGGGAATCGCGATCGTCTCGGGAGAGGCCGAATCGTGTTGCGGGGCGCCACACGCCCAGCAGAAATTCGCATTCGAGTTTAAGATTTCGCCACACCGACGACAGTTCACGCGAGCCACCCTACTGAAGTTCCATCGGCGCCGCCGGACTAATTCGTAGTCAGTGCGCGGTAGGCCTCAGCGTCGAGCAACGCATCCACGGACTTGGGGTCAACGCTGCCGATCTCGCAGAGCCAACCCGCACCGTAGGGGTCCGAGTTGAGCGCTTCTGGTGCACTGCGAAGCGCTTCGTTGACCGTGGTCACGGTCCCCGAAACAGGCGCGTAGATCTCCGACACCGACTTCGTCGATTCGACCTCGCCGATGACGTCACCGGCGCTTACCGCCGCGCCGACTTTGGGCAGATCCACGAACACCACATCGCCCAATGCGTCCTGGGCGAAGTCAGTGATGCCGACGCGAACGGTGTCACCCACTACCTGGGCCCACTCGTGGTCGCGGGAGTATCGCAATTCCTCGGGAGTCTTCATGCGATGAAATCTACTCCAATCCCCGACCCGCGCGACCGGTCCGAAGGGCGCGTTTCGCGGGGGCGACGTAGCCTGCGAGCACCGCCCAGGAGAGCGCTAGACCCGTCACGCCGGCGACCCAGCACGCGCCACGCCCCCACTGCTGCCACAGCGCCAGGGCCGCGTGGTGGTCGTTGCTCGTGAGGAGGAACAGCGGGTACGTGACCATCAGCACGAAGGTTGAGACCTTCCCCCACCAGAGCACGTCGATCCGTGCCGCACCGAGCAGCGCGAGCACGATCGTAAGGCCCGAGACCAACACCTCACGAACCAAGGTCGCGATTGCGAACCACCACGGAACGCCGCCGGCGCTGGCCACTGCTATGAGTCCGGTCATCATGAGGACGCGGTCGGCGACGGGGTCGAGCACCTTGCCGACCGACGAAACCTGATTGATGCGTCGTGCGACGTAGCCGTCGACCCAGTCCGTCGCCCCCAACGCGCCGAGCAGCCACGCCGCATCGGCACGATGGCCGGTGCCAAAGAGCAGCCAGAGGAAGACCGGCAGCATCGCCAGTCGAATGAGGGTGATGAGATTCGGCCAGGTCCGCCAGCCGCTACTGAGCTCGTCGCTCACGACGATGAATCAAGCGACGGTGATCGCGGGGTCGAGGTAGACGTCTTGGACGGCGTGGACCAGCGCAGCGCCCTCGTCAATGGGCCGCTGGAAGGCCTTACGGCCCAGGATCAGGCCTTGGCCGCCGGCGCGCTTGTTGATCACGGCCGTTCGCACAGCAGAGGCCAGGTCGTTGTCGCCCTTGGACTCACCGCCGGAGTTAATCAAGCCAATTCGTCCGGCGTAGCAGTTCACGACCTGCCAGCGAGTCAGGTCGATCGGGTTGTCCGTCGTTAACTCGCTGTAGACCTTCGGATCGGTCTTTCCAAACTTCAAGGCGTTGTAGCCGCCATTGTTCTCCGGCTGCTTCTGCTTAATGATGTCTGCCTCGATGGTGACGCCGAGGTGGTTCGCTTGACCGGTGAGGTCGGCGCTGACGTGATAGTCCGCCTCGGCAGTCTTGAACGCGGGATTACGCAAATAGGTCCACAGCACTGTGAACAGGCCGAGCTCGTGGGCCTGGGCGAACGCCGCGGACACTTCACGCAACTGCCGCCCTGACTCCGGCGAGCCGAAGTAGATGGTCGCCCCGACGCCGACGGCACCGAGGTCCGCCGCCTGTCGGACACTCGCGAAGGGAATCTGATCGTAGGTGTTGGGATAGTTGAGCAGGTCGTTGTGGTTCAACTTCACGATGAAGGGGATGCGGTGCACGTAACGCCGCGAGACTGAACCGAGGGTCCCCAGAGTCGACGCGATGGCGTTGCAGTCGGCCGCAATCGCGAGATCGCACAGGTGCGCGGGATCGAAGTACGCGGGGTTGGGTGCGAACGATGCCGCCGCCGAGTGCTCGATGCCTTGGTCGACCGGCAAGATTGACACATAACCCGTCTTGCCGAGTCGCCCGTGGTTGTACAGCGTGCCCAGATTGCGCAGCACCGTCGGCGACCGGTCGCTGGACGCCATCACCTCGCCCATGAAATTTGGGCCCGGTACAGTGAGCATTTCCTTCGGGAAAGCGGTGGCGTGGTGGTCGAGCAGGGTCGACGCCTCGTCACCCAACAGTGCGGCGATGTCCATACGCCTACCCTACAAGATGGCTCCACTGCCCCCGGAGTGCACCGGTGACCGCGTCACTCCAGACCTGCGGTGGGAACGCCAACCACCACTCCTGGCGTTAGCGCAGTGTCCTCGCCAGTGACCCTGGCTACAGCGGTGATGTAGCGCGCGAGGACCTCAAACCGGTCACCGGTCTCGAAGGCGACGGCAAGGTCCCACACACCCGCCCATCGCCCTTCGGCAGTGGCGCCATACTGCGTCATGGGAACCCGAAGCCGTTAGCCCGACTGGCCCGGTACGGGCCCCGCTGTGGCCGCCGGTGACGAGCCCAAGCCGTTACTCGATCAGTCGACGCGCTTCTTGGATACGGGGACAGTTCGACGCTTGCGATTCTTCCGGGGCGCGTCCATACCCAGCTCCGCCAGACGGGACTGGGCATCGTAGGCGTCGGGTTCTGCCAGCACGACGCGGGCGAAGAGCTCGCGTGCCGAGCCCGCATCGCCGGCGCGATCGAAGATGTCCGCGAGCGCGTACCAGAGCCGAACGTGCCGATACGAGGGGTTGTGCAGCTGCTTGGTCCCACCGGCGCGCACAAGCAGGTCGATCGCCTCGTGGAACTTGCGCTGGTCGGCGAGGGCGCCGGCCATCACGATCCGCCCCTCGGTGAGGACATCGGCCGTCGGTTCGCTCGCCTCGAGCTCCTCGAAGGTCTTTTCGACTGCCCGGTACCGACGGTGAGCCCGATCGCAGTCCATGACGAGCGGCAGGTGCTCGGGGTCGGAGGTCAACGTGAAGTGCGCACGAAGATGGATCTTGGCCATGTTCCAACGTTCGCCGCGATAGGCAGCCAGGCCGGTGAGTTCGCGAACTGCTGCGACCCCGGGGGTCGCGTCAGCCACCGTACGGCCCAGGCGCAGCGCCTCTTCGTAGCGCTTTCGGTCGTAGGCCTCCGCGGCTTTGGTGAGGGTCATCACCATCTTCTCGCGCATGTACGCCGTGCCAATGAACGCCTTGCGGATATTCGCCGCGACGTCACCGGGCAACGCGTAAGACGCGCGGGTCTTGGTCGGCGCCTCAGACTTGGTGACTACGGGGCGCTCATCTTCGATCCATTCGGCCATCGGCTCGGGACGATCACGCGGACCTTGTTCGTCGTCTAAGGCACGACCGGTGCTCGAGATGTTCACCGCGCCCTTGCGTGCGACACCGCCCCAGCCTTGGCCGCGGGCGTGTGCACCGGCTCGCTGGCGAGCCGCAACCTCGGGGTCGACTGGCCGCGCGGGACGTCCGGCGCCACGTGCGCTGGGTCGACGGGGACCGGTCTCGTATCGGTCCTCACCACGTCGCGGTGGGCGTCCTGGCGCTCCGTCGCGGCCGCTCGGGCGAGTTTCGCCGCGAGCACCCGTGCCGGAGCGTTCACGAGGGGGACGTGGCGCACGACTGGAATCAGGTGTGCGGTCATCGCGTCGTGACCCGTACCGAGGTTCGTCGCCTCCGCGCGAAACGGGACTCCCGGCGCGACCACGGGCGCCATTCGGTGCACCGGGGCGGCTCGGACGAGTCGACCGCGGCGGGCTCGTACGAGTCGTTCGGTCATTCTCCTCACGTCGAGGCGCACCCACTCGCGGCGAACGACTCACGTCACCGCGGCTTCGCGTATCACGCCGATCGCCACCGGCGTAGTTGCTCGAAGCGCCACGACTGCGTGACCGATCATCGGATTCACGCCGTGGCCCGGAGCGCTCAGCGGGACGGCTCGACCGGCCCGATTCGCCGCGCGAACGAGTATCACGCCGATCGTCACCACCTGGGCGACCGGGCGTGGCCCGCCCGCGAGGGGCTTCGAGCCGGTCGCGCGACGGTGCACCGTCGCGTCCGCCGCCTGAGCGACGCGCGTCACCTGATCGATACGGTGATGTCGGGGGGCGGCCACCCGCACCACGACCGGAATTCTGGCCACGACGAGGTGCAGATGGGGAAGAAGGCATCCCCCCAGTCTACGGACCATGGCCACGTTGTGCGAAAGCGTCTCGTATGCCACCGTCCGTTCCTCGTCGGTCAGATCAGGCTCGTGACACCACCTCGGGATCCGGATGTTTCCGCTCCAGAATCGCCAGCGCGCGGGTCCGAGTCCCGCCGGTCGGCGTCCACCACGAACGCCGTCCACTAGTCCTCAAGATAACCGGCGAGATTCGCCAACGATGAGTTCAGCCCCGCCGCATGGTCCTCGGCGGAGACCCCGTCGGGCACGTCCTCGGCCGTGACCTCAACCCGGGTTCCCCCCTCGACCGCGGTCATTGCCCAGGTCATAGTCCTGGTGCTGGCCAAGCCAGGGTCGTCAGCGACGAAGTCCACCGCGAGGACGATCCACTGGCCCGGGACCATTACGATGACGCGCGCCTCAATGATGTCGGAGTCGGCTGTCGCTTTACCCCGTGCGCTCGTAGGGTCGTCGTAACTCAAGACCATGCGATATGACCCCCCGGGGCGTAGATCGAAACGTTCGAACCTGCCCGACATACCCGCCGGCGCTAACCACGCCGTCAGGGCATCCCTGTCGACGAGTGCCGCATAGACGGACTCTGGCGAAGGGGCGATGATCAGTGAACTCGTGTCGGTGTGAGGCACCAAGAGCTTGGTTGGCGTCGAGACCGTCACGCCAGCAAGCGGAGGTCCCGACTGGGTGGCAGCGCCGACTCGTGGTGATTCGTGCCGTGGCCACGCCTCATCTGCGCACACTGCGCACCCCCATCGGCGGTCACGGGGCCCGCCGTGACTTGCAGTACGTCTGGGCACCAAAGCGAAAACCCCCCACCAAGAGGTGGGGGGTTTTCAAGAAATCCCGGCGGCGACCTACTCTCCCAGGGGGGGACCCCCAAGTACCATCGGCGCTGGTGGGCTTGACTGCTGTGTTCGGTATGGGAACAGGTATATCTCCACCGCCATAACCACCGGAAACCATGCGCTCACCACTCTCGTGGCGAACCGGCGTTGCCGGTCCTTGAGCGTCCTAGAACGAGCACGAACATCAAACTCCAAGCCCTCGGCCGATTAGTACCGGTCAGCTGAATGCGTTACCGCACTTACACTTCCGGCCTATCAACGTGGTCGTCTGGCCACGGGCCTTACCTGGTTAACCCAGTGAGTGATTTTATCTTGAAACGGGCTTCGCACTTAGATGCTTTCAGCGCTTATCCCACCCGCAGGTCGCAAAACAGCCATGCCCTTGGCAGGACAACTGTCACACGAGAGCTGCGTTCGTCCCGGTCCTCTCGTACTAGGGACAACCTTTCTCAAATCACTTAC
Source organism: Actinomycetes bacterium (assembly GCA_021795095.1). The sequence goes on along the minus strand of JAJYPU010000002.1, from coordinate 4,262 downwards.
GGCTGCATCGGATAGGGACCGAACTGTCTCACGACGTTCTGAACCCAGCTCGCGTACCGCTTTAATGGGCGAACAGCCCAACCCTTGGGACCGGCTTCAGCCCCAGGATGCGACGAGCCGACATCGAGGTGCCAAACCTTCCCGTCGATATGGACTCTTGGGGAAGATAAGCCTGTTATCCCCGGCGTACCTTTTATCCGTTGAGCGACGGCGCTTCCACAAGCGACCGCCGGATCACTATGCCCTACTTTCGTACCTGCTTGACCTGTAAGTCTCGCAGTCAAGCTCCCTTGTGTCATTGCACTCAACAGCTGATTGCCAACCAGCTTGAGGGAACCTTTGGGCGCCTCCGTTACATTTTAGGAGGCGACCGCCCCAGTCAAACTACCCGCCTGACGCTGTTCCTGATCCGGATTACGGACCAAGGTTAGGGTTCCGGTGCAGAAAGGGTGGTATTTCAACGTTGGCTCCACTCCGACTAGCGCCGAAGCTTCAAAGCCTCCCACCTATCCTACACAAACTGAACCAAAACCCAACATCAAGTTGTAGTAAAGGTGCACGGGGTCTTTCCGTCCTGATGCAGCTAACGAGCATCTTTACTCGTACTTCAATTTCGCCGGGTCTGTAGTTGAGACAGTTGGGAAGTCGTTACGCCATTCGTGCAGGTCGGAACTTACCCGACAAGGAATTTCGCTACCTTAGGACCGTTATAGTTACGGCCGCCGTTTACTGGGGCTTAGGTTCCCAGCTTCGCTCCTAAGAGCTAACCGGTCCCCGTAACCTTCCAGCACCGGGCAGGCGTCAGAGCGTATACGTCGTCTTACGACTTAGCACGCTCCTGTGTTTTTGGTAAACAGTCGCTTCCCACAATTCTCTGCGACCTTCTCACGCTACGGACGCGAAGTCCTACACGCTAATAAGGCCATCCTTCTCCCGAAGTTACGGATGCATTTTGCCGAGTTCCTTAACTACAGTTCTCCCGATCGCCTTGGTATTCTCTACCCGCCCACCTGTGTCGGTTTGGGGTACGGGCACCGTGTCAACTCGCTAGAAGATTTTCTTGGGAGCATGGAATTAGTGACTTCGCCTAATGGCTCGGCATCGTGTCTCAGGCTATATGGGATCCGGATTTGCCTAGATCCCGCCCTACGCACTTACCCCAGGACAACCAACGCCTGGGCTCACCTATCCTCCTCCGTCCCTCCTTCGCTTCCCGCCTTGGGGCTGGTCGGATCGACCCGAAGGTCAGCCCCTTAGTACCCCCAAATTGGGATTGTCGCGGACACGGTGGTACAGGAATATCAACCTGTTGTGCATCGACTACGCCTCTCGGCCTCGCCTTAGCTCCCGACTTACCCTGGGGGGATTAGCCTTCCCCAGGAACCCTTGGGCTTACGGCGGAGGGGTTTCTCACCCCTCTCTCGCTACTCATACCAGCATTCTCACTCGAACGCGCTCCACGTAGGTTTACACCTCCGCTTCACAGCAGGTTCGACGCTCCCCTACCACTACTCCTTACGGAGCAATTCTTAGCTTCGGCTCTGGACTTGAGCCCCGTTACATTTTCCGCGCAAGACCACTCGACCAGTGAGCTATTACGCACTCTTTAAAGGATGGCTGCTTCTAAGCCAACCTTCTGGCTGTCTGAGCGTTCTCACATCGTTTTCCACTTAGTCCAGAATTAGGGGCCTTAGCTGAAGATCTGGGCTGTTTCCCTCTCGACCAACGAAGCTCATCCCCCGTGGTCTCACTGCCAGTCTCTGGAGCATCGGCATTCGGAGTTTGGTTGGGGTCAGTAAGCTTGTAGGCCCCCTAGCCCATCCAGTGCTCTACCTCCGATGCTGAACGACTGACGCTGCACCTAAATGCATTTCGGGGAGAACCAGCTATCACCGAGTTTGATTGGCCTTTCACCCCTAACCACAGGTCATCCCCCTCATTTTCAACTGAGGTGGGTTCGGTCCTCCACGGGGTTTTACCCCCGCTTCAACCTGCCCATGGCTAGATCACTCGGCTTCGGGTCTGCAGCACGCGACTGAACGCCCCATTCAGACTCGCTTTCGCTTCGGCTACCCCTCTCGGGTTAACCTCGCCACGTACCACAACTCGCTGGCTCATTCTTCAAAAGGCACGCTATCGAGGCCACATATAAATATGTGACGACTCTCTAACTGATTGTAAATCAACGGTTTCAGGTACTATTTCACTCCCCTCCCGGGGTTCTTTTCACCTTTCCCTCACGGTACTTGTTCACTATCGGTCGTCTATGAGTACTTAGCCTTATCAGATGGTCCTGACAGATTCACGCCGGCTTTCCCGGATCCGGCGTTACTCGGGTGTTCACGCAGAGATCTCATCGTTTCACGTACGGGACTATTACCCTCTTCGGTCTACCTTTCCAGGTAGTTCTGCTACGAATCAATTTTGTAACTCTGTGAAGGTTGCTGGTTCCTTCCCGTAAATCCCACAACCCCGAACTGGCAACGCCCAGTGCTTTAACACCAGCTCGGTTTAGGCTCTTCCCGTTTCGCTCGCCGCTACTCAGGGAGTCACTTTTGTTTTCCTCTCCTCGGGTTACTGAGATGTTTCAATTCACCCGGTTCCCTCTACCCGCCCTATATATTCAGGCGGGAGTTGCACCCCATGACGGGTGCAAGGTTTTCCCATTCGGACACCCATGGATCAAAGCTCGGTAGACAGCTCCCCATGGATTATCGCAGTCGCCCACGTCCTTCATCGGCTATAGACGCCAAGGCATCCACCGTTGACTCTTTGTAGCTTGGAGAAATTGATATTTTTAAAAATATAGATGCTCGTGCTCGTTCTAGAATTCTCAAGGATCAGCGCTCGATGCTCTACCCACGCGCGAAACAGCCACGTGAGGAACGTCGAGGGTCCAGCGGTCCACGAGTGGACATCGACCGAGGAGCGTCGCTCCTCCAAAACGGAAGACGAGAGTCCGGTCAGGCACAGTAGGAACCTGTCCGCAACAGTGTGGAGTACAAGTACTCGAGACTGTTGCGCAGTGGTATACCACGCCTCCGATTAACCAGCATTCAACTCGGTAGCTGTCTGCCCCTTGTGGGCAGATGTGCTCCTTAGAAAGGAGGTGATCCAGCCGCACCTTCCGGTACGGCTACCTTGTTACGACTTAACCCCAATCACCGACCCCACCTTCGACGGCTCCTTCCTTTCGGTTAGGCCACCGGCTTCGGGTGTTGCCGACTTTCGTGGTTTGACGGGCGGTGTGTACAAGGCCCGGGAACGTATTCACCCCGGCAATGCTGATCCGGGATTACTAGCAACTCCAACTTCATGCAGGCGAGTTGCAGCCTGCAATCTGAACTGAGAGCGGTTTTAGGGATTGGCTCCACCTCGCGGTTTAGCAGCCCTCTGTACCGCCCATTGTAGCATGTGTGCAGCCCTAGACGTAAGGGGCATGATGACTTGACGTCGTCCCCACCTTCCTCCGAGTTGACCCCGGCAGTCTTCTACGAGTCCCCACCATTACGTGCTGGCAACATAGAACAAGGGTTGCGCTCGTTGCGGGACTTAACCCAACATCTCACGACACGAGCTGACGACAGCCATGCACCACCTGTGATGGGCCCCGAAGGACACCGTATCTCTACGGCTTTTCCCAACATGTCAAATCTAGGTAAGGTTTTTCGCGTTGCATCGAATTAAGCCACATGCTCCGCTGCTTGTGCGGGCCCCCGTCAATTTCTTTGAGTTTTAGCCTTGCGGCCGTACTCCCCAGGCGGGGCACTTAATGCGTTAGCTGCGGCGCGGAAACCGTTGAAAAGTCCCCACACCTAGTGCCCACCGTTTACGGCGTGGACTACCAGGGTATCTAATCCTGTTCGCTCCCCACGCTTTCGCTCCTCAGCGTCAGTATTGGCCCAGATCACCGCCTTCGCTACTGGTGTTCCTCCTGATATCTGCGCATTCCACCGCTACACCAGGAATTCCGTGATCCCCTACCAAACTCTAGTCACGATAGTTTCGGGTGGCGGCCCCAGGTTGAGCCTGGGGGTTTAACACCCGACTTATCGAACCGCCTACGAGCTCTTTACGCCCAATAAATCCGAATAACGCTTGCACCCTATGTATCACCGCGGCTGCTGGCACATAGTTGGCCGGTGCTTCTTCTACAGGTACCGTCACAATCGTTCCTGTCGAAAGAGGTTTACAACTCAGAAAGCCTTCGTCCCTCACGCGGCGTTGCTGCGTCAGGCTTTCGCCCATTGCGCAAGATTCCC
>JAJYPU010000014.1 GCA_021795095.1 Actinomycetes bacterium | reverse complement strand
CTGGTGAGTGAACTCAAGCAACTCTCGCTGCGGGCCGCGAACAAGATCGAGAACTGGGAGTCGCCTAAATAGCGAGATATCGCTCACTCGACGTGCGGAAAGGGAGTTATCACTTCTGTCGGGACGGCGTTATCGGGGTCTCAGAATTCACACATCGTGCGACGGGACCCTCGAACGACGAAGGTTCGTCGTTGAGGTGTCCGGATAGAGTGCAGTCCGCGATGCAATGTGGGTACGTCGTGGCTCGATGTCGACGTTCGTTCTGTAAGTTCCACCTGATAAAAGCGGGTGGACAGGAGATTCGAACATTGTTTTCTTGCCTCCGCTGATGGACATGGTGTGGGGCCGCGGCCTTGGTACTGAGGTTGTCACTTCCGATCAGCGGAAGCAGGCGTGGATTGCGCCATAAGGTAGAAGTGCGGCGTGAGTTACGTCGCAATTGAGAAATTCAGTGCACCACCAGCAGTTAGAGAACGGGCGAACGGGAGATCCACTTGATACGCAAAGCTGTCATTGCAGCAGCTGGTCTCGGAACGCGATTCCTCCCCCAGACCAAGGCGATGCCGAAGGAAATGTTGCCGATCCTTGACAAGCCGATCATTCAGTACATCGTCGAGGAACTCGTCGAGGCCGGGATCGAAGACATCGTTATCGTTACGGGATACCACAAGCGCTCGATTGAGGACCACTTCGCGGAGCCGAGCCAGGAACTTGTAACCGCCTTAAAGGGTCCGAAAAAGAAGCAGCTGAAGGAGGTTGAGCACATCGCCAACCTGGCGAATTTTGCCTACATGCGGCAAAAGGGTCCCGACGGCAATGGTACGCCTCTTCTTAACGCTGCGCACCTAATCGGTGATGAGCCGTTCATCTACACCTTTGGGGACGACTTCATCCGCGCTACTCCTGGGCGATTTAGCCAGATGGTCGCACTCCACGAGCGAACCGGCCTCGGCGTGCTGTCGTGTATTCGCGCGGACGGTGACGACGACTACACACGTTACGGGTACGTGGGAGGTAAGGAGATTGAGCCGGGTATCGTAAAAATCGAATCGATTGTGGAGAAACCCGGCCGAGCCAATGCGCCGTCAGATCTCGCGAGCGTGAGCAGTTACCTCTTCACACCGACGATACTGGGGTGCCTCAGCGATCGTGCCTCCGAACTTCGCCCGGGTGACGAGCTCTCGCTGCAGGATGCGATGCAGCTCTCGATTGATAACGGTAACTTCCTTCTCGGCTATGAGATTGAGAATGCTCGATACTTCGACACTGGAGACAAGCTCGAGTATTTAAAGACGATCATCGATCTTGGTCTCGAGGACGAGAATCTCGGCCCCGCACTCAGGGCACATTTCGCCCAGTCGCTCGCTTCGCAAGGTCCTTCGGCGAATCACCTTCGAGAAAACCCACGACAGGGTCTGCAGCGGACGAAGTGAACCTGCCGCCCACGTGGCGTCGCAGCGAGAGCCCTTAACAGCGTGTAAGGGACCCACCGGTCCGCGTCGACCAACTGAACTAGGTGTTTCGGTGGTGGTTGCTCGCCGTCGGGTGTCCGAGGCGACTCTCCGATGGAGCACTCGTTTCCGACCAACGGTACTCAACAAATCGGCGCTTCGGAAATGCGCGGGGTCGTGTGTCCTGAAAGGGGAGTGCTGACCATGTAGAAGTTTGTCAGCACGAACCGTGCTGTGCCAGTGATGGAGGTAGGTCCTCCGGGTTCGCCGTGCAGGCGGAGATCCCAAAGCACTGCAGTGTCATGTCGGTAAAGAGCCGGGGTGGGAAGCGACTGCGGAAAAGGCCCGCTAACAGCGGGTCAGTTGTGTAACGAGAAGACGAACGTGTGTGAACCACTGCTGACGCATCGAGAAATTTAATGACGACATCGAAACCAGGGCTGGACTCCGTCCCTGGGATAATGGCGCGCCTTCGCGGTGTGTCCTCAGCCAGGGAGCTGCCTGCTTGTGGCCCTGGCGGTGTCCGGTGTAAAGGTGGCGTGAGCTCGTTACAGGCGCTGGCATGGAACAGGAGAACCTGTCGTCTCGATACCGACGGCCAGACCTCAGGGGCGATGTTGCCTCTCTGGTCGTTAAGAGGGAGAACCTCGCGTGGTCAAGACCGCGTGGGCAAGAGTACCGACGCGAGACACAGGGGCGGACCGGCTCGTAGTAGTGATGAAGGTTCTGTAATGGGACTGGAGCGAAGGGGCCGGGCAGGTCAGGTCACCCAGATGTCAACCCCTCGGGGGAGGAACTGATGGGCGGACCACAGTTGGAAGTGAAGTCGTTTGAGATTCCTAAGCGTCTCGTCTTTGAGGCGTGGAAGAAGGTCCAAGCGAACGGCGGAGCGCCGGGCGTGGACGCCGTGAGCATTAGACGGTTCAGCGACAACGAGACTGACAATCTCTACAAGTTGTGGAACCGCATGAGTTCGGGAAGTTACTTTCCCGGACCGGTGCGAGCGGTGGAGATACCGAAGGACCATGGGGCCGCGGTGCGGGTGCTCGGCGTGCCAAACACGGCAGACCGAGTGGCCCAAACGGCGGCGGCGATGGTGTTGGAAGAGACGTTAGAACCGATCTTCCACCACGACAGTTACGGCTACCGTCCAGGGCGAAGTGCCCATGACGCGTTGGCGGCGACTCGCAAGCGCTGTTGGAAGCAGGACTGGGTGTTGGACCTTGACGTCCGGGCCTTCTTCGACAGCGTCCCCCATGATCTGCTGTTAAAAGCGGTGGCGCACCACACCCAAGAGCGTTGGGTTCTGCTCTACATCGAACGGTGGCTCACCGCTCCCATGCAGATGCCGGATGGGACCCTCGCGGCTAGAGAGAAGGGAACCCCGCAGGGTGGCTTATGTTCAGCTGCGCATAAAGAGCCAAATGAACAGCGTCGTATTATGCGCAGCGCTGGTCCGTCGGACCTGGTGGAGGCCGTGTCGGTGCGCGAGCACTGCACATAATGTGTCGGGTAGAGAGTTTCAGAGCATGGCGAGCCAGTTGAGCAGTCCGGGATCTTGATTCCATTCGGGCAGGTCGTCCGAGACGACGTCGACGTAGGCGGCTTCGAGGGCTCGGCGCTTGGCTTCGGTGGAGGCACGGGCGTAGATATCGGTCGTTGAGAGGTCGACGTGGCCAAGAATGTCCCGGATATAGGGCAGCGGAACGCCCGCGTCGTAGAGGTGCATCGCTCGGCTGTGTCTCAGGACGTGCGGGCTGAGGTGGGCACCGCTGAGCGTCGGGTCGGTGGTCTGGGCGTGATATTTGTGGAGGATCCAGGCGATCCCGCCGCGGCTGAGTTTCGCGTGGTGCTGATTGAAGAACACCGGGTGATCATCACGGCCGGGTCGATCGAGTTGTCGCTCGGCGAGGTAGCTAGCCAACAACGCTGCTGTGTTGTGGTCGATCGGGACGTGCCGGGTTTTGTTGCCCTTGCCGGTCAGCGCGACCATCGCGGGGTCCGCGAGACGGACGTCTCGGACTTTCAGATCGGCGATCTCTTGGACCCGGCCAGCGGTGTCGTAGAGGGTGGCGAGCACGGTCGCGTCTCGTCGGCCGTGGCGGGTGGAGCGGTCGGGCCGAGCGAGTAATTGACGGGTCTGCTCGACGCTGAGGTGGTGCACGCCCGGGTGAGGCTGTTTCTTGGCGGGGATAGCAAGAATGTCTTGACAGCGGGCCAGGTGGGTCGGATCTTGCGATTGCATCCACCGGTAGAACGAACTGACGGCGGCCAGGCGCTGGTTGCGGGTCGACACGCTGTTGTGCCGGCGGGTCTCCAGCCAGTCCAAGAACCCGGTGATCGCCGCGACGTCGATCACCTCGAGGGTGAGCCGTTCGGGTGGGATGTTCCGCTCATCGCGCAAGTACCAGATCAGCAGCTTGAAGGTGTCCCGGTAGGAACTGATCGTGTTCGCTGAGCAGCCGCGCAGCCCGGCCAGGTACTCGCTCAGAAAGCGGCGCAAGAGCAGCGCGAAGTCAGTCGCCATGGTGCGCCCCTTCCGCGATGGCCGGGACGACATCGCCGATGATGAGTTGAACCTGAGCGGTGATGTGGGGGTAGGACTCCGCGGTCAGGTGCAGGTAGTAGGCGGTGTCGCCGATCGATGAGTGGCCCAGGTACGTTTGCAGGACGGGCAGCAGCGCGTTGACGTTCTCGCCTCGCTCAAACCAGCGCCGAACATTGTTGACCGCCATCGTGTGCCTCAGGTCATGGACACGAGGTCCCTGACCGCGGCCGCCGTGCGAGATGCGCGCCTGCCACAAGAACCGCCGGAAGTTCTTGTCGAGGTTCCCGAGCGTCAGCGGCACACCGGGCGTGGTGCCGGGGAAGAACCACTCCCAGCCGGGTTGTCCGGCGAGCGCGGCGTAATAGACAGCGAGTCTCTCGCGCAGCGGCGCGCTGACGGGCACCTGGCGGTCCTTGCCGCCTTTCGCGTCACGGATCTGCAGCACGCCAGTGTTGATGTCAACATCGTCGACGCGCAGCAGGCGAGCTTCGGAAGCACGCAGGCCACAGGCGTAGATCGTGCGAAACAGGACCGGCATGACCAGGTGGCGGAACGGGACCAGCGAGTGGTAGTGACAGCGGTCCGTCTGGGCGAACAAGCTCGCCAGCTCCTGGTCGGTGTAGATGTGCGGGACGTAACGGGTGGGCCGGGGCAGCGTGCCGGCGGGTAAGACGTAGGCCTCGACGCCTCGGCGGCCCAGGAAACGGGCCAATTCCCTGAGCGTCGCGGCCATATTCTGCAAGGTCGCTGGTTTGACCCCTCGCTCGCGGGCCGCCGCAACCCACGCCTCCAGCGAGGCCCGGTTGGGCGCGTCCAGTCCGGGGAATTTGGCGTGGCAGAACTCTTGGAACCGGATGAGCATCCGTTCTTCGCTGATGTACTTGTAGCCGACCGCGCGCTTTTGCGTGACGAGCGCCGCGATCGCGCTGTTCAGTGTGATCTCCGGGCTCATCGTGACGCCCCCTGCGCTGGTGCGTCGGGGTCGAGGGCGCACGCGGCGAGCAGCCCCAGTGACGACTTCAAGTACACACCCGTCGATCGAACCGACTGGTGACCGAGGATGTCGGCGATCTGTTCGAGCGGCGTGCCGTTCTCCATCAATCGGGTCGCCAGCGTGTGGCGCAGCGAGTGCATGCCGTGACGGCGTTGCTCGCTGATCGCCACGCGCGCCACCCGGGCGTGCTTCACCAGAATCTGGTGCAGGTGGTCCTGGTCGGAGAACGGGCCGATCGGGGCGGTGTGGCGCACGAACACCTGGGGGCAGTTGCTCGCCGGTCGACCACTTCGGATGTAGTCGATCACCGCCCAACCGACGTCTTTCAACAACGGCAACTGCACTCGGCCACCCGTCTTGGCCTGGGTCACGAACAGTCGGTTGCCCGGCCAGTCGAAGTCGCTGAGTTCCAGTCGCTTGACGTCGATGCTGCGCAGCCCGAGCCGGGCGATCAACAGAACGATCGCGTAGTCGCGCTTCCCACACGGGTTTCCCCGGTCGATCGCCTCGAGGATCTTGGTCACGTCGCCGGGGTCCCACACCGAGGGGATCCTGGTCTGCGTGCGGGACTTCATCGTCGGGACCGCGTCCACCACGGCGGCGTCGACCAGTCCGTTATCGGCCGCGAAGCGGAGAAAGGATCGCACGGCGCACAGTTTCTGTTCAACGGTCTTGAACTGGTAACCGGCCAATGCACTAACGAAGGCCTCGATCGTGGCAGCGTCGCAGCAAGTTACTCCACCGCGGTTGCTTGTGAACGCGACAAATTCCCCGGCCAGCGAGCCATACGTCCGCACCGTCGACACCGACCGGTCCGCGGCCCGCAGCCACGCCTGGAACCGGGCGACCGTGTCGGCGTCCTCGCGCGACAACTTGTCGAGGGACCGGTTGTAGCGGCGCAGTACCGCCCCTCGCAGCGCGTAGTCGCCGAGCATCTGGGCAACCCGGAACAGATAGACGTCGGTCGCCTGGAGAGTGCCAGCCTGCTCCTTCTCGAAGAAGCCACAGGCTTCGTCGACCCACGCCATGGCCATATCCAGGGAGAACTCTTCGACCCCGCGGGCAGCGAAGAACTTCTCCAGGCGCCGCCAACAGCCCCGATACCAAACCAGCGTCGAGTCCTTATAACCCAGACGCACCAACTCGGCCTCCAAGTCGGACACCAGTGCAGACACAGCCACCATCGCAGCCACCTCCAATTACCCGGCCCGGCACCCTGCCGAGCCGCTCAATCAGGGTTTCACTGCTTCTGGATTATGCGCAGTGCTCGAGCGCCAACGCGGCCTCCACCAGGTCCGACGGACCAGCGCTGCGCATAATACGACGCTGTTCATTTGGCTCTCCAATCTCGCCGCTGCTCGCGAACTTATTCATGCACTACGCGTTCGATAAGTGGATGGACCGGGAGTTTCCGGGCTGCCCCTTTGAGCGCTACGCGGATGATGCTGTTATCCACTGCAACACCGAAGCCCAGGCTCGAAGTCTTTGGACTGCGCTCGCTGAACGACTCGGGTCCTTAGGACTTGAGTTGCATCCCGACAAGACGAAGGTCGTGTACTGCAAAGACGCGAAGCGCCGGGGGGACTCGGAACACATCAGTTTTTATTTCCTCGGCTACACCTTTCGGGCTCGCCTGGCTAAGGGCCGTCGAGGGTTCTTCGTGAACTTCTCACCGGCGATGAGCACCAAGGCGAAGAAGGCGGTCGGCAAGAAGATTAGGGACTGGCACCTCAACCGTCGCAGTGGCACGGACCTGACCGGTCTCGCCCGGGAGATTAATGCCCAGGTGCGGGGCTGGATCAACTATTACGGAGCGTTCTACCGCTCCGAGTTGTACTTCCTCACAAGGCGCATCGATCAGCATCTTGTTCGATGGGCAATGCAGAAGTTCAAGCGAATGCGAAGGGAACCACTGAAGGCGTGGGACTGGCTCAACGCTGCTCGCCAGCGTTATCCCGATCTCTTCGTTCATTGGCGTCTCATTCCATCCACTGCCAACCGGCCCGCAAGAGCCGGATGAGTTGAGAGATTCACGTACGGTTCTGTGAGAGCCGAGGGGTGCGATTCCCCTCGGCTACTCGACTGGCGGAGAGTGCGAGCTGGTGACAAGGGGCTGAAGCAAGACGGGGGCTCTGCAAATCGTTGTGATGGTCGTGCACTATCGAGTGAGACGCGGAACGTGTCCGTCAGGCTAATGATCTGCGGCGTCTTGGGGCTGGCTGCTATCGCCACGACGAGGGAATGGAAGATGAGCGAGGCGAGCAGTGGCTGCCTCTCGGAGTACGCGTGGGTATCTTCTTCGGTTGACCTCCGTCGAAAGTTGTGGTCGAACGGGCTGGGGCCAATGAGAGGACGTGAACCCCGATGTGACCACGTAGTTCGTTGGTCTGCTCGGGCGTGGGGTCAATCACGAAGGAGTTGGCCTGGGTCAGGTGGCTAGCGAGGTAGTTGGTTGCCCGAGGACATCTTCAGTCAAGGGGACAGTATCGGCTCATAGTGTGATATTCGCGTTACTCCTTCGCCCGCACAGTTTGCCGAGGTTGGACGTCTGATTTGCCTATGCAGGTCACAGTCCGATGACTGACGATTACGATGGTTGCTTGATGAAAGTAAGTTCTAAGACCCCTAATCGGTCGGAGGCTACGAGCGCGATCGACCAACTCCAGGTGGGACTCCAGTCGATAACTCAAGCGCTGACGCGAGCGAAGATGCATGAGCGGCTGTTGCGAGAGGCTGATCTTCGAATCGATCGGTCCGCCATCATCATCTTGTTCAAACTTCACCATCGAGGTGGTGACGCCATGCGCGTCTCCGATATCGCGACACTCGTCGGAGTCGACACCCCTGCTGTGACGCGGAAGGTCCAGCAATTAGAACAGCATGGCTTCGTCGCGCGACTCGCGGACCCTACCGATCGGCGTGCGGTGCTGATAACGCTCACCGACGAGGGGCGCGGTGTAGTGGATCGAATCCTTCGTGTCCATCGGGCGATGCTCGCTCGGCTCGTCGCCGAATGGGGCGAGAAAGAATTAGCAACCTTTGCGTCGCTGTTGACGAGATTTTCCCAGGCCTTGACTACAGAAGTGGAGAGTTACCTTGACTAGCGACGCACCTCGCAACACGGCCATCCCGGTTGAGCACGAGATTACGCCAGAAGAACATCGACGAATCCTCGTGATCCTGTTGGCGCTGATGCTCGGGATGTTCCTCGCGGCACTCGATCAGACGATTGTGGCAACGGCGCTACCGACCATCGCTGCGGACCTCCACGGTCTCAATCACCTGTCCTGGGTGGTGACAGCGTACCTCATCACGTCGACAATCTCACTACCGCTGTGGGGTAAGTTCGGCGACCTGTGGGGTCGTAAAGGGTTCTTCCAACTCTCAGTCGTCATCTTCCTTCTCGGATCGGCGTTATCGGGACTCTCGCAGAACATGCTGGAGTTGATCGCGTTTCGAGCCATTCAGGGGCTTGGCGCCGGTGGCCTGATGGTCGGGTCACAGGCGATCATCGGTGACGTTATCCCACCCCGTCAGCGTGGACGGTACATGGGTTACTTCGGTGCTGTCTTCGGTCTCTCGAGCGTGCTCGGGCCATTGGCAGGCGGTTGGTTGACCCAGCACGCGTCTTGGCGCTGGATCTTCTACATCAATGTGCCAATCGGGGCTGTCGCGCTCGTCGTAATCGCCGCCGTGCTGCACGTTCCGGCCCGCCGGCTGTCACACCGCATCGACTGGTGGGGTACCAGTCTCCTCTCGGCGGGCGTGATCGGACTGATCCTGGTCACGACCTGGGGCGGGAGCCAATACTCGTGGCATTCTGCGACCATCGTGTGGCTCAGCGTGGCGAGCGTCGTGCTGTTGCTGGCGTTCGTCTACGTAGAGACCAAGGCGGCCGAGCCGATCGTGCCGATGGGACTGTTCAGGAATCGGACCTTCAGCGCAGCATCGGCGGTGGGATTTGTCATCGGTTTCACGATGTTCGGGTCAATCGTCTACTTGCCGCTCTACCTGCAGGTGGTTCACGGTTCGTCGCCGACCCGATCGGGTCTCGAGCTCTTACCGATGGTCACGGGCATGCTAATCACCTTCATCATCAGCGGAAGGCTGGTGTCGCGGACGGGCCGCTACAAGATCTTTCCGATCGTTGGGACGGCGATCGTGGCGATCGGCATGGTCGCGCTCTCCCACCTAGGACCCACAAGTGCGTTCTCGACCGCTGCGCTCTATATGTTCGTTATCGGATTCGGGATGGGTCTCGTGATGCAGGTGCTCGTGGTCGCGGTGCAGAATTCGGTGCCGCACGAGCAGCTTGGAACCGCCACCGCCACGGCGACGTTCTTCCGATCCATCGGTGGTGCCTTCGGGGTCGCGCTCTTCGGCTCGGTCTTTAATAGTCGCCTACTCGAACAGCTCCACGCACACGCGACGGCCAAGCAGCTGGCGATGCTTGGTGGTGGATCGATTTCGGCGAACCCCGCACAGATCGACCAGCTACCGCCAGCGGCCCACGCGATTGTGATCGACGCATTCAGTTCGGCGCTCCAGCGTGTGTTCTTGGTGGCGGCACCCGTAGCGGTGCTGGCCTTCGCACTGACCTGGTTGATGAAAGAGATTCCGCTGCGAACGCACGCGCATCTTCCGTCCGCTGGAGTCGATGACGATGAAGCCGAGCCGGTCGTCGCGTTCGACGCACCGGGCGAGTTCGGGCTGTAGAGCCAATCTCTCCTTGGATCAGGATGTCTGGTGACGAGTCTCCTCGACACACGATCGCCGCATCGCTGACCTTATGCCCTACGGGGTTGGTCGATGACGATATTAGAACTGGTGGTGCGAGAATTAGCGCTCGGTGATGGCCTCGTGGCGAGGTGACGCACCGCGGTGACGAGAACGGTGGCACATGAGAGATGAGACGCTACAGCGTGCATTGAAACGCTATGACCTGTCACCCCACCTCGTGTTCTGGGAGACCACCAAGGCGTGCTCACTCGCGTGTCGCCACTGTCGCGCCTCCGCACAGACCGAGGCGTTGCCGGGTGAGCTCTCTACGGACGAGGGCCGTGACCTGATCGACCAGATCGCAGCCATGGAAGGGGCGGTGCCGATCCTGGTCTTCACGGGCGGCGACTGTTTCGAACGTGCTGACCTTGAGAGCCTGGTCGGCTACGCCCGTTCGAGAGGCGTGCGCGTAGGGATTGCGCCGTCGGTGACCAAACGATTGACGCGTGAAAACCTGCGGCGGATGTACGAACTCGGGGTTCGCAGTATCTCGATCTCACTCGATGGGTCCGGGCCCCAGTCCCATGACGCAGTACGTGGCATACCCGGACACTTCGATCAGACGATGGCCGCACTCGCGATGATGCGGGACATGGGCTTTCGGCTGCAGGTGAACACGACCGTCATGAATCGGAACGCCCACGAGCTCGCGGACGTGCTGTCACTCTTGCGCTCTGTCGGTGTCGCGATCTGGGAGGTCTTCTTCCTCGTCGGGGTGGGGCGAGGAGTCGATGTCCAAGAGATCTCGGCCCGTGACGCTGAGGACGTGTGCCACTTTCTCGTCGACGCGACGACATTTGGCATGACGGTGCGGACTGTCGAGGCTCCATTCTTCCGTCGTGTCCAGGCCGAGCGCGAGGTCGTCGGCGGTGAGGACCCCGTTCGCGCATTCACGCTCGGCCCGCTCTACGCGACGTTGCGCCAACGACTCGACGAGGAGGATCGGGGCGACGTTCGAACGACGCGGAGCCATTCGCTCGCTACGGGTGACGGACGAGGGATCATCTTCGTCGGTCACGACGGCGAGGTGCACGCGTCGGGCTTTCTGCCGGTGACCCTGGGCAACATTCGCCAAACTCCGCTTGGCGAGATCTATCAATCGAACCCGCTACTCACCGCGATCCGTGCCGGCGACCTCGAAGGTGGGTGTGGGCGCTGTGACTTCTATCGACTCTGTGGGGGATCGCGTGCGCGGGCCTACGTGAGAACGGGTAGCGTGCTCGGCGAAGACCCACTCTGTATCCGCAGCGACGCAGCCAAGCGGATCCCGCTCGCACCCCGCTGAGGCGAGGAAATTTCCCCGGGGGCGGGTCGGGTCGTGCGAGACTAGTGCGATGCGGCGCGCACGACGGATCCCGTGGCGGCGCGCCACCGGCCCCGTAGCGGTCGCGGCGCTGGGCGCCGTTATTCTCGTCGTCACCTTCGCCCTCGACTCTCGAGCGGCTCGGTCATCCGCGGATCAGGTCTGGTCACCCTTCGTCCTCGTGACCGGTCTGCTCCTCATCGGCTTGGTCGCGAACGACGACGGTGTCTTTGAGTGGCTGGGTGCGACGTTGACCAGGATCTCCTCACGGGGAACCGTGGTGTTCGCCGGTGCGGCGACGATGATCGTCGCGGTCACGGCGGTGTTGAACCTGGATACGGCCGTCGCATTCCTAACACCCGTGTTGATCCACACGTCACGGCGGCGCGGCGGGGACGACGCGCCGTGGCTCTACGGCGTGCTATTGCTCGCGAACGCCGGATCGCTGTGGTTGCCAGGCTCGAACCTCACGAACCTGATCGTGCTCGGGCATCTCCACCTCACCGGCGCGGCTTTCGCCGCACGCATGTGGGCTCCGGCGTTGGGCGCGAGCCTCATCACCGCCCTGGTGGTGGCGGTGTTCGGGCGCGACGCGTTGGTCACGAGCGAGGTTCGAGATCGAGTCAGCGCACCGTCAGTGGGGGTCGGGGCGTTCGCAGTCCTCGCGGCGGTGCTTGCTGTAGTGTTGCTCAGCAACGCCGCGGTTCCCGTCGCGTTGATCGGCCTGCTCGCCGTGGGGTGGCATCTCGCACATCGCCGGGTCGAGTTTCACGAGGTCATGGCGGTCGTCGGGCCCGGTGCACTGATCGGACTCTTCGCGATCGCGACGGCGCTGGGAACCGTGGGGCGCGCGTGGTCATTTCCGTCTCAGGCGCTGCACCACGCCAACACGACCGTGACCGCCCTCACGGCTTCCGTCGCTTCTGTACTCGTGAACAACCTTCCAGCGGCCTCCATCTTCGCCGCGCGTGTGCCCTCACACCCGTTCGCTCTCCTCATCGGGCTGAACCTCGGGCCCAACCTCGCGGCGACGGGCTCACTGGCGTGGCTGCTGTGGTGGCGCAGTGCCCGTGGCGCGGGTGCGACGCCGTCGCTCGCACGCGCGAGTCGATGGGGAGCCGTTGTCACGCCGCTCAGTCTGATCGCGTCGCTTGCACTCCTAGCGTTGAGCGGAAGGTCGTAGAGAAGAGCGTTTCCAGTCACCCGCGAGTGCACGATCACCGCTCGCCTGGTGGACGATGGCTCGGACGTGGTCAGATGGGGCCGGCGGGCGGTGTGGCGCACCCGGACGTGCGCCAGGTCAACTCATTAGAGTGCACTCGGTCGACCGATGACCGATGACCGATGACCGAGGAGTGACGATGAATCGACAGATTGTCTTACGAGAGCGCCCGCACGGCGTCATTGACCAATCGACGACTGAGCTCATCGAGGTCCCGGAGCCAACGTGCGGTCCAGGTCAGGCGCTCGTCAAGGTCGGCATGCTCTCCATTGACCCGACGATTCGGACGTGGATGAACGATGCACCGGGTTACCTGGCGCCGATTGAGATTGGCGCCGTCATCCGCTCGAGCGGCACGGGTGTGGTCGTGGCGAGTCAGAACGACCGCTACCACGAGGGCGACATCGTCTTCGGGATGACCAACTGGCAGGAGTGGGTCATCGCCGATGACTCCAATCGGTTCTCAGTCATCCCGCCGCACCTCGGTCTCGACCTGGCGACCGCGATGAACGTCCTCGGCGTGACGGGGATCACTGCGTATTTCGGTCTTCTGGAGGTCGGCGAGTTCGGACCCGGTGACGTGGTGGTGGTCTCGGGCGCCGCGGGTGCCACGGGTTCGGTGGTGGGTCAACTCGCTCGAGCCCGCGGAGCCGCACGTGTCGTGGGTATCGCCGGCGGTCCTGACAAGTGCGCTGACGTCGTCGAGCGGTACGGTTTCGACGAGTGTCTCGACTATCGCGAGCCGAGACTGTCGTCGCGGCTTCGGTCGGTCTGCCCGGACGGTGTCGACCTCTACTTCGACAACGTCGGTGGCGAAGTGCTGGACGCCGCACTCGCGTCGATCGCGATGCGTGGGCGCGTCGTGCTCTGCGGGGCGATCTCGCAGTACAACGAGGCGGGTCATCAGCGGGGGATCGCGAATACGTCGATGCTCATCATGCGACGCGCGTCGATGCGTGGGTTCATCGTGCTCGACTTCGTCGAACGGTACCCCGAGGCCCAGGGCGTACTCGCGTCGATGGTCCACGACGGCACCCTCCAGCATCGCGAACACCTGGTGGCGGGCCTGGAACACGCGCCTGACGCACTCAACCTGCTCTTCAACGGTGGCAACCTCGGCAAGACGTTGGTCGTCGTCGACGAGAGCGTCTCGCTTGCCTGAACCGACGGTTCCGCCGCTTGACGTCCACCCGCCACGGGCGGTCGCCGTGCTGTTCGCGGTGGCTCTCGTGGCCGGCTTCGCCCAGTTCGGGGCGATCTCCTCACTTAACGACGTGGCTCGCCACTTCGGCCACGTGGTCACCACGGGTCATTCGCTCAAGAGCGCCGTGGGGCTTTCGGGCTCGGAGCTGGGCGTCGGTCTGGCCATCTTGCGCCTCGCGTCGCTCGGCGCGTTGCCGTTCGCGTCACTCGCCGATCGGTGGGGCCGGCTACGAATCCTGCGCGACACGCTCGCGGTGGGACTGCTCGTGACCGCGGCCGCTGCGCTCAGTCCGAGTTACTGGTTCTTCGTCGCGTGTTTCGCGCTCGCACGACCGCTGCTCGCCGCCGCGTCAACGTTGGTTCAGGTGGTCACCGTCGAGATCACGAGCACGGCGCGACGAGTGCATCGACTCGCGGTGATGGTAGCCGGGGGAGGGATCGGCGCGGGACTCTCGGCCGTGCTGCACGGCGCCATTCGGGGACCTAATTCATTTCGTTGGCTCTTCGCAGTCGCCGTGCTTCCAGCGTTGCTTATACCCGGATTATTGCGAGCGGTGCCCGAGCCCCGGCGTCATGTGGGGGACTCACCGGCGGTCCGGCTCGGTTCCATCCCCGCCCACCTGCGCGGTCGGTTGGCTGTCGTGGCCATCGTGGGCTTCACCGTCGGCATGATCACCGGTCCCGCCAATGGCTTCACCTTCGTCTACGGCGAAGGCGTGCTGCGTCTGAGTCCGTCGGTCGTCGCCGGCGTCGTGACCGCGAGCGCGGTATCGGGTCTGGCGGGGCTCATCCTCGGACGGCGGCTCGCCCACACCATCGGTCGTCGGGGCACCGTCGGGATCGGCGTGTTGGCGCTTGCTGTCACCTCCGCGTTCGCCTACAGCGGTGGGCGGCTCAACTTCGAAGTCGGGTATTTCCTCGGCGTCGGTGCGGCGGGACTACTGGCACCGGCGGCGAGCGCGCTGAGCACCGAGATCTTTCCCCACGCGCATCGCGCGACCGCGGCGGGATGGGCCGGGGTCGCCGGAGTCTTGGGTGCGACCGCGGGGCTCGCGCTGTTCGGGTGGATCGGCGACGCGGTCGGCGGTGTCGCGTCATCGTCGCTGCGCATACCGGCGCTGGTGACCTTCCTTCCCTTATTACCGTCGCTGTTACTGCTCACACGACTTCCCGAGAGTCGAGGGGTCGAGCTCGTGTAGTGGTGATTCGGACTCGTGAGGGGCGTAACGACAAGTGCGTGGGTGAGTTCGGATAGCTCACAGGTCCATGCGCCAAAGGATCTGAACCTCTTCGGGTGACTCCGGATACGTAAAACGATTGATACTCTCCAACGCGCAGCCCATTGTTGCGTAGAAATGACAGGCAGGAACGTTGACATTCTGAGTCTCGACTCGGATCTGGGTGCACCCTCGTACGCGTGCCCACTCATGGACGGCGCGAAAGAGGTGGGAGCCAATGCCTGACTGACGTAGATCCGGTCGAACGCGAATGTCCCAGAGCGCCGCCCTGTCACTTTCCTCGTCCAGCATTGCAAGGTGCGGGGTCTTGAAAGCGACCACGGCGCCACCGACCCGCACTCCGTATTGGTGGGCAGCGATGAGTCCCCAGTTTGTGACATCGAATCGCTTGGGCCACCGCGTCGGACCTTCTCCTTTGATTGCGTCGTAGTCCTTGAGCCATGGGGTGTCGACGGCGCGTTCGTGCAGGACGATCCCGCCCAGGCCCCTGTCCAACACCGACGCGACGAGGATCTTGTCGACGAGGTACGCGATGGATATCGTGGCGTGTTCCCCGAGCGAACCAATCGGCTCTTCGCGAATCTCCAGATTCATGACGTGCACCCCGCAGACTCGTGCGTGTCGAACATCATTCCACCACGTCTCGGGCCTTTCCGTTCAGTAGTTGGCGAGTTCGAGGTCGGCGCTGAGGGCGAGGTGGTCGCTGCCGCCGTCACTGGCGCAACTGGCCGACGTCCGCCACGGTCCGCGCCCGAGGATGTGATCGATCTGGGAGTGTGGACGGTGGGCGGGCCAGGTCCGGGCGCGAGCCAAGGTTCGCCAACCCGGTAAGAAGAGACGGAGCGGTGGGCGCCACGAGTTGAAGTCGCCGACCAGCAGGACCGGGCGCAGCGGATCGATGGCGTCGGCGATCGTCCGCACAAGTCGGTACTGGCGAAATGACCCGTGGCTTAGGTGAGCGCCGTGGATGGCGAGAACCGTGATCGTCCGGCCGTCGACGTCCAGGTCAGCGACGATGAGCGTACGTTGAACGCGCTCGCGTGGCAGACGTCCGAGAGCGAGCGCGCGGATGGTGATGATCGGGTAACGGGTGAGAAGACTGAGACCCCAGTCGCCCTGCTCGACGGATCGAGACCGGGCACGTCGAGTCAGTTGGGCGGGGCTCAGTGAGCGATGTTCGGTGAAGTAAAGTCCGTGCTCGCCCGTGAAGTGGGCGAGCCGTGGTTGCCAGGTGGCGCCAGCGCGGCCAGTGGTGACGCGCTCGGCGCGCGCGAGGGGTACGAAGATCCCTGTCATCGTCAGTCGCGATTGGAGATCGGCGAAGAAGTCGACACCGTCGTCGCCCCGCCACGTCTCGGGGCAGATCAGGATGTCGGCGTTCAACGATGCGGCGTGCTCCAGGGCGCCGGTCGGGCGCCCCCAGCCGTCCACCCCGGCGTGCAGGTTGAACGTCGCGACGCGCACCAGACAAGTTTACGCCCGCGTCGGTGGTGTGGCAGGCTCTATGTCCGTGGACTCCGTGAACGTCACCTTCGGCCACCGCCTCTGGTGGGTCGACGCCTTTATCGGCGAGGGCGCGCGGGGCAACCCGGCGGTGGTGGTCTTGCTGGAGCGGTCGGTCTCCGACGAAGACCTACAGCAGATCGCCTTCGAACTCGGTGTCTCGGAAACGGCGTTCATTCGACGAGTAGGCGACGGTTGGTCGCTGCGGTGGTTCACGCCAACCGTCGAGGTCGACCTGTGCGGGCACGCCACGCTCGCCACGCTGCACGTGCTCTTGAGTGAACTCGGCGTCCCCGCTGGTGAGCTCTACTTCCAGACCCGCGCCGGCGTACTTTCCGGACGTCGGTTGCGCGATGGCATGCTCGGGATTGACTTGCCACGGGCCTACCTCGAGCCACTTGACGTCGCGGTGCTCAACGGCACTCTCGGCGCAGTTCGTGAGGTCTACCAGGCGGGACCCCAGAGCGTTCTTGCCGTCGTGGAGAACTATGACGCACTGTGCGGTCTCGCGATCGACCCCATGAGCCTCTTCCTCGTCCCCGGCGCGCTCGTAATCGCGGCCTGTGTCGGGGGGCCGGACGCCGACGTCTCGATTCGCGTCTTCGCGCCACGGCTCGGACTGGCCGAAGACCCAGTCACCGGTAGCGCACTGTGCGCCGTTGCGCCGTGGTGGGTTGCCCAGACCGGGTCGCCCACCGTGGTCGTGCGTCAGGCGTCGACACGAGGCGGGGTGATGTACGCACGACTCTTCGAGAAGAACGTCGAGGTAGCGGGTTACGCTCGGACGTTCTTCGGTGGCGACCTGCGAGCATGATCGGTCACGACGCACCCGGCGATCGATCTCGGGTCCGGCGCATGCCCGAAAAGGCGCGCTACGAGCGCGAACTGGTCGACGCCGTGCTCGACGCCGCGCCCTATTGCACCGTCGCGGCCGTGGTGGACGACTTGGCCGTTGCGCTGCCGACCCTCCACGCGCGAGACGGCGACGCACTCTACCTGCACGGCAGTCGTTCGAACGCCGTCATGAAGTCGATTATCGTCCGGGGCCAAGCGTGCGTCACCGCAACGCTCTACGACGGCATCCGCGTCGCGAGGAGCGGGTTCGAATCCTCCATCGCCTATCGCTCGGTGGTCGTGTTCGGTGCCGCCACCTCGGTGAATGACCTCGAGGAGAAGCGGCGGATTCTCGACGGCTTCGTCGACGCCGTCTTGCCGGGCCGGAGCCGGGAGGTGCGCCCCTCAACCGACGCCGAATTGCGTCGGACCCTGGTGGTGAGGGTGTCGATCGACGAGGCGTCGGTGAAGGTCTCAGCCGGGCCGACAGAGGACTCGCCCGAGGACCAGTCGCTCGCCATCTGGTCCGGGCTGGTGCCCGCAGCAATCGTCTTCGGTTCACCGGTTCCCTCAACCGATGGGGCGATGGCGGACGGAACGATTCCGCTTCCCGAGTCGGTTCGGCGCCTGGTGGGTGAGGACGCGTGAACGCGGCAGAGCTCATTCCCTCGATCGAGGCGCTCACGCCGGTCGACGAACGCGAGGCCGCCTCGATCGTGGCGACACTGGATCGTCTGCGCTGGCCCGGCGACCCGTTCGACGAGTCCGCCAATGATCATCACATCACCGCGTCGGCCTTCGTGGTCTCCACGAGGGGGGTGATCCTGCACCGGCATCGACGTCTGGGCATCTGGGTGCAGCCCGGTGGACACGTCGACGCGGGCGAAGATGTCGAGGCCGCGGCACTGCGTGAGACGCGCGAGGAGACGGGACTCGTCGCACGGCATCGCCGACCGCCGCTGCTCTTCCACGTCGACGTCCATCCTGGTCCGCGAGGCCACACCCACTACGACCTGCGCTACGTGCTGACGGCGGCACCGATCGATCCGTCACCGCCGCTCGGCGAGAGCCCCGAGGTCTACTGGTTCGACTACGACGCCGCCGTCGAACGGGCGGAGCCGGCGCTACGTCCCGCGCTGGCTGCGTTGGCGGTGCAAACAGCGACATGGAACGTGTCAGACTACGGCGATGACTGACGCCGAGGCACTACGCGCCCTGATGGAGGCGGATCGTTGGATCGACCGGGTGATCGCCCAGCGAGACCATCTGCCCGAATCCGAGGAGCTCGCGAATTTGGAGGGCCAGCTGCGCATCGAGGTCGTCGCCATCCGCGACGCCGAGAGCGTAGTCGCGCCCATGCGTGCGACCTACGAGGAGGTGGCGGCACGCGCCGATCGGATCCAGCGGCGGCGCCGTGAGATCGAGGCGGCCCTCGCCGCGTCGACGAGTGGCGCGCGCGACCTCGCCGCGATGCAGCACGAGCTTGAGTCGATATCGGCTCAGGGGGCCGAAGCCGACGAAGAGGCCCTCGGACTCCTCGAATCGATCGAGGAGCGCGACGCCTTCGTCGAGCGGTTGCGGCGCGACATCAAACCGGAGTTGGCGCGACGCGAGGAGTTGCGAAGTACGATTGAGCAATTACGGTCCTCGTTGGACGAGGAGGTCGCATCGCTTCGCGTCGCACGAGATGAGCGAGCCCGAGACGTTCCCGAGGACTTACGGGTCCGCTATCAGCGCGCCATGGACCGTGCCGGGACCTCCGGCGCGGCGCAGATCGTTACCGGCCGCTGCGACGGCTGTCGCATCGCCCTGGCCCCACTCGACCTCGACCGGGCCAAGAACCAGAACGAGGACTCCTTCATGGACTGTCCCTCCTGCGGTCGGATACTGGTGCCGTGATCATTCTCATCCGCCACGGCCAGACCACGACCAACGCGCAGGGGCTGCTCGTGGGGCGCAGCGACCCGGCGTTGACAGACTTGGGCGAGCGACAGGCCAAGGCGTTACGACGACTTGTCGAGGACGTCGAGGAGGTGTGGACCTCGCCGTTGCAGCGGGCTCGAGAGACGGCGCGTCTCGCGATGCCGCACCTGGAGCCGCGGGTGCGACCGGAGTTTATCGAGGTCGACTACGGCTACCTGGACGGGCAACCGCTGAGCGTGGTCAGTGACGACCAGTGGCGTGCCTTCGAATCCGATCACGACCTGGCGCTCGGCGATGGCGAGTCACTCGAGTCCGTCGACCATCGAGTGCACGCGGTATTGGATGAGTTGCTCGCCGATCGAACGAGCCTGCTCCACGATCATCACCGACACCTCGCGATCGTGAGCCACGTCAGTCCGATCAAGTCGGCCACGGTGTGGGCGCTCGGCGTGCCGGGATCGGTGGCGTGGCGCACGCGTCTCGACAATGGCTCCATCACGACGATCGGGATGCGTCAGTCGTCGCCGACCCTTGTTCACTTCAACTGGGTGCCGCCTCTGTCCTGATCAGTGCAGAGCGACGGCTATCGCGGCGAAGGTCGCCGCGACGCCGAGCAGAGTGCAGGCGTGGAAGAGCTCGTGGTACCCGAAGACCCTGGGGTTGAGTCGGGGGCGTTTGGTCCCGTAGAACACCGCGCCGACGGAATACGCGATGCCGCCGAGGACGATGAGGATGAAGGGGACCGGGCCGCCGCCCCGGTAGATCTGGGGCAGCACTCCGACTGCGGCCCAGCCAACGACGAGGTAGGGAATCGTGTTCACCCACTTTGGGGCGTCCAGGGCGAGCTGACGGATCAGAATCCCCACTGCGGCGCCGCCGGCTACGACCAAGAGCAGTACGACGCGAATCGTCCCGTGCATGGTCAGTCCGGCGATGGCGAGGTAGGACCCAGCGATGGCGGCGAATATCGCCGAGTGGTCGGCGCGCCGCCACGCGCGTCGGTGGGGCGTACTCCAGTTGATCCGGTGAAAGAGGGCGCTTGTGAGCATCATGACCGACACGCCTACGACGAAGCAGGTGACCCAGACGACCTGAGTCCAGGTCTGAGCGCGGACGTAGAGGATCGGTGACGCGCACAGCAGGACGACGACCCCACCCAAGTGGAGCCAGCCACGCAGGAGCGGCTTGACGAGTTCAGGCCCGCTCGGGCTCTGGGTGGCGGTTTTAGTCACATGGTCACCCTATGGCGATACGGGTGACTCGTTGTACGCCCACACGACGAAAACCGGCACGCGAGCGCTGCGAGAACGACGAAGCCCGCTCGCTTCGTCTGACGAAACGAGCGGGCTCGCGTAGGTTGGCCCCCCCAGCCAATACGAAGAAGATAGTGCGTCTGACACCACTAAGGTGATCGTCAAATCGCTGGAATGACTTGATTGTGAGCAAATTCACATGAGAGGGACGAAGATGGATCATCGGATTTTGGGCCAGGACTTGGCCGTCTCGCAAGAGGGACTCGGCTGCATGGGGATGAGCGACTTTTACGGCGTCGGTGACGAGGCGGAATCCATCACCGTCATCAACGCCGCCCTCGACGCTGGCGTCAACTTCCTCGACACGGCCGACATGTACGGTCCCTTCACGAACGAGCGACTGGTTGGCCGGGCGATCGCGACTCGACGCGACGAGGTGGTGCTCGCGACGAAGTTTGGTAACCAACGGACCGAAGATGGACAGTTCCTCGGTGTCAACGGACGCCCCGAATACGTCGTACAAGCGTGCAATGACTCGCTGGCCCGCCTCGGTGTGGACGTTATCGACCTCTACTACCAGCACCGCGTCGACCGGTCGGTTCCCGTCGAGGAGACGTGGGGGGCGATGAAGTCGTTGGTCGAGGCGGGCAAGGTTCGCTTCCTCGGCATCTCTGAAGCGTCGTCGGCCACAATCGAGCGGGCCAACGCCGTGCACCCGGTGACCGCGCTGCAGTCGGAGTACTCGCTGTGGACCCGTGATCCCGAGGACGGCGTGCTCGACACCTGTCGTCGACTCGGTATCGGCTTCGTGGCCTACAGCCCGCTCGGCCGGGGCTTCCTCACGGACGAGGCCGCGAACCGGACCAGCACCGACGAGCGTGACACTCGAAAGCACCACCCGCGCTTCGTCGGCGACGCGTACGAGCAGAACCTGCAACTTGTCGGGAATTTGGCCCCGATCGCTGCGGCATTGGACGTGAGCGTGGCCCAACTCGCACTCGCGTGGGTGTTGAGTCGCGGCGAGGACGTCGTGCCGATCCCCGGAACGAAGCGAAGGAAGTGGCTCTACGAGAACATCGCCGCGAGCGAGATCCACTTGAGCGCCGAAACCATCGCCGCTCTCGAGGCAGCCGTTCCCCGCGGCGAGGTGGTTGGCGACCGCTACCACGAAAGCGGCATGAAGACCATCAACGGCTAGTGCCGGCTAGGCACCTCACGGCGACGTGGCCAGGTCGCCGTCGCTCAGGTCGATGACGAGGTCGCTCCACGCGATGATCTGGTCGTCGTGGGTCGCAATGATCACGGTGGCACGACTGGCCGTAAGTAGGCTCAGTACGGCGGTCGTTTCGTCGCGCCCAAGCCCGCTGGTCGGTTCGTCGAGGATCACGATGTCCGGTCCGATGGCGAGGGCTCGTACGACCGCGATGCGCTGACCCTCGCCTCGGGAAACTTCGTCCCACTTCGTTGTTGGCTCGACATGGATGCCCACCGTCATGAGGTCTTGGTCGAGGGGGCGCGCGATCGTTCGCCCTAGGACGAGGACGTCTTGGGCGTACCCGCGCAAGAGCCCGGTCTCACCGGGCACGAACGCCAAGTGGGCACGAAGGATGTCCTCGTCGATCTCGGTGATGGGTGTGTTGCCAATGGAGATGACGCCGTCGTCGAGGTCATCGAGTCCCGCGAGGACCCGCAGCAGGGTGGACTTGCCGATGCCCGATGGACCCGTCACCGCCACGTGACACCCCGGCGCCACTTCGAAGGAACCGTCATTGAGGATTGTGCGGTCGGCCTCACGGATCGTCAGGTGACGTGCTCGCAGTGTCGTGTCGCCCGGCCAGCGGGTGTCAGCCAGCATCGGGTGGGCTTCGAGGTCTTCGAGACGCTCAGCGGCCGCGCTGACGGCAACGGCGGTGTCAAGGGCAGCTCGAATAGCCGTGAGCCCCTCGAACGTGGACATCGCGAGCAACAGCGAGACCACGGTCCACACCGGTGCACTGACGGGTGCGACGAGGCGTAGCGCGGCCACAGCCACCATGGTCGCCACGGGGGCGACCAGGGCCGAACGGCGTCGCCGGTCCTCGGCGCGGGACTCCGCCGCGGCGAGCACCTCCCGGGGACCGTCGAGACGATGGTCGAGGAACCTCCGTGCGCCAAGGAGGCTCAGTTCGGGACTGACCGTGCTGAGTGCGACCAGGGCTGCGCGGAACTCGCCGCGCGCGCGTCGCAGGGAGCGGTCGACGGCGATGAGGGCGTCGGCGGTGGCGGCGAGGGCGATGATGCCGATGAGCTGTGCGACCGCGACGAGCGTGGCGGCGACGATCCACCGGCCCCGTGGTGCGAGTAGGGCGATGACGACGTCACCGACCATGAATGTGGCGAGTGTGCTGGCGGCGGGTAGGACGAAGCGAAGCCACAGGTCCTGTAGTTCGTCGGTGTCGCGCAACGCACGCTCGAGCAGCTCGCCCCGGGCGTAGGTCCGCCACCGGCGTACCGTCCACCGGCCGACCGTGGTGAGCAACCAACGCCGCCAGCGCGACACCGCGGCAAAGCCGAGACGGTGCGCGCTCATGCGCTCGCTGAATCTGATGGGAGAGCGCAGGAACGCGAAGAGCTCGATGACGATGAGGATGCCCGCGACTGCCCGTAGTCCGGGACGCGACGAGCTGACCACGAGCAGGGCGATGGCACCGACGAACAGTCCGAGAGCGGTGATCGAGCTGACGGTGCCGGCGACGAGGGCCTTGATCAGTGCACCACGAGGGGGCTGGGCCCGCTGCATCCATCGGCGCAGACGGTCGCGGTCTGACCTCATGAGCCGAGCTCGATTCGTTGGTCGACGTGGACGAGTAATGGGGTGTCGACGCTGAGCTCGATGACACTCAGCGCGGCGAGCCGCTGAAAGAGCTGGGCCACCCGGGTTCGATTGGTTTCGTCCAAGACGCCGGCGATGTCGTCCACGATGATGAGAGCGGGATCGGCCAGCGTGGCCCGCGCGAGAACGAGCCGGACCCGCTCACCGGCGCTGAGTCCCTCGCCGTCGGCCAGGAGCGGAGCCGAGAGATCCTCGAATCGTGGTCCGGTGAGTCCGAGTTCGTCGAGTCTCGCGCGTACGAGCGCGTCGGGGACCTCCCGGCCGAGCGTCACGTTCTCAAGGAGCGATCCGTCGAACAGGGCCGACGCGGGGCTCACGATGGCGATGGCCTCGTCGCGACGGGTGACGCTACCCGATATGGCCTGGCGCCAGCCGACCAGGGTGTGCGCGAGGGTGGTCTTACCAACGCCCGACGGACCCGTGACGAGGAGCCGCTGCCCTGGGTGGATCTCGAAGGTGACCGGTGAGGCGGACGCCTCGGTGACCAGAGCCTGGGCGGCAACGAGAGGACCCGACGAGTCGTAGGACACGCCGGGCGCGCGACGAAGGAGCGCGATCGATGCGGCGGCATCGTCGCGGCGGTGGAACTCCACCCCGAATCGACGGACGTACCCGAAGAGCTCACTCGTGATGAGTACGGCGACCAGCGCTCGGTCCAGGGAGATCGTGCCGCGTAGCAGATCGAAGCCGACGACCATCGCTACGAGTCCGATGGAGACGCCACTCAGGAACTCAGTGACGAGAGACGACTCGAGCGCGACGCGGATGGCACGAATGGCGGCGTGGTGTTCAGCGTCGCTCACCGCCGCGATCTCGTCGGCGCCGTAGCGAACGGCGCCCAGGGCCCGAAGCTCGGGTGCGTGCTGGAGCATCTCCAGCTGGCGTCGCTCGAGTACGTCACGACGTTGGTTGTAGTCGTCAGTCAAGGCCGCGCTGCGCCGCCCGGCCCGTTGGTAGAGGGGGATAGCCACACCGAGCAAGACGATGACGATGCCGGCACTGAGCCAGCCAGCCGCGAGCCAGACGATCACGATGCCGAGGGCGGCCGTTCGCGCACTCGCGCCCACGACGACGAGGGCGGGAGCGGCCGCAGCGTGGTCGATGGCGAGGGCTACGTCGCGTCGTCCGCGTTCCCCCTCCGCTCGTGGCCGCTCGAGCTGGTCGATGACCGTGCGTCGCCACCGGTCTCGGATAATTCGGGCGGCGAACGAACCCCACGCGTCGGTACCCGAGGTCACGAGCCAGCGTGCGACGAGTGCGCCGACCACGAACGTCACCCCACGGGGGACCACGCCGTTGGCAACTTCGGTAATCCCGAGTGCGCTGAGCAGCGCACCCCCAAAGCCGATGACGGTGGCCACGACGCCGATTGCCCATGACCGACGCGTGAACGTGTCGATCACGGGATGCTCGGCCACGTCACCATGCTAATGATGGCCAAGGACGCCCTCGAAGTCGTCACGATGGGCAAGCAAGCGGGCCGGCCCGTTCAGCCATTGACGCAAGGCCCTCGTCGCCCGGCAGTCGTCCTCGTTATATTCCAGAATCCTGGCGCGCGAAGCAGCGGCGTCGTCACTCGACGAGATGGCGACCTCGTACCACAGCATCGACGCTTCGCCGCTCGGGTTCGCGTCACGCCACGTGAAACCAGCGAGTCCCGCCATGACCTTGAGGCCGATCGGTCCGTCAGTCTGGATCTGAGTCTTGGCGAGATGGTGCAGATCGATCCAATTCGTTGGTGACCCAAGACGGAATTCGTCGAGGTCGGCACGGGTCGGCCCATCGGGCAAGGGGTCTTCGATCGCACGGTTCATCGCCCCGTCTTCGGCCTGTGCCCAGAAACAATAGGCCGAGACGCTGCGTTCCTGGGCGCGGCACCGTTGACGCAAGTCGTCAAACCATCGCCAGAACGCGGCGAAGATCCGGGCTGGCGCGCCCGCTGTGTGGTCGTCCCAGTTCGCGAAGGCGACGTAACCGTCTCGCACACCCTCCAACGGTCGATTGACCGTCACGAGCGCGCCCCACAGGTACGTCGAGTCCCCGTAACTCTCGGTGTCGATGTCGACCTCGACGTCAGCGGTCGGACACCCGGCCCGTTGCGCATCGACGATGCGCAACGGGCCGCGTTCGTGCGCGCGGGCGCGATAGATCAACTCATCGAGATGGCTCACGACGCGCGCGACGTGTGTCTCGGGGCGGTCGGGGACGGTCGCAGGTCTCGGTCGCTGTCGGGCGAGCACTGGGTCGAGACGAGCCAGATCGTGTCTCGTGTTCACGCCATGCTCGCGCAAGGCGAGTTGCTGGTCGAAGGTCGTGAAGCGGGTCAGCGAGACGTCGTCACGATCCCGGAGCTCATGGCCGCACGGCTCGTTGTAGGGACACTCGAGGCAATCGCGGTGCCAGTAGGGCTCGGTGGGGTACGGACCTTCGCCGTTTCGCCAGCGTTCGTGGGCACGCACGACGGCGAGTCGCTCGTCGTAGTAGCGCTGGTAGGCCGCCAGGTTGAAGCGCGGATAGCTCGAGCTACCCAGGTCGAACCACCAGATCTCTTGGTGTCGGTCAACGATGGCGCCACGCGCGTCAGGGTCGGCGACGCCCATTGTCTGGAGGACCCGAATGGCGTGCGAGAGTGCGAGACCGTTACGAAGCGTCGAAGGATTGGAGCGGACGCCAACACCATCGCGGAAGTTAGCCTCGGACGGTCCGATTCGGGCGAGCGATCCCACCAGGGTGCGCCGAGTAGACGCAGTTTCTACGAGCTCGTTGTTCTTGATTAGTACCGGTGAATAGGCGTAACTGACCCCGACCCGTCCGACGCGGACGAGGGCGTGAACGTGCGCACGCCGTAGGGCCTCGCCGTCGCCGGGCAGCCGGGGGTTCACGATCAGCGGCGCACCGGCGCGGATCGCGTCGACGGTGCTGACCGAGGAGTCGGCCACCACGCTGTCGGGATGCAATTCGAGGATGTCCGAGATGACCGCGCGGCGGAGTTTCTCCGCGTCGCGACGACGCCGTTCGTGCTCGGGAGCGGTGCGTGGTCGGGCGAAGTCGAACGGCTCGCCCCGGCTGAGCGCGACGCGATGGACGCAGGCTGCGATCTCGTCGCCACGCAAGAAATCAGTCACGTGGAGAGCCTACGGTCCATGTGGCTACCGTGTTCGACGCCGTGAGGGATGGTGAGACGACCTGTAAGCGGGGTTCTGTCCCCCTTCCGAAGAAGGGTGGGCGACCATCCATCTCAGCGATCCACCTTGGGAGGGTCTCGTTGCCGAGACCACCGGGCGCCTCCCAACTTTGATCTTGCTCCGGGTGGGGTTTACCAAGCCGACCCGATCGCTCGGGCCGCTGGTGCGCTCTTACCGCACCGTTTCACCCTTACCGCTTCCCGGTCTCCCGAAAGGCGGCGGTCTATTCTCTGTGGCACTTTCCTGCACGTCACCGCGACTCACGTTTCGCGAGCACCCTGCCCGTGGAGCCCCGACTTTCCTCACCGGACGAATCCGGCGCGGCCGCCCAGTCGTCTCACCATCCGCCCTCAGTCTGCCATACCGTTGCAACCGAGTGAGTTCTAGTGAGTCCACTCATGCTGCACTCCTCACGGAGTTGTTCGCCCCGACGAGCGCCGGAGTTCCCTTTCGCGTGTCATCGCCAGCCGCTGAGTGAGACTCAGTCT
>JAJYPU010000105.1 GCA_021795095.1 Actinomycetes bacterium | reverse complement strand
TCCAACGAGACCGACACCGGTGACCTGGACGAGCTGGCCTTCGACCTGGACTCGCGGACGCGGCGGGCGCTCACCGTGAGCGCACAGGAGTGCCTCGGACGGGCGGAGTGCCCCCAAGGCGCATCGTGCTTCGCCGAACTCGCGCGCGACCGGGCCGCCGCCAGTTCGATCATCATCGTGAACAATCACCTCTACGCCTCACACCTCGCGTCGGGATCGATGCTCCTGCCGAGCCACGACCTCGTGGTCTTCGACGAGGCCCACGAGACGCTGGACGTCTTCGCGGAACTACTCGGTACTTCACTGACCGCCACGCGGATCAGGGCGCTCGCGGGCGTCGCGCGACCCCTGCTCGGCTCAGCGCACACCTCGAGCGCCGAGCTGGCGAGCGTCGCCGATCGCCTGGACGACGCCCTCGACCGCCAGGCCGCGGCCCAGCGGATGACCGGTCTCGACGAGGAGGTCCGCACGCTGCTCGAACGCGTGGGCGAGCTCGTCACGGTCATCGTCGACGCGTTGCGAGGGCTGGCAACGACGGACCTCGCCCACGAGTTCCGCCGTAAACGCGCCCTCGGGCCGGCGATCCACCTCGCCGGCGACCTCCAGCGACTGCGTCAGACCACCGACGACGAACTGGTGTACCTCGTCGCGCACGAGCGCGAGGTCACCGTCGAGCTCGCCCTCATCGACGTCGGTCCCCGTCTCGAGGAGGTGCTCTGGGGAACGGTCACCGCCGTGCTCACGAGCGCCACCATCCCCGACACCCTGCCCCGTGCGCTCGGGCTCGGTGACCTCACCGTCGAACGGGTACCCAGTCCCTTCGACTACCAGCACCACGCGCTGCTCTACGTGCCGAACGACTTCCCCGGACGAACAGGCGATGACGCCGAGGCGGCGATCATCGACGAGCTGGTCCACCTCATCGACGCGGCGGGCGGTCGCACGCTGGCGCTCTTCACGAACCGCTCGGTAATGAACCGCGTGGCCGAGGCCGTCGCGCCCAGACTGGATACGCCCGTGCTCGTCCAGGGGACCCTGTCGCGACAGCGCATCCTCGAGCGCTTTCGCGACGAGGCCGACACCAGCCTCTTCGCGGTGACCAGCTTCTGGCAGGGCGTCGACGTCCCGGGCCACTCCCTCAGCCTGGTCACCATCGACCGGCTCCCCTTCGCCGTGCCGAGCGACCCCCTCGCCGTCGCGCGGCGCGAGCGTGTCGCGCGACCGTTCTACGAGGTAGACCTGCCGCGCGCCGTGATGTTGCTCGCCCAGGGCGTCGGCCGCCTGATCCGCAGCGCCGACGACCGCGGTGTCGTCGCGGTACTCGACACCAGGCTCGCCGAGGCCTCGTATCGCACGCAGTTCTTCCGGCGCCTGCCGCCCATGCGTCGAACGCGCGACCGGTCCGAGGTGACCGAGTTCTTGCGCACGATCCGCGACGATGCCCAATCGGTGTCGGGTGACGGATAATTGACTATAATTTCACTAGTAAAACTGGTTTAAGGAAATCCTCCCTCGTGCACCTCGACGTCCTGCTCGTACTCGCCAGTGCCGTGGTGGGGCTCTTGGTGGGCATCACCGGGACCGGCGGTGGCGCGGTCATGACCCCCATGCTCGTCCTGCTCTTCGGCGTCGCGCCATCGGCGGCAATCGCGTCGGACCTCGTCGCGACCCTGGTGATGCGCCCCGCCGGCGCACTCGTCCACTGGCGCCGCCACACGGTGAACCGTCGAGTGGCGGCGCTGTTGTGCGTGGGCTCGGTGCCGTCGGCCTTCCTCGGCACCTTCGTCATGGACCGAATCGGCACCTCGGCGGGCGCCGAGCTCGACCTTCGCCGCCTGCTCGGTGTCGCGCTGGTCGTCGGCGGCGCGGCGATGATCGCGCGGCCATTCCTCGGCACCACCACGCCGAGCCTGTCGGTCCCGCTCGTCGTGCGCACCGTCCCGACGATCCTCACGGGGGTCGTCGGCGGATTCATGGTGGGCCTGACGTCGATCGGCGCCGGCTCGCTCATGATGGCCGCGCTCATGCTCCTCTATCCGTCGATGAGTGGCTCAGAGCTGGTCGGCACGGACCTCGCCCAGTCGGTGCCCCTCGCCTTCGGCGCGACGATGGGCGCGCTGCTCTTCGGTCACGTCGGGCTCAGCGTCACGGTCGCGGTGATCCTCGGGGCCGTTCCGGCCACCTTCGTCGGTTCACTGATCTCGTCACGTAGCGCGAACCGTCTGATCCGTCCGCTGATCACCGTCGTGGTGTTGATGAGCGGGCTCAAGTACCTCGGTCTCGGGTCGCGCTATCTCCTGGCCGCGCTCGTCGTGGTCGTGGCCCTCGCTCTGGTCAGTCTGCGCCGGGCCGCGCTACCCGTGCCGAGCGGGAGCGCCACTCAGTAGCCGAAGCGGTCAAGCGCGTCGTCGCGACGCTGCCAGCCGGGCTCGACGGACACGCGCAATTCGAGGTAGGTACCCTCGGGGAGCTGGCGTCGCGCGGCGATGCCGACGTCCTTCAGCAGCTGGCCGCCGTGACCGATGACCATCCCCTTCTGGCTCTCTCGTTCGACGAGGATCTCGACGGTGATGTGGGGCCACTCGAACTCGGTCACCCGACAGTGGATCGAATGAGGCAGTTCCTCGCGCGTCTTTCGCACCAGCTGCTCGCGCACCAGTTCGGCCACCCACTCGCGCTCAGGCACGTCCGAGACCTCGTCGGCGGGGAAGAGGAATGGCGACTCGGGCATCAGTGTCGTGACGAAGTCGCGCAGCGCTTCCACCCCGGCACCGGTCTTGGCCGACACCGCGAAGTACTCCACGCGCCCTACGACCGCCTCGCGGCCCCGCTCGGCCGCGATCTCCTCGACCGAGCGCGTCGCCGCCAGCAGCTGTGCCGCCACGACCTCGCGCGACGTCCGGTCCACCTTGTTGACCACCACGATTGGCGTCGGCCCATCCGTTCGCGCGACGTCGAGCAAGGTCGCGATGACGGCCCGGTCGCCGGGTCCGATCGCGCCCCCCGCCTCGATCACCGCGAGGATCACGTCGACGTCGTCGGCCGCGTGACGGGCCGCGTCGTTCAGTCGGCCGCCGAGGGACGTCCGTGGCCGGTGCAGCCCGGGCGTGTCTACGAAGACGACCTGCACGTCGCCCTCGCTGATGACCCCGCGCACCGCGCGTCGCGTGGTGTTGGGCGACGCCGCGGTGATGGTCACCTTGGCCCCGACCAGCTGGTTAACGAGCGTCGACTTGCCCACGTTGGGCCGGCCGAGAATGGTCGCGAGTCCAGACCTAGTCATCGCGACTCCAATGGCTCGACGCGAACCTCTTCAATACGTCGACCGTCCATACGCATCACCGTCAGACGATACTCGTCGGTCTCGAAGTGGTCGCCCTGTTCGGGTACGCCACCGGCCAGGTCCAGCACGAGCCCGCCGACCGTGTCCCAACCGTCCTTGGGCAGCGCGAGGTCGAAGTCGACATTGGCGTCGTCGATGTTCAACCGGCCGCTCAGGGTGATACCCGCGTCGATCGACTGATGGGCTAGCTGCGTCGTGCGCGGGTCCGACTCGTCGGCGATCTCGCCGACCAGCTCTTCGAGGATGTCCTCGAGTGTCACGATCCCCGCCGTGCCGCCGTACTCGTCGACCACCACGAAGAGGTGGACGCGCGCGCGACGGATCTCGGTCAAGAGGGCCGCGACCCGCTTGGTCTCGGGCACGAAGTGGGCTTCACCCATGTGCGCACCGACGAGTTCGTCGCCCTGGCCATCGGCGACGAGCGCCGCGAGGTGGCGAAGGTTCACGATGCCCACGACGTCATCGACCCCCTCGCCGAGCACGGGTAGCCGTGAGCGACCGGTGCTGATCGCGAGATCGAGCGCCTCGCGCACGGTCGCGCTGGTCGCGACGTCGACCATGTCGGGTCGAGGCACCATCACCTCGCGCACGATCGTGTCGCCGAACTCGATGACCGAATGGATGAAGGCCCGCTCGTCGGACTCGATCGCGGCGTCCTCGTGGGCGACGTCGGCCATCGCGAGGACCTCGGACTCGGTCACCTTGTGGGTGGTCGTCGCGGCGCCGAAGAGCCGCATCACGCCGTTCGCAATCGAGAGCAGGAACCTCGAGATCAGTTGGATCGGCCAGAAGCGCAGGATCTGGCTCACGATCGGTGCGGTCAGCAGGGCAGCCGCATCAGGGTGTTGCACCGCGAAGTTCTTCGGGATCGCCTCGAAAATCACGAAGATGACGACGACCTCGGCCACCGTGGCGACGAAGACGCCGGCCGCACCGAAGAGGTGCCCGGCGAGTACCCCGACCATGGTCGCCGACACCAGTTGACAGATGAGGACCAGCAGGAGCAGCGGGCTGAGGAACCGCTCGGGCGACTCAGCAAGTGCCACGAGGGCCCGCGCGCCGCGTCGACCCTCCTCGCGCAGCGAGCGCGCGCGCGACTTGTTCATCCGAACGAGCGAGGTCTCGGCGAGCGCGAAGAACCCTGACAAGACGAGCAAGACGAGCACGCTGGCGACCAAGACGGTGTCGCCACCCGACCAGGTGGCACCGATCACGGCAGCTCAGAACGGTAGTGGCGGGCCAACAACTCTCGCTCGCGCGCCTCCATGCGCTCCGCCTCCTCGTCGAGTTCGTGATCCCAACCGAGTAGGTGCAGCACGCCGTGGACCACGAGCAGCGCCACCTCGTCGTCGAGGCCGCACTCGTGCTCGACCGCGTTCCTCGCGGCGACCGCCGGGCAGATGACGATATCCCCGATCAGCTGGGGGATCTCCGGGATGGGCGGGTCGCCGGGACCGCTACCGCCCGCGTCGGGCACCCGGCCGCTCGGCTCGGGTTCGTCGTCGATTGGGAAGCTCAGCACGTCGGTGGGGCCCGACTTGCCCATGAACTGCTGGTTCAACGTGGCCATCGCCGCCTCGTCGGTGAAGATGAGGGATAGCTCGGCGAGTCCGCGTACGCCCTCGTCCACCAGCGCGGCGTTGGCCAGCTGGACCCATCGATCGAGCGCGATCGGGAACTCGTGCTGTTCGTCAGCGGCGTAGATATCGATGGTCACGGGGACTGCCGATCATAGGCGGCAACGATGTCGGCCACGATCCGGTGGCGGACGACGTCCTTCGCGCTCAGGTGCACGAAGCTCACCCCGTCGATGCCACTCAAGATCGACTCGATCTGGGCCATACCGCTGGTCTTGCCGTTGAGGTCGATCTGAGTCACGTCGCCAGTGACCACGGCCTTGGCGTTGAACCCGATCCGGGTGAGGAACATCTTCATCTGCTCCGGCGTGGTGTTCTGGGCCTCGTCGAGGATGATGAACGAGTCGTTGAGGGTGCGACCACGCATGAACGCGAGCGGCGCCACCTCGATCGTCCCGTTGGCGATTAGTCGTTGGGCCCCCTCGGGGCCCACCATGTCGTAGAGCGCGTCGTAGAGGGGACGGAGATACGGGTCCACCTTGGCCATGAGGTCACCGGGCAGGAAGCCGAGCCGCTCGCCCGCCTCGACCGCCGGTCTCGTGAGCACGATGCGCTGGACCTGGCGTCGGTGCAGGGCGTGCACCGCGGCGGCGACGGCGAGGTAGCTCTTGCCGGTGCCCGCCGGACCGATGCCGAAGGTGATGATGGACGAGTCGATGGCGTCGGCGTAACGCTTCTGGCCGGCCGTTGACGGACGGATGGGCTTGCCCTTGGCGGCGCGCACGACCTCGTGGCCGAGCACCTCGCTCGGACGGAGGTCATCGTCAACCATGTCGATCGTGCGCGCGATCTTGACCGCGTCGAGGGACTGGCCACTCTCGAGGACCAGGACCAGCTCATCGAAGAGTCGCAGGATCTTCGCGGCGTCGGGGCCGACCACTGTGATCTCGTTGCCGTGGATGGTGATCGTGGACGTCGGGTACGACCGTTCGATCACGCGTAGGTTCTCGTCTCGAGGACCGAGCAACCCGGCTAACAAGCTGGTGTTGCGCACGTAGGTGGTCGCGGTCATCGCCTCATCGGCCGACTCGTCGACCGTCATCCGGGTGGCCACTCCAGTCGACGACCCCCCAAGATGTGCAGGTGCAGGTGGGCGACCGTCATCTGGGCGTCGCGTCCGACGTTGATCACCAAGCGGTACCCACTGTCGCGGATCCCCTCGGTCTCGACGACCCGCTGGGCCAACATCACCAGGTCGTCCACGACCCCACCGTGGGTCGAGGCGACCTCATCGGCACTCGTGATGTGCGTCTTGGGCACGACCAGCACGTGGACGGGCGCCTGGGGGGCGATGTCGTAGAAGGCGTAGGCCGTTTCGCTCTCACCGGCGGGGCTGGACGGGATCTCCTTGGCGACGATCTTGCAGAAGAGGCAGTCAGTCATAACTGCTCTCATCATTACCCATCTGGCGCGGCCCGTGCGGCCACCGCCAC
>JAJYPU010000104.1 GCA_021795095.1 Actinomycetes bacterium | reverse complement strand
CCGATCTTCGCCGAGGTGTCGAACGGAACGGGTTGCTGGGCCGCGTGGGGGTGCTCGGGGCCGGCGTAGACGAAGAGCTTGCCCATCTGGGCGCTGCCGAGACGGTTGTGGGGCACCATGCCCTTGACCGCGTCATAGACGAGGGTCGTCGGGTCCTCAGCGAGCAGCTTCGCCCACGAGGTCGAGCGCAGACCGCCCGGGTACCCCGAGTGGTGGTACGCGAACTTCTGGGCCGCCTTGTTGGCCGTCAGGACGACCTTGTCGGCGTTCACGATGACGACGAAGTCGCCGGTGTCCAGGTGCGGCGCGAAGTAGGTCCGGTGCTTGCCACGCAGCAGCGAGGCGGCGACGGTCGCGATCCGACCGAGCACCAGTCCTTCGGCGTCGATGACGTGCCAGGCACGCGTGATGTCGTTAGCTTTCGGGCTATAGGTACGCACAGTTCTTCCTTACCAGGCCCCGCCGCCACGGCGGGCTCGGGGGACTCTCTAGCCTACAAACTCCGGGGGTCCCAGGGCAAGTTGACCTACCAGATCGTCACGCGCTCGCTCGGATCGAGCCACAGCGCGTCCTCGGGTGCGACCGAAAAGGCCTCGTAGAAGACGTCGAGATTCCGTACCACCTGGTTACAGCGGAATTCTGGCGGGCTGTGGGGGTCGATCGCGAGCAGGCGCTCGGCCTCGGCCGGGCGCGCGACGTGCCGCCAGCTGACAGCCCAGGCGAGCAGGAAGCGCTGGGCCCCGGTGAAACCGTCGATCTCGAGGTCCGCCGCGTCGCCCTGGGCGAGCCGGTAGGCCCGCCACGCGATGCCGAGCCCCCCGAGGTCGCCGATGTTCTCACCGATGGTGAGACCGCCGTTCACGTGGTGCCCGGGCAGCGCGCGCGGCTCGAGGGCGTCGTACTGGGTAATGAGCGCCGTCGTCTTGGCCTCGAAGGCCGCCCGGTCCGACGGCTCCCACCAGTCGGCGAGGCGGCCCGAGCCGTCGAACTTGGATCCCTGGTCGTCGAAACCGTGGCCGATCTCGTGACCGATCACCGCGCCGATGGCGCCGTAGTTGGCGGCGTCGTCGCGGCTTGCGTCGAAGAACGGCGGCTGGAGGATCGCCGCCGGGAAGACGATCTCGTTCATGCCCGGGTTGTAGTAGGCGTTCACCGTCTGGGGTGTCATGAACCACTCGTCGCGGTCGACCGGTCGGCCGATCTTGGCGAGCTGGCGGTCGAACTCGAAGGCGGCGGCGGCCCGGGCGTTGGCCATGAGGTCGCCCGCTTCGACCGCGAGGTTCGAGTAGTCGCGCCACCGCGGTGGGTAGCCGATCTTGGGGGTGAAGGCGGCCAGTTTCTCGAGGGCCCGGGCCCGCGTCGCCTCGCCCATCCACTCGAGGTCCTTGATGCTCGCGGCGTAGGCCGCGACGAGGTTGGCGACGAGCTCGTCCATGCGGGCCTTGGCCTCGGGGGCGAAGTGACGCTCGACGTAGAGCTGGCCGACGGCCTCGCCCATCGCGCCCTCGACGAAGGCGACGGCGCGCTTCCAGCGCGCACGCAGCTCGGGCGCGCCGGTGAGCGTGCGGCCGTAGAAGTCGAAGTGGGCCTCGACGAAGGCGCTCGACAGGTACGGCGACGCCCCGCGCACCACCTGCCAGGTGAGCCAGTCGCGCCACGCCGCGAGGTGGTCGTCGTCGAGCAGGGTGGCGACGGTCGCGGTGAAGCTGGGCTGGCGCAGGACGACCTCGGTCAGGGCCGACGCGCCGACGGCCTCGGCCCAGCCGGCGAGCACTGGCGCATCGCGCAAGACGTCAGTTAAGGCGCGCAGGTTGTAGGTGGCGCTCATGTCGCGTGAGGCGACCGCGTCCCAGTGCCCGGCGGCGAGCTCGGTCTCGAGGGCCATGACGCGCGTGGCGCGCGTGGCGGCGTCGCTCAGGCCGGCCAGCTCGAGGGTGCGTTCGACGTGGGTAACGAAGGCGTCGCGCACGTCGGCGAAGTTCGCCTCGCGGTAGTAGCTCTCGTCGGGCAGCGAGAGGCCGCCCTGTTCGACGAAGACCAGGTAGCGCCCGGGGTCGCCCGGGTCGTTGTCCACGAAGAGCTGATAGAACCCGGCCAGTCCTTCTCGTTCCCAGGACCCGACCAGTGCCACGAACTCGGGGATCGACGACACCGCCGACGCCGCGGCGAGTTGGGTCGCGATCGGGGTGGCCCCGAGCGCCTCGATACGCGCCTCGTCGAGGAAGCTCGCGTAGAGGTCGCCGAGACGACGGGCCTCGGTGCCCGGGTCGGCCCCGCGCGCGGCCTCGAGGATCTCGCGGACGTTGCGCTCGGCGGCCTCGGCGAGCAGCCAGAACGTGCCGTAGCTGGCGCGGTCCTCGGGGATCGGGGTGGCGTCGAACCAGCGCTGGTTGACGTGGCCGAAGAGGTCGTCTTGGGGCCGGATCGACGGCTCGAGCTCGGCCGCGTCGACGCCGGACTTCA
Organism: Actinomycetes bacterium; assembly: GCA_021795095.1. The sequence goes on along the minus strand of JAJYPU010000104.1, from coordinate 3,960 downwards.
GGTGATCAGTCATTCTCGGAGCCTACCGAACGCGACCCGCGACGGGACTGGGTCGCTCAGCACTACGAGTCGGGCTCGTGCGAGGCGCGACCCGACGGTCCCCCGTGCCGCTCGTCGTAGCCGACGGCGCTCAACACGAGTCCCGCCGCCGGGGCCGGGGGCGGCAGGCGTCGCGGGTCGCCCGAGACGAGACGCGCCTCGACCTCCTCGACGCGAAGCGCGCCGCGCCCCACCGCGACGAGGGTGCTCACCAGTCGGCGGACCTGGTTGTGGCAGAAGGCGTTGGCCCGGATGTGAAAGACCAGAAACTCGCCGCTCGCGCCCAGGCCCAGGTGGTCCGGCTCTCGCTGCCAGCCGGCCTCGAACACGTGGCGCACGAGCGGCTCGCCGGGTGCCTTGTCGGGCGCGCGCTTGCAGAAGGCCCGAAAGTCGTGCACGCCCTTCAACAGGGCCGTGGCCTCGGCCATGGCCAGCACGTCGAGCGGCTCTCCCACGGCCCAGGCGATGGCGTCGGTGAAGCCGAGTGGTGCGCCGCTCGTGACGAGATAGCGGTAGTGGCGCCAGGTCGCGTCGTAGCGCGCGTGGAAGTCGTCGATCTGGCGCAGCCGGGCGATCGCGACGCGGCCGATCAGCTGGTGGTTGAGCGATCGCACGAAGCGCTCGACGTCGGCCTCGGCCAGACTCGAGCGCGCCAGGTCGAAGGAGATCACCTGGGCGAGGGCGTGGACCCCGGCGTCGGTGCGACCGGCCCCGACTATGAATGGTGGGGCGTCGAGGCGAAGGTTTCGCGCGATCGCCTCACCGAGGGCGCCGACGACCGTCGGGCGGCCGGGCTGGGGGGCGAAGCCGGCGAAGGCCGCTCCGTCGTAGGCGAGGTCCATCCGCCACCGGGCGGTGGCGGCGTCTAGTGGATCAGACGAACTCAATGCGCGCCATCGGGGCGTTGTCGCCCTGGCGCGGCCCGAGCTTCAAGATCCGGGTGTAGCCACCGGGGCGGTCGCTGTAGCGCGGCGCGATCTCGGTGAACAGCTTCTGGGCCATGTCCTTGTCGCGGATGAAGGCGACCACCCGGCGATGGGCGTGGACAGACCCCTCCGGCGAGTTCTTCGCCGCAGTGACGACCTTCTCGACGATGGGGCGCAACGCCTTGGCCTTGGCCTCGGTCGTGACGATCGACTCGGCGGCGATCATCGAGGCGACCAGGTTGCCCATCATGGCCTTCTGGTGGGCGTTGTCGCCCCCGAACCGCTTGCCCTTGGTGGGAGTCCCGCGCATGACTAGTCCTCTACTCGCAGTGAAAGACCGCGCTCGTCGAGTCGGTCGGTGACGTCCTTCAGCGACGTGGCGCCGAAGTTGGTGATCGAGGTCAGGTCCCGCTCGGTCGCGTTGATCAGCTGGGCAACGGTGTTGATGCCCGCGCGCTTCAAGCAGTTGCGTGAACGCTCGGTGAGCCCGAGCTCCTCGATGCGGATGTCGAGCTCGCTGGCTGCGGCCTGGGCCGTGCCGACGTCGCCCAGCTCGAGCGACGGTGCTTCCTCGTCGAAGTGGGCGATCAGGTCCACGAGTGCTCCGAGGGTCTTGCCGGCCGAGGACAGCGCCTCGGCGGGGCTGATCGACCCATCGGTCTCGACCTCGATGACCAGGCGGTCGAAGTCCTTGGACTGCTCGACGCGCACCGGCTCGACCTCAAAGGAGACGCGGCGCACCGGCGAGAAGATCGCGTCCAGGGGGATCACGCCGATGGTCGACGTGCCCTTGTTGCCCTCGGCGCCGACGTAGCCCTTGCCGCGCTCGACGGTCAACTCAAAGCTGAGCGAGCCCTTGGGCGAGGTCAGGTACGCCAGGTGCAGGTCGCCGTTCAAGACCTCGACGTCGGCCGTCGTGGACAGGTCCGAGGCGAGTACCGGGCCCTCACCGCGCTTGTCGAGGCGCAGCACGACGGGCTCGTCGCTGTGCACGCGCAACAGCAGGTCCTTTAAGTTCAAGCAGATGTCCTGGACGTCCTCTTTGACGCCCTCGATCACACCGAACTCGTGCAGCACCGCGTCGAACTTCACGCGTGTGGCGGCCGCGCCGGGGATCGACGACAGCAGGGTGCGACGCAACGAGTTACCCAGGGTGTGGCCGAAGCCGGGGTCGAGTGGTCCGATTCCAAAGGCCTGGCGGTTGTTCTCCTCGTCGCCGATGGCGTCGATGGTTGGTCGTTGGATGATCAGCATGCGGGCTCCTTCTGGGACTACGGACTGCGACTACTTCGAGTACAGCTCGACGATGAGCTGCTCGCGGATTGACTCGTCGATCTGCTCGCGCTGGGGGACGATGCGTACCGTGACGGCGAAGCCGTCCTCGCCCTTCTCCAGCCAACCCGGGACCGAGCGGTCCATGATGTCGAGGTTGCGCTTGACGTTGAAGTTCTCGCGGGTGACGACCTTGAGGGTCACGACGTCGCCGGGACGGACCCGGAAACTGGGGATGGTGACGCGCTTGCCGTTCACGTTCACGTGGCCGTGGCGCACGAACTGGCGGGCCTGAGCGCGTGAGGCGCCCCACCCGGCGCGGTAGGCGACGTTGTCGAGGCGAAGCTCGAGGAACTGCAGCAGGTTCGTCCCGGTGATGCCGGGCCGGCGGCTGGCCTCCTCGTAGAGGTTGCGGAACTGCTTCTCGAGCAGACCGTAGATGCGCCGAGCCTTCTGCTTCTCGCGCAGCTGGGTCAGGTACTCCGAGCCCTGACGCTGACGGTCACGACCGTGCATGCCGGGCGGGAAGGCGCGGGTCTGGCGGTCGGAGTTCTCCGACACGGGGCACTTCAGGGTGAAGCAGCGCTCCCCCTTCAGGTAGAGCTTGGTGCGCTCACGCCGACAGAGTCGGCAGACGGGACCGGTGTAACGAGCCATGATTCTTCCTTAGCCTCGACGACGCTTCTTCGGGCGGCACCCGTTGTGGGGCAACGGCGTGACGTCCTTGATGGCCACCACTTCGATCCCGGCCGCGGCGAGCGAGCGGATCGCCGTCTCGCGGCCCGAGCCCGGCCCGCGGACCAGGACGTCGACCTTCTTCACGCCGTGTTCCATCGCGGCGCGCGCGCACTTCTCGGCGGCCAGCTGCGCGGCGAAGGGCGTCGACTTGCGCGACCCCTTGAAACCGACGTTGCCCGACGAGGCCCACGAGAGCACGTTGCCCTCGGGGTCGGTGATCGACACGATCGTGTTGTTGAACGAGCTCTTGATGTGGGCCACACCGAAGGCGACGTTCTTGCGCTCCTTGCGGCGTCCCTTGCGGGCGTTGGTGGTGGGCTTCGCCATTACTTGGTTACCTTCTTCTTACCGGCGACGGTGCGCTTGGGTCCCTTACGGGTGCGAGCGTTGGTACGGGTGCGCTGTCCGCGCACGGGCAGGCCCTTGCGGTGACGGATGCCCTGGAGGCAGTTGATCTCCATCTTGCGCTTGATGTCCTGGGCGACGTCGCGGCGCAGGTCACCCTCGACCGTGACGTTCTGGTCGATGTAGGTGCGAAGCTTGTTGACGTCACCGTCGGTGAGGTCCTTCACGCGAATCGACTCGTCGATCCCCGTCGCCGCGCAGATCTGCTGGGCGGTCGTGGGACCAACGCCGAAAATGTAGGTGAGCGCGATCACCGTGCGCTTCTCGCGCGGGATGTCGACACCGGCAATACGAGCCATCTTTTTCTCCTAGCCCTGACGCTGCTTGTGACGCGGGTTCTCGCAGATCACGCGGACGTGACCGTTCCGTCTGATGACTTTGCACTTCTCACACATGGTCTTGACGCTGGCGCGAACCTTCATGTCTTCTCTCTCGACTCAGTCCCTGATTATTTGTAGCGATAGGTGATGCGGCCGCGGGTCATGTCGTAGGGCGTGATCTCCACCTGGACCTTGTCGCCCGGCAGGATGCGGATGCGGTGCATGCGCATCTTGCCCGAGCTGTGCGCGAGGACGGTGTA
>JAJYPU010000013.1 GCA_021795095.1 Actinomycetes bacterium | reverse complement strand
CCGAGCGAGGCCAGGCCGAGTCGTTGCTCTTCGAGGACGATCGGCCACGGCGTCGGCGCCGCGAACATATCGATATACATGCCGAACCCGTTCGTGAAGGTGAGCAGGTCGCGCACGGTGATGGATCGACGCGCCGGGCGGGTGTCGTCGAGCGGGCCGTCGGGCGCGGCGAGCACCCGTGGCGCGCCGAGCTCGGGCAGGAACGTCTCGACCGGGTCGTCGAGCCCGAGGCGACCGTCCTCGACGAGCGCGAGGGTGGCGAGCGCGGTCACGATCTTGGTGGTGGACGCGATGCGGTACTGCGCGTCGCGGGTCGTCGGACCCCGTCGGTCTCCGAGCGAACCGACGGCCTCGACGAAGACGGCGCCGTCGCGTGCGACCAGCATGGTGAGGCCCGGGACGCCCCGCTCGACGTGACGCGCGGCGCACGTGCGCAATTCGTCGGCCAGGCCGCGGTCGAAGACCATCGAACCCCCCTCGGTTTTCGTTCACCGTAGCAAGACCGACGACGAGGAGCACGACGAGTGCCCGACTAGAGTCGTTCGGTGCCAGTAGACCCCTACTCGTCGCCAGCGGGCAGGCCCCAATCGTCCGGGGCGCGGCGTCGCGCCCGCCACCGTCGCCGGCGTCGCCGCAGTCACCGGGGACGCACGATCGCCATCGTGCTGCTGGTGCTGGTGGTCCTCATCGTCGGCGGGGTCGCGGGGGACTACTTCTATCTGAACTCGCTCGTGCACCGCGTCAACGTGACGAACGAGGCCGTGCGCTACAACGACACCGAGAACATCCTGCTCGTGGGGTCGACCTCGCGCTGCGCGCTCACGGTCCAGAACAAGGCGTACGGCCTGTGCTCCCAGGGCGTGACCGGCGTGAACAGCGACGTCGTGATGATCGTGCACCTGAACTTCACGACCAAGCGCATCTCGCTGCTGTCGATACCGCGCGACGTGTTCGTGCCCAACGCACGCACGACTGGGGCGAACAAGATCGACGCCGCGCTCTACCAGGGGCCGTCCCAACTGGTCTCGGCGATCGAGAACGACTTCGGGATCCCGATCAACCACTACATCGAGCTCAACTTCGATACCTTCGCGAGCGTCGTCAACGTGCTCGGCGGGATCAACATGTACTTCCCGATGGAGGTCTTCGACGCCTACTCGGGCCTCAACATCACCCACACCGGCTGTCAACACCTGAACGGCTACCAGGCGCTGCAGGTGGTGCGCGCGCGCCATCTGCAGATCCGCTTCCCCGGGGACGGCCCCAACCACGCGACGTGGCCCCAGGAGGCGTTGAGCGACCTCGCGCGCATCCGCCGCGACCACGAGTTCCTCCGCGTGGTGGCCGCGGCGTTGAAGGCGAAGGGGCTCGGCAACCCCGTGACCGACCAGCAGCTGGCCACCGCGATCGCGCCGAACCTCGAGGTCGACGCCTCGTTCTCCCTGAGTGACATGCTGAGCCTCGCGAGCAACTTCGCCGGGGTGTCCATCGCTAGCGTGCCCGAGGTCACGATGCCCGTCGTCCTCGTCGAGACGGGCAGCTACCTCTACCAGGGCTACTACTACGGCGACGTCGAGTTCCCGATCGGACCGGACGTCACGTCGGTGATCGACCAGTTCTTGGAGATCACGCCGTCGACCAACACGATGAACGGCAAGCCGCTACCCGCGCCGAGCCACGTGAGCGTCTCGGTCTACGGTGGCACTGGAGTCCCCGCGCAGGCGACGACGACGGTGACGGCGTTGCGCCAGCTCGGCTTTCACGCGACCCTCGGTGGCAGCCTGGCGCCCGTGGGGACCAGGTCCGAGACCGTCGTCTACCACGCGAGCAACTCGCCGTCCTCGATTGCGATGGCCGAAGCGGTGATCGCCCACCTGGCCGGCCCCGCGGTGATGGCGCTCGGCCCAACGAGGGGCGGCGCCGACGTGACCGTCATGACCGGTTCGGACCTCGCGGTGCCGGCGTCGCCGGCGCACACGACGACGCGGCCCAAATCGACGACCGCGCCGACGACTCCCTCGACGACCGTGGGGGTCACCACGACCTCGACGGTGAACGACCCGAGTCTCGTGCTCGCCGACTCCTCGTTCTCGGCGCCGACGCCCGTGGCCCAGCCACTCCAGCCCTGGGACCCGCGCTCGTGCGGTCCGAACGGCACCGCCGGAAAGTGACGGCCTTCGCCCCACAGTGACCCGTGGGCCGCCTCGGCCCCCGTCGTACCCGTCGCCCCGGTCTACTGGTGCGGCGTGCCGTCTCGCGGTCGACCGATCCCCGAGGAGAGCATCACCGAGTTGGGGATCTTCAACACGCCGTCCTCGGTTCGCACGGTGACGTAGGTGAGCCCCGCGCCGAGCACCGTGACGTCGAGCACGCCCAGCACGCCCGAACGGATGCGGATCCGCTCGCCGACGACGAAGGGCCGTGCGAAGAGCAGGACGACGGCCGCGAAGACGTTGGAGAGGCTCTGCTGGGCCGCGATCCCCACGATGACCCCCGTGACCCCCGCGCCGATGAGCAGGTGCTGCAGGGACACCCCGAGGACGCCGAAGAGACCGAAGATGAGGGCGACGACGCCGACCCCGTCGATGACCAGCCGGGCTGTCGCTCCCGCACTCAGGGACGACTGGCGTGCGATCGAACGCCCGACGGCGCGCGCGAGGTGTCGAACGGCGTAGATCCCGCTCACGACGAGCACCACGGCGGCCCCCGCGACGAGCGCGTCGGACTGGTGTTCGACGTGGCGGAAATGACGACCGAAAAAGACCGAGGCGATGGCGACCAGACCGGTCAGGACACCGATCAGCCACTCACGGCTGATCGTGCGACCCGTCGGGTTCGAGGCGTGGATGGGATCGGTCACCGACACCCATGGTAGGGAAGATCGCGCGAGGCGCCGGCCCTACTGCGCGATCCAGCCACCATCGATCGAGATCGGGGCGCCGGTCACCGTATGCGCGGCGTCCGAGCAGAGGTAGACGGCGAGGGCGCCGATCGCGTCGGGGCTGGTGAACTGGAGCATTGGCTGCTTCTCGGCGAGCAGCGCGTCGGACTCGGTGGTGACCTCGGTGCCGGCCGCCTCGGCGCGCTCCTCGAGCTGGCGCTCGACGAGGGGCGTGAGGACCCAGCCCGGGCAAATGGCGTTCACGGTGATGCCGTCGTTGGCCACCTCGATGGCCGCCACCTTGGTGGCGCCGACCACCCCGTGCTTGGCGGCGACGTAGGCGATCTTGTTCGGGCTCGCCACGAGGCCGTGGGCCGAGGCGACGTTGATGATCCGGCCCCAGCCCTGACCCTTCATGATCGGGATGGCGGCCTTCATGCCGAGGAAGACCGCCGTGAGGTTGAGCGCGATGATGGCGTCCCACTTGGCGGTCGGGAACGATTCGACCGGGGCGACGTGCTGGATGCCCGCGTTGTTCACGAGGACGTCGAGGCGCCCGAAGCGCGCGCGCGTGGCCTCGACCAGCGCGCCCGGCCCGTCGGCGGTCATCAGGTCGGCGCCGTCGTAGGCGACCTCGACACCGAACTGGTCGGCCAGGTCGCGTCGAAGCTGGTCGATCGTCTCGGCGTCGCCGAACCCGTTGAGCATGATGTTCGCGCCCTCGGCGGCCAGCGCGCGGGCGATGCCGAGCCCGATGCCGCTGGTCGATCCGGTCACGAGGGCGGTCTTGTCACGTAGCGTCATGGTTCCTCCATTGGGATGGTCGTCGCAGCTGCAGTGGTGAGGTCGAATTGTCGGGCGGCGCTTCGCAGCCGTCGCCGGGTCACCACGCCGGCGAGGCCGCCGGGCACGAAGATCACGAAGAGCACGAAGATCGCGCCGAGCAAGAACTGCGGTTGGGAGAGGGGGACCCGCAAGACGGCGGGCAACGTGGCGAAGGAGGGCTCGGCCGCGACCTTGAGGAGGTACTGCTGGAGGTAGACGTAGAGCATGGCGCCGGTGACCGCGCCCCACCGGGTCCCCGCGCCGCCGAGCACCACCATGATCAGGATCGAGAGCGTGACCGTGACCGAGGCGACGGCGCTCGGCACCGCGGTGCCGATCAGCAAGATGTAGGCGACGCCGCCGCCCGTCGCCACCAGTGAGGACAGGGTGTAGGCGGCGAGCTTGTAGCGGAACGGGTGGATGCCGAGCACCTCGAGGCGCCGCTCGTTCTCGCGGATGGCGACGAAGACGTGACCGGTGGCCGACTCGGTGACCAGCCAGACCACGGCGTAGGAGACGACGAGGAAGCCCAGCGCGATCCAGTAGAGGTTGCGCGTGTTGGAGACGGCGCCCGACATGAACTCCGGGAGCCTCGACGAGTAGAGGGCGAGCCCGGTGTCGCCACCGGTGAGGCCGTGCGGATTGTCCTCGACGAGGTAGTAGAAGGCCTGGGCGAAGGCGAGGGTGACCATGGCGAAGGCGATACCGCTCACGCGTAGCGCGATAGCGCCGAAGACCACGGCGAGCACGAGTGACACCGCGAAAGTCGTCACGAGCGCGGGCACGAGCGGCCAGTTCCAGTGCGTGAGGGTGATGTCAAAGACGTAGACGCCCGTCGCGAAGTACATCACGGGCCCGAACGAGAGCAGGCCCGTGTAGCCGAAGATGACGTCGTAGCCGAGGGCCACACCCGCGAAGATGAAGCAGAGCGCGAGGACCTCGAGGGTGCCCGTCGAGTTGACGACGTTGACCGTGCTCGGTAGTACCCAGGGCAGGTGCACACCGATGAGCGGCACCAGGGCGAAGAGCGCGACCAGCGCGAGGGCGAGGGCGCCACGGCGCACGACGGGGCTCACAGCGTGCTCCCGAACAGGCCACGCGGCCGCCACTCGAGGACGAGCGCCAGCAGCAGCACGACCGAGAGGTTGCCGATCTCGGCCATCCCGGGGTGACTGCCCAGATAGAAGTTGGTGTAGTCCTGGACGAGCCCGACGACGAGGGCGGCGACGGCCGAACCGCGGATCGAACCCAGCCCGCCGATCACGACGACGATGAAGGCGAAGATCAGCAGGCTGTCACCCTGGGTGGGCGAGATCAGGTCGCCGCTGAAGACCACGGCGTAGAGCAGTCCGGCCAGTCCGGCCATCGCGCCGCCGATCACGAACACGAGGGTGAACGCGCGGCCGACGTTGATGCCGAGCGCGCTGACCATGTCGCGGTTCTCGACGCCGGCGCGGATCGTGATGCCGTAGCGGGTCTTGCGCAAGAACAGCTCGAGCGAGACGAGCACGACGACGCCCGCGACGAGGGCCACGAAGTCGCTGTTGGGCAGACTGAGGCCCCCGACGTGGGTCGCCTCGATCAGCCAGAGCGGCACGGGCACTGAGAGCGAGTTGCTCCCGAAACCGCCGAGGAGCAGGCCCACGACCGCGAGGTCGAGGCCGATCGTCACCAGGATCTGGCCGATGGGTCGTCCGTAGAGCGGGCGGATGATGAGCACCTCGGTCAGTCCCGCCGCGATCGCACCGCCCAGGATCGAGGTGACGAGGGCGATGGTGAACAGGAGCGGGGCGCCCCAGGAGGCCGGCAGGTGGGACGCGACGTCCCACGCTGCGTACGCGCCCAGGGTCATGAAGAGGCCGTGGGCGAAGTTCAAGATGTCCATGAGCCCGTAGATAAGCGAGAGGCCGGACGCGGCGAGGAAGTAGACGGCGCCGAGCGCCACACCACTGAAGGTGAGTGCGAGGAAGACGTTCATCGGACCCCCGTTACCCCGAGGAACCGCTTGGCCAGGTCGGGGTCGTCGAGCTCGCGTGCGTCGCCCGTGTGCACGACCTCACCGTGGTCGAGCACGACGATGCGCTGGGCCAGTCGCCGCACGACCGCCAGGTTCTGCTCGACGAGCAGCACCGTGGCCAACGTCGCCACACGCTCCAGGGCGTCGGCGAGCTCGCTCACGAGGCGCGGGGCGAGTCCCTTGGACGGCTCGTCGACCAAGAGCAACGGCCACCCGTTGAGCAACGCCCTCGCGATCGAGACCATCTGCTGCTGGCCGCCGGACAGGGTGCCCGCGCGCTGGCGCGTACGCTCGCGCAGCTCGGGGAAGATCGCGTAGACGTCGTCGTAGCGCGGTTCGTCTACTTGTTCGGCGAGCCGGAGGTTCTCGGCGACCGTAAGACCGGCGAAGACGTCGCGGTCCTCGGGGACGTACCCGACGCCGAGGCGCACGATCCGGTGCGTCGTCCAACCGCGCACGTCGGTGCCGAGCACCGAGATCGCGCCCGTGCTCGCCACGAGGCCGAGCAGGGCCCGCAGGGTAGTGGTCTTGCCGACGCCGTTGCGTCCGAGCAGCGCCGTCACGCCGCCTACGGGCACCTCGATCGAGACGCCCTGAAGCACGTGGGACCCCGCGATGGTGACGTGCAGGTCCGAGACCTCGAGCGCGTTGGTCATAGTGGCTGTCCCAGGTAGGCGCGTTGGACGTCGTCGTTGGCGACCACGCTCTCGGGGTCGCCCGTCGCGAGGACTCGGCCCGAGTCGAGTACGGCGATCGTGTCGGCGAGGCCGACGACCACGGCCATGTGGTGTTCGACCATCAAGACCGTGCGCCCCTCGCCGTGGAGTCGAGCGATGAGCTCCATGAGTAGGGGCACGTCCTCGGTGTTCACCCCCGCCATGGGCTCGTCAAGCAACAGGACGCGGGCCTGGGCGGCGAGCAGGATGGCGAGCTCGAGCTTGCGTTTGTCACCGTGGGAGAGCGAACCGGTCGGTCGATCGGCCATGGGTGACAGCCCAACGTCGGCGAGGACCTCGGCGGCGACCCGGCTCGCCTCGTCGCTCGCCCTCGGGCGACGCCAGAACCGGGCGCTACCCCCGAGACGGGCCTGGGCCGAGAGCCGGGCGTTCTCGAACACGCTCAGTGCGCTGAAGAGGCTCGAGGTCTGGAACGTGCGGCCGAGGCCGAGGCTGGCGCGACCCGAGGGCGCGATGCCGGCGACGTCTCGGCCCTCGAGGGCGATCGACCCGGCGGTGGGCACGAGCAGCCCGCTCAGCAGATTGAGCAAGGTGGTCTTACCCGCGCCGTTGGGACCGATGATCCCGAGGAAGGAGCCGGTCGGCACCGCGAGGTCGATGTCACTGAGGATGGTGGCCCCTCCGACGCGGAACCCCAGTCCCGTCACCCGAAGGGCGAGGGACTGGGGTTCGACGACGGAATCCATGGAACGCGTGAACTACTTAGCGGCCGAAGTGCGCCACGACGGGAGGGGCGGTCTGCGCCGCCGACAGCGTCGCGAGCGTCACGGGCTTGTAGACGCCGGTCACCGTGGAGACCAGTTGGACCTGGAACATCGGCTGGAGCATCGCGTGGTCCGAGGCGCGGACCTGCTGCATGCCCTTGGGCGCTAAGAACTTCCATCCCTCGAGTCCCTTGATCATCTTCATGACGTTCGTGCCCTGACCGGTTTGGATGGCGCGCACGACCATCTGCGCCCAGACGAAGCCGTCGGCCGTGAAGAGGTCCGGGTACTGCTTGTACTCACGCAGCATCGACTTGATGAGGTAGGTGTTGACCTTGTTGTGCGGCGACTCCCAGTTGTAGAGCGAGAGGTAGTAGAACTTGAGGCCCGCTGTGCCGTAGAACTGGTAGGTCGCGGTGTTCGCGAGTCCGGTCACGACCTTGGAGCTGGCGAATATCCCTTGCTGGTCGAGGGCCTGGGCCAATGGCGCCCCGGTCGCCCCGGCCCACGCCAGGAAGACGATGTCGGGGTGCATGGCCTGGACCTGCAGCGCCGTCGGCGTGAAGTCAGTCGTCGTCAGCGGCACGAGCAGCTGCTTGACGGTGTCGCCGAGCGAGCCGAAGGCCTGGGTGGCGTCGGTGACGTAGGACTGACCGAAGGCGAAGTCCTGACCGAGGACGAGCACCGTCTTACCGCTGCCGAGGGCCTTGATGTAGGACTTGGCGGTCTGCACGTCCTGGTAGGTCTGACGACCGGAGCGGAACGTGTAGCGGTTGGCGCCGGTCACCTGGTCGGCTGCGGCCGCGCCCGAGATGTAGAGCACCTTGTTCTGCTGAGCGAGCGGCGCGAGCTCGGTGGCGATACTCGAGTCGACGGTGCCGCCGATGATTTTGTAACCGGCGCCGACGTAGCTCTTGAAGTCGGCGGCCGCGGTGGTCGGGTTGTCGGCCGAGTCCTCGATCGACAGCTGGATCTTGTGGCCGTTGACCTTGTTGGTGCCATTGGTCGCGTACTGGAAACCGATCTTCACGCCTTGCAACCACTCGGCCGCGTAGGCCGAGAAGATCCCGGTTTCCTCGGTCACGATGCCCACCTTCACCGGTGCCGCGTGCTTCGTCGCCGCACCCGAAGACTGGACCGTGCCGAGCGACACGCTCAAGGCCATGGTGGCCGCCGCAAGCGGCACCACGGTCATCCGTAAGTTCCTTCTCATGAATCCCTCCCAGACATCACGCTTCCCCACGACGCGCGTGAACTTGAGTTAAGCAGAGTGACATAGAAATGTCAAGTGAATCACATCTCATAAAATGAGGTACGTTGTGAGTGGGTCGACGCGCAGTCGGTTCGTCGGGAGGGATGCAGCGATGAAGGAACTCGAGATCCATCGAGAACCCCACGAGGTCGGACTCGATGCCGCACGGCTTGACCGGATTCGAACGCACCTCGGGCGCTACGTGGAGCGTGGCCACTTCAGCGGCTGGTTGATGACCGTCGCGCGCGGCGGCGCACTCGCCTGGGTCGGCCGCGGGGGGCACCGCGACCGTGAGCGTTCCTTGCCCGTCACCGACGACACGATTTGGCGCCTCTACTCGATGACCAAGCCGATCACCGCGGTCGCAGCGATGATGCTCTACGAGGAGGGCCACTTCGACCTCAACGATCCAGTCGGCAAGTGGATCGACGAGTTGCGTGCGCCGCGCGTGTACGTGAGCGGACCGGCCAGCTCGCCGGTGACGGTCGCGGCGACCGAGCCGGTGCGCGTCCACCATCTCCTGTCGCACACCAGCGGACTGACCTACGGCTTCCAACGCCTGACTCCGGTCGACGAAATCTATCGGTCGTTGGGCTACGACCTCGCCTACCCCGAGGACGTCTCGCTCGTCGACGCGGTCCACGACTGGTGCTCGACCCCACTGCTCTTCCAGCCGGGTAGTGCCTGGAACTACTCAGTCGCCACCGACGTCCTCGGACGGCTCATCGAGATCTGGAGTGGTGAGCCGCTCGATGACTTCGTCGAGCGTCGGATCCTGACGCCGTTGGCGATGCACGACACTGACTGGCACTGCCCCGAGGAGAAAATCGACCGGCTCGCGCAGCTCTACGCCTACGCAAACGGCGCTAGCGTGCTCGTGCCCGAACTCGCTGGCGCCGCCACGCGCAAGCCGAAGCTGCTCGCCGGCGGCGGTGGGTTGGTCTCGACCGCGCACGACTACCAGCGGTTCATGTCGATGCTGCTCGGCGCGGGTGAGCTCGACGGCGTGCGCTTGCTCTCCAGCCGCACCGTCGAACTGATGACCCAGAACCACCTACCCGAGGGGCGCGACCTGGCAACCTTCGCGCGTGACTCCTTCAGCGAGGTCGGCCAGACGGGCGTCGGCTTCGGACTCGGCATGTCGGTGGTCGCGGACCAGCCGCGCAACAAGAGCTTGACGTCAGTCGGCACGTTCGCCTGGGGCGGTGCGGCGTCGACGTACTTCTGGGTCGATCCGACCGAGGAGCTCACCGTCGGGTTCTACACTCAACTTTTGCCGAGCTGGATCTACCCGGTTCGCCGTGAGGTCCAGCAGTTGGTCTACGCATCCCTGGTGGACTGATGCGGGTCGCGTCGCGTTATTCGTGAAGTGTTGAAGGAGGAGATGATGAACAAACTCGTCAGTTCGGCCGCGCTCGCGGTGGCCGACATCCCCGACGGGGCCTCGATCACGGTCGGGGGGTTCGGGCTGTGCGGGATCCCGACGACCCTCATCGATGCGCTCTACCAGCTCGGCAGCACCAACCTCGTGACCGTGTCCAACAACTGCGGGGTCGACGCGGCGGGCCTCGGCGTGTTGCTCGGCGCCAAGCGCATCGCGCGCACGACCGGCTCGTACGTGGGTGAGAACAAGGAGTTCGAGCGTCAGTTCCTCAGCGGCGAGCTCGAGGTCGAGCTCGTGCCCCAGGGCACGCTCGCCGAGCGGCTGCGTGCCGGGGGAGCGGGCATCCCCGCCTTCTATACCCCCGCGGGTGTGGGCACCCAGGTCGCCGAGGGTGGCCTGCCCTGGCGTTACGACGGCGCCGGCGGCATCGCGATCGGTTCGCCACCCAAGGAGGTCCGCGAGTTCGACGGTGTCGCCTACGTGCTCGAGCGGGCCATCCGGACCGATTTCGCGTTGGTACACGCGCGCTACGGCGACGCCCACGGCAACCTCGTGTACCACGAGAGCGCGGCCAACTTCAATCCGCTCTGCGCGGCCGCGGGGCGCATCACCATCGCCGAGGTCGAGGAGGTGGTGGAGCCGGGCGAACTCGACCCGGCTCGCGTGCACACCCCAGGGATCTTCGTCCAGCGCGTCGTGCACGCGCCGGGCGTCGAGAAGCTCATCGAGAAGAGGACGGTGCGATCATGAGGACCCGTGAGGAGCTAGCCGCGCGTGTGGCCCAGGAGTTGGTCGACGGCCAGTACGTCAACCTGGGGATCGGGTTGCCGACCCTCGTGCCCAACTACGTCGAGGCGGGCGTGCACGTCGTTCTGCACGCTGAGAACGGCATCCTCGGGGTCGGGCCCTACCCGAGCGAGGACGCGGTGGACGCGGACTTGATCAACGCGGGCAAGGAGACCGTGACGGTGCTGCCCGGCGCGTCGTTCTTCGACTCGGCCGCGTCTTTCGCCATGATCCGCGGTGGTCACGTCGACGTGGCGGTGCTCGGTGCCATGCAGGTCTCGGCGAGGGGTGATCTCGCCAATTGGATGATCCCGGGCAAGATGGTAAAGGGCATGGGTGGCGCGATGGACCTCGTCCACGGGGCCAAGCGCGTCATCGTCATGATGGAGCACGCCGCGAAGGACGGCGCGTTCAAGATCGTCAACGAGTGCACGCTGCCGCTGACCGGGCGTACGTGCGTCCAACGCATCATCACCGATCTTTGCGTGATCGACGTCGAACCCGAGGGCCTCGTCTTACGTGAGCTCGCGCCGGGCGTGACCGTTGACCAAGTGCGCGCCGCGACCGAGCCCGAGCTACGCGTCGCCCTCGACTGAACGACTCGGCTTCGACGGGTTCCGCGCGTTCGGTAGTGTCATGCTCGTGACCAATCGAGGCGCTTCGCGCACGACGTGGTGGTTCGGCCGTGGCTGAGCGGCGGCGCGCACCCGCCGGAGCCGTCGGCCCGCCGGACAAGGGGACGACGGCGGCTCCTCGACCGGCCCGCGGCGAGCTCAAGGGCAAGGGCCAGCGCACGCGGCGCGCGTTGCTGGAAGCGGCCGAGGAGATCTTCGGCGCCGTCGGCTACCACGACGCGTCGATCGTCAAGATCACCGAGCTCGCCGGCGTCGCCCAGGGCACCTTCTACCTCTACTTCTCGGGCAAGCGGGAGATCTTCGACGAGGTCGTCGCCGACTTGAACCAGCGGGTGCGCCACGCGATGTCCGAGGCGGCCCGCGGCGCGACGACCCGATTGGAGGCCGAGCGCCTGGGCTTCGCGGGGTTCTTTCGCTTCACGGCCGAGCACCCCGCGCTCTACCGGGTGATCCGTCAGGCCGAGTTCGTGTCACCCCAGGCGCTGCGTCACCACTACGAGACCATCATCGAGAACTACATCCCGCCCCTCAACGACGCGATGGACACCGGCGAGATCGCCGCGGGGGACCCCATGGTGCTGGCGTGGTCGTTGATCGCCGTCGGTGAGGCGATCGGGATGCGCTGGATCCTCTGGAACGAGGCGCACGAGGTCCCGCCCGAGGTCTTCAACGAGATGGTGACCATTATCGCGCGCATGCTGGGGGGCCACGCGGTCGGTGAGTCGTCGAAGGCGGGGGCCGTTGGACCGAAGGTCGCCGAGCGTGCCGACTGAGCTCGGCGACGGGGCCGTCCACGGTGACGTGGCGCCTCGCGCGCCACGCGAGTCGGTGGACCGGACCTCGACGGTGGAAGACGGTCGACTCGTCGGCGGGTGGATCGGCGCGGGTGGCGCGGTCGACCCCGAGCGCGTCGCCATCGTCTTTCACGGTCGCACCACGACCTACCGCGAACTCGATGAACGCTCCACGCGTCTCGCCCTCGCGCTGCTCGCGCGCGGACTCAGATCCGGGGCGCGCGTGGCGAGTGTCACCGAGAACCACCCCGAGCACGTCGTGCTGCTCTTCGCGTGCGCGAAGGCCGGCCTCATCCTCGCGCCGCTCAACTGGCGCCTCGCCCCCGACGAGCTACGACTCCAAGTCGAGCTCTTTGACCCCTCACTTGTTGTCGTGTCCGCCACACAGTGGTCGCGAGTCACCGTCGATCCGGCGATCACCAACCGCGTGTTTGTTCACCTGGAATTACTCGATGATGAACTGGTCACCCCGGACGCCAGGGGTGAGCTCCCGTCAGTCGACCAACAAGACGGGTTGTTGCTCATCGCGACGTCGGGCACGACCGGCACGCCCAAGGGCGCGCTGTTGACCCACGCGAACTGCTACTGGACGAACCGGTCGCTCGACGCGTCGGTGCCCATGACCGACGAAGACGTCGTGCTCCAGGTGCTGCCGCAGTACCACGTCGGCGGGTGGAACGTTCAGCCGCTACTCGCGTGGTGGCGCGGCGCGACCGTCGTGCTCGAGTCTGCCTTTGATGCGCCGCATGTCCTCGAGGTGATCCAACGCCACGGGGTGACGACCATGATGGGGGTGCCGACCACGTACCTCATGTTGGCCCAGCACCCCGCGTTCGACGACGCCGATCTGACGAGCCTGCACACGGTCATCGTCGGCGGCGCCGCGATGCCGCGCACCCTGGTTGACCGGTGGCGTGAGCGTGGCGTGGCCGTGGTCCAGGGGTACGGGCTCACCGAGGCCGCGCCAAACGTGTGCTGCCTACCGTCCGAAGAGGCGACGCGCCGTCCCGGGTCCGTGGGCCAGCCGTACCGGTACGTGGAGGTCGCCATCCGCGACGTGAACGGCGACACGCTCGAGGGGGCCGGACGTGGCGAGCTGTGGGTTCGCGGGCCCAACGTCTTCGCCGGGTACTGGAGCGACCCGGCAGCGACCGCGGCGGTGATGGTCGACGGGTGGCTCGATAGCGGCGACGTCGCCGAGCGCGACGGCGACGGGTTCTACCGCATCGTCGGTCGCACGAAGGAGATGTACGTCTCCGGTGGCGAGAACGTCTTTCCCGTCGAGGTGGAGCGAGTCCTCACCGCCTACGAGGACGTGGCGGAGGCCGCGGTCGTGGGCGTGTCCGATGCGACGTGGGGTGAGAGTGGCGTGGCGTTCGTCGTGGCGCGGCGTGGCGCCGCCATCGACGTGGGCGCACTGCTCGCGCACTGTCGGAACCACCTGGCCGCCTTCAAGGTCCCTCGGTCCATCGAGGTCGTCGACGAACTGCCACAGACCCATATCGGCAAAGTGAACAAGGCCGTGCTACGCCTGCGCACGAACGGTGGCCGCTAGCCCTTGCGGCACTAGTGACCCGCCCGTCGCTGCGGCCACGAGGCGACCATGACGCGGACCGATGGGACGGGTGGTGTGACACCGCCAAAATACCGTGGGCCAATGCGTCAAGACGCGCAGAGTTTGAAAAGAAATCACCAATGAGTGCCGTAGGCTCATGGTGCAATTCGAAGGGGCATCATGGCGAGAGTTGAACGAAACAATTCGACGACAAGGACACATATTCTGAACTCGACGATCGAGCTTCTTGCGACGCGGTCGAGCAACGAGATCCGGATTGTCGACATCGCGAAGCGGGCCAACGTCGGGATCCCGACCATCTACTACCACTACTCGTCGCGTGAAGTCCTGATCTCCGAAGCGCAGGTCGAGAACTTCCGGCGCCTGATGGCCAACCGGCACAAGTACCTGAGCGAGTGGCGCGACGCCATCATGAACGGTGACCGTGAGCGCTTCGACGAGTCCTTTCACGCTTATCACCTCGAGATCGCCTCCGACGGCACGATCGAGGCGATGTGGGAGTTCGTGCGGGTCCTCGCGGACATCCGCACCGACCATAACGCCCGTCGTCGCTTTGTCGAGATCCACGACGCCGCGCTCGAAGAGCGCGTATCGATCTGCGTCGACGCCCAACGACTCGGGTGGTTGAACCCCGAACTCGACGCGCGCGCCTACGTCGCCCAATCGGGTACCGCCATCCTTGGGCGGATCCTGCTCGAGGGATCCGAGCACTTCTCGATCGAGCCCGAAGCCGTGCACCGACTGATGTGGGAGTGGATCGGCCCCCAGGGCGACGGCACCGCCCACTGACCAGGGGCACGGGGCCGTCGCGCGACGTCGCTCGGTACGCTGGGAACTCCACACGATTCGTTCGAAGGGAGCCGTCGTGCGCTTTTTGCGAAGGGTGGCGATCGCGCTGCTCGCAGTCGTGATCGGCGTCGCACCGTCGGTGGGCGCCGCGACGCGTGCGACCTTCGTAGCCGTGGGCGACTCGTACTCGTCGGGCGCCGGTCTTGCGCCGTTTCTCGGACCGGCCAGCTGTGAGCGGTCCCGCGAGTCGTTCCCCGCCATCATCGCGCGCGGCCATCCTGGCCTGCGCTTCGACTTCCTCGCCTGCGCCGGTGCGACGACGAGCCAGATCAAGGCCCAGGTGACCGGTGCGCGCACCGCGCTCGGTCACGCCGCCCTGGTCACGGTGACCGCCGGTGGCAACGACCTCTCCTTCTCGAACCTCCTGACGTCGTGCGTCGGTGGTGCGCTCACCGCGTCGTCGACCTCGGTCCAGTACTACGGCGTCGTGAGCGGGACGTCCGAGTGCACCGGTGCGGTGGCGACGGCCGCCGGGCTGCTTGGCGCCTCACTCGACCCGTCCACCGGGGCCCTGAGCGCCCCCGGGTCGGTCACCGACGTGCACCAGTCGAGCCGGTCGCCGCTCGAGCGGCGCGTGGGCGCCCTGTTGCGCTCGCTCTTGTCGTCGAGTGCCTCGGGTAACGGCGGATCGGGCGCGCGCGTGGTCGTGGTGAACTACCCGATCTTGATCGGGGAGCCCAGCGCGCCGGTGTGCCTCGTCGGACCGGCGCCGTTGCGCTTCTCCACGGCCGCCGGTCTCTACCCGGCCTTCCCGGCGCTCGCGGCCCATGAGCTGCTGGCGGTCAACGTGCTTGTGCGTCGCGAGACGGCGACGGTCGTGGCGCGGTTGCGCGCGCACGCGAGTCGCCTCGTGCTCGCCAACGCCGTACGCTTCCAGCCGATCGACTGCGCGACGGGGACATCGCCGGACCTTAACGGGCTGACGCTCGCGTCTCTGGAATCGGGAGGTTCGTTCCACCCCACGGCCGCGGGTCAGACGGTGCTCGCGGGCGCTGTTCGCAACCAACTTCGGCGCTGACCAACTCGCGGCGGTGGGCGCCGCGGGTGACTACTTGCCGAAGCGTCGTTCGCGGCGCGTGAAGTCGCGCAGCGCGCGCAGCAGGTCGATCCGGCGAAAGGCCGGCCAGTAGGGGTCGACGAAGGCGAACTCGGCGAAGGCCGACTGCCAGAGCAGGAAGCCCGACAGCCGTGACTCGCCACTGGTGCGGATCACGAGGTCGATGTCGGGCAGGTCGGCGGCGTAGAGGTTCTGGGCGATGCCGTCGGCGTCGATCCGCTCGGCGATCTCGTCAGCGGCGACGCCCTGGTCGGCGAGGTCGGTCACCAGCGACCGACACGCGTCCACGATCTCCTGACGGCCGCCGTAGCACAGGGCGATGTTCACGGCCATCGTGGGATTCGCGACCGACGTCGTCTGATCGACCGCCCGTTTGGCCGCCTGGGCGAGGGTCGGCGGGAGCAAGTCCAGACTGCCGCTCACCGCGAGGGAGAACCCGAGTCGCTGCGCCTGGGCGGGGAGCCGCTCGAACAGCCCGTTCAAGACGTCGAAGTAGGGCTCCAGTTCCTCGGCCGGTCGCTGGAGGTTCTCGGTCGAGAGCACCCATACCGTCACGGCGCGGATGTCGAGGTCCGCGCACCAGGTGAGAAACTCCTCGAACTTGGACATGCCCGCCTGGTAACTCGAGCGGTACTCACCGCCCTCCTCGCGCGCGTAGCGTCGGTGGCCGTCCATGATCACGCCGATGTGGCGTGGCAGTGACGACGCCGGCAGACTCGATGCCAGACGCCGTTCGTAGAGTCGATATAGGGACCGCGACAGGGCCACGTGCCATCTCCCGGTGTCGAATTGAAACCCATTCGATGTTACCGCCGCCACCGCGCGCGTCGGCGGTAGCGCCGATCGGGCGTGTCTCACGAGGCGGTTATCTTCGGAACCGTGCCCGACACCACATTCTGGACCGGCGAGGACCTCGGTAGCCTCGCTGACGTGCTGGGCGGCGAGTCCCGTCGTGGTGACCCGCTCACCCCCCGTACGGTCGTCGTGCCCAACTCGCTCGTCGGCCAGTGGTTGGAACAGTCGCTCGCGAGCCGCGCCTCGGGTCGATTCGACGGGGTCGCGGCGAACCTCGACGTGATCCTGCCCGCGACCTTTATCGGCCGCGCCCTCTACGAGGACCCCGCCGATCTGGAGCACTGGAGCACCGACGGGTTCGCGTTCGCCATGCTCGGCGCCCGTCGCGACGAGCACGAGCTCAGCGTCAACGAGGCGTGGCGACGCGCCCAGCGCCTCGCCGACGTGCTCTACTGGCGCCCAGAGCAACTCGGCGACTACCTCGAGGCCCACGGCAACGAACGCGAGCGCGCGGTCCTGCGCGCACTGGACGAGCGGGGTGTGCCCGCACCGTGGGTGGCGCTCGAGGGTGGACTCGAACGAGTCGAGGAGGTGTTCGGCGAGCGGCTCGTCCTTTTCGACTGCGCCGAGTTGACGATGGGTGACTTGCTGACGCATGTGGTGGCGCGAGTCGGCGAGCGCGTCAGCGTCGAGGGGTACTTCGTCACGCCCGGTCCCGAGACCCTCGACGGCGCGTCGCTCGCCGCGCGCTGGTCGCGCGGTGCGATCGCGCACCTGGAGCGGTGGCGAGTGAACTGTCCGTCGGCGCGCTGGACGAAGGTCGCGGACCACGACGCGTCGGCGATGCGCACTGAGGTCGTGGCCCGGCTCGACGCCGCCCCGACACCGGCCGCGCGCACGGCGCGCGACACAGACCTGCTCGTGGTGCACGGCGCGGTCGGCTACGCCCGCCAGGTCGAGATCGCGCGAGACGCGATACTGGCCGCGATTGGCGAGCTCGCAGCCGCGCCGCACGAGGTCCGGGTGGTGACTCCGGACGCCGAGCGCTTCGTGGCGCTGATGCACGAGTACTGGACACGCCCCGGCGAACCGACCGCGCCGACGCTCCAGTTCGAGGTCGCTGATCCCACCTTCGCCCACCCGAGCGCTATGCTTCGCGGCTTTGCGACGCTGCTCGCGACCATCGCTTCACACGGCACGATCTACGACGTCGTCGCGTTGCTCAGTGAGCCGGCGGTCCACGAGGGCGTCGGGCTGACGCACCGCGACGTCGAGCGCGTGCTCGAGCTCGCCCTCGCGAGCGGTGTGAGCCTTGGTCTCGATGGGCGGTCTCGTGAGCGTGTCGCGGCCTTCGCCCCGGACGACGACGCGGGGACCTGGGGCCGGTTCCGCGATCGCGGCGTGCTCGCGTCGGTCTTCGACGTGGCCGACTCGCCGCCGGATTTGCCGATCTGGCCGGTCGGGGTTCCCGCCGACCTGCCGGTCATGGCCGCGGTCTCGCGACTCATCAACGTACTCGTCAAGGCGGACGAGGTGACGCGCGAGTCGCGAACCCTGTCGGCCTGGGTGGGATTCTTCGGAGACTGGGCCCACCTGGTGGTGAGTCCGGCCGGTGCGCTCGACGTCGGCCTGGACCGAGTCCTTGACCGGCTCCACGCTCTCGCGCATACGAGCGAGGGCACGTTCACCTTCGACGAGGCTCGCGAACTTTTCGAACAAGTGGCTTCCGGTGTCGGCGGCAGCTCGGTCATCGGCCGCGGCGGCGTCACCGTGCAGGGTCCCTACGCACTCAGCCACGCGCCCTATCGGGTCACGTGCGTCCTCGGGCTCGACGATGAGCTGCTCCCGTCATTGTCCTCGAGTGGCCCGCACCTCGGCGAGGCGCGAGCCGGTGACCCGTCGCCTCGCGACCGGTTCCGCGCCGCACTGTTGTCACTCGTCGCTACCACGAGCGACCGGGTGATCCTCGTGACCAACGACCGTGAGGTCGCTGACGGTTCACCCCTCGAGCCCGCCCTCGTGCTCGCCGAGCTGACCGAGGCGCTGCTGACCCCGGGCCCCGACGGCGAGGGTCTCGCCGTACCGTGGCGCTCGCACCCGCGCTACGCCTTTTCCATTCGCACAAGAGACGGCACCGTTGACGCCGCGGACCTCGTCTACGACACCGACGCCGCCGTCGACTCCTTCAGCCTCGACCCGACGGCGGCAGCCCTGGCGACGTTGCTCGCCAACAAGCCCGCACCGTCGCTCGAGGACGACCTCGCCGTCACACCCTCGACGATGCCCGAGGCGACTGGGCCGACGGTGCTCGAGCTGGCCCGACTGATCCGGTTCGTGAAGGATCCGCAGCGGTCGTTCCTCGAGACCGTCTTTGACGGCGCCGCGGTAGCCGACCAACGCGCCGAACTGCCGGACGTGCCCCGACTCGACATCGGCGACGGCCTCGCGCTGTGGCAGGTGCGTCACTCGATCGTGCGCACGGCCCTCTCAACCGGGGCGATCGCCGTGGCGGGCCGCCACTCTGACGACCCGGTCGCCGCCGTCGCGTCGGGCTTCCGCGACCGGGTGCGTCGCAGCGTCAACGAGGTGGCGCTCGCTTCCTTCGTCGAGCACTACCGGGGCGACCTGGCGCTCGTCGGCGGCGTGCGGGCCCCCTGGAGCGAACGGCCCGCCTCGGTGGCGAGACCAGACCTTCGGGTGGTGCGACCGGCGATCGAGGTCTATGAGACCTCGTGCGGTCCGGTGCTCGTCGAGTGGACGGTCTCCAAGGGCGTCGCGACCGCACTCGTCAACGCCCTGGTGACGATCGCGGTGGCGACGGTGGAGCGAGGCACCGCGGTCGCGGCGGTCGTCGTGCGGCCCGACTACGAGACCGAGCCCCCTGGGACCAACCCCTTCGTCACCCTTACGTGGCGAGGGGACGAGCCGGTCCGATCGGCGACGCTCGTACTCGAAGCGCTCGTGACCCTGTATCGCGAGCAGTTCGAAGCCCCACCCCTGCACCTCTATCGGACGTCGCTCGCCGGGTCGGGGCGTGACGACCTCGACGCGATCTACACCAAGAACGCCGCGGCCGCGTGGGAGGGACGACCGGGGGCCCCCGGTGGAGACCGCACCTCGGGGCCGAACCAGCTGCTCTTGCCCTTCACCTTCGACGAGCTCACCGAGCTCGACGGGGGAGCCTTTCGCGACGCCTCGCGACGGGTGCGCGGTCTGTTCGACGACGTGGTGGTGACGTCGAGCTCACCGGGTGGACCGGCCTGGCCGGTGGTGTTAGCCGGCGAGGGGGGCACCCCATGAGTGACGCGTTCGACGTCGCCACGAGCCCGCTTCGCCGGACCGACGGCCACGACGCCGTGCCCCACCCGCTACTCATCGAGGCCAGCGCGGGCAGTGGCAAGACGTGGACCCTCGCCCACCTCGCCGTGCGGTTCATGCTCGAAGACGGGGTCACGCCCGACGAGCTGCTGCTCGTCACCTTTACCCGCGACGCCGCGCGCGAGCTGCGCGGGCGCGTTCGGGTCCACCTTCGCCAAGTGCTCGAGCTCCTCGAGCGTTTCGAGGCTGGCACCGCGGTGCCGGGCCAGGCATGGGAGCGCTACTTCGCGGCCCTGGACCCGCGGCGTCGCGCGCATCTGCTCGTCGCCGGTCGTGAGCGACTGGCGACACTCGACGAACTGCACGCCCAGACCATCGACTCGTTCGCGGCCGAGCACGCAGAGGGCGCCGCGCGCACGACGACCCAGGCGAAGCGCCAGTGGCGCCAGGCGTGCAACGAGATCATCGCGGCGCACGCCCTCGCTTCGCCCGAAGACGCCGCGCTCCTCGAGCGTCACGCCACGCTCGACACGGTGCGCGTTGTCGCGCGCGCCCTCTACGACGCTGGCCTGCGCGTCAACGAGGGCCGGGTGACGGCACCGCCGTCGCTCGTGGTCCTGCCGACCGGCAACGACCCCGACGTCGACGAGGCGACGCGCGCCGCGCGGGTCCAGCGAGACCTCGCAGTCGGAATCGTGGCGCGCTTCGGCGAATTGCTCCGTGACGTCCGGGCCACGACCTTCTCGGACGTCATGCTGGGCCTGCTCGAGCGGACCCGTGACGCGGGGTCGGCGGCGTTCATCGCGCGGATGCGACAGCGGTTCCGGGTGATCATGATCGACGAGTTCCAAGACACCAACCACCTGCAGTGGGAGATCTTCACCCGACTCTTCCTCGACGCGCCCGAGACCCGACTCGTGGTGGTCGGTGACCCCAAGCAGGCGATCTACCTGTTCCGTTCGGGCAGCGTGGAGACCTTCCTCGCGGTGCGCTCGATGTGCGAGACCCGAGGGGTGCCGATCACGACGTTGCCCGACAACCACCGTTCGGACCCCGCGCTGCTCGCGTGCGTCAACCAATTCTTCGACGGGGCGTCGTTCCGCTACGACGTCGACGACCGTGACGACCTCGCGATCGGCTTCACACCCGCGCGAGCGTTCCTCGATGGCAACGAGACCCCCCACGGTCTCGCCCTCGGCGACGGGTCCGCACCGATGCACCTGCGCGTGGGACGCAAGGACGACGCGATGGTGCGCCGGGAAGTCGCCGACTACGTCGCGCTAGTGCACGCCCGCGGCGTCCCCTACAGCGCAGTGGCCGTGCTCTGCCGCACGCGGTACCAGTGCCTGGAGATCCAGCACCACCTGTCGCGCCGCGGGATCCCCGCGACGACCTCGGCCGACGAGAGCGTCGCCACCAGTCGTGCGGCGTTCCAGCTGCGGCTGCTCCTCGTGGCCCTCGCCGACCCGGACGAGTCCGCCCACACCGAGGTCCTGCGGGTCTCGTGGTTCCGCGAGGCCCTCGGGCGTGACGGTGAGCCCGACGAGCTCGTGAACCGGCTCGTCGAGGAGTTCTCGCTGCACGGCGTGGCCGCCATCGCGCGATTCGTCCACCACCGCAGCGTCCTCACGACGGTGATGTCCCTGCGCGACGGTGAACGGCACGTGACCGACCTCTGGCACCTATCCGAGATGCTGGGCGTGGAGTGCCGCACCGTGCGGTCTCTACCGCTCGTGCTCGACTGGCTCGACGACCTCGCGTCCGCCGACGACGCCGGGCCGGGCGTGCGCGCGCGACGCCTGGAGACCGAGAGCGACGCCGTGCGCGTCATGACGGTCCACAAGGCCAAGGGTCTCGAGTTCGACACGGTGCTCGTGCCCTACCTCAACGAGCAGTACCCGCGGATCGACGCGGACGGTTCCCGGTCCCTTCGCCAGTGGGTCGACGTGGACCACGTGGTGGTGGACGCCGGCTCGGGAATCGAGTGGGGCGATCCGGTCGCGCGCAACCGGCGCGTCATCGCGAGCAACCTCGCTGAACACCGACGACTCGCGTACGTCGCACTCACGCGAGCCAAACGTCACCTGGTCGTCTGGCTTGCCGTCGCGACCCGACAGCCGCTGGGCGGGGAGTTCGCGCGGCTCGTCTTTGACCGTGCGGCGTCGCCGCCGGCGCTCACCGCTCGGCCTTTGGACGAGGTGTGGCCGCTGTTCATGGACTCGAAACGCGACCTGGACGCCACGGGCGAACGGGCGCTGAAGCGCGATCCCACCGCGGCTCTGCGCGGTCTCTGGGGCCCGCAGAGCCGGTTCACGATCTACGCCATCGGCGACGGGCTGGTCGGCGCCGCCGTCGAGCGAGCCGCCGCCCCCGTCGCAGCGCGCGAGCCTCGAGTCTTCGCGGCGGCCAGCGCGCCCTCGATCGACTGGCAGCGACGTCGGTGGTCCTACACGGACCTCGCCAAGACGCTCAAGTCGAACGCGCCCGTGCTGAGCGAGCCCGATGACCAGAGCGAGCGCGCCGGCGGGTATGACGAGACGGTGCGCGAGGTCGACGGGTCCGACTTGGCGGGCGACGTGTCGCCCGGCGTGCGGTCGGTCTTCGGCTCACTCGCCGGCGCCCGTCTGGGCGCCGCGGTGCACGCGCTGCTCGAACGACTCGTCGGCGCCGAGGTCCGCGATTCGCGCGCCCTCGCCCTCGCAGTCCTCGAGCGCGAGGGGTTCGCCGCGTCCGAGGTAGCCGACAACCTCGAGACGGTCCTCGCCTCAACGACGGCGCTGCTCCAGCGGCCGACTGCCCCCCTGCTCGACGGCCTTGCTCTCGGTGAGCTGGCCCGACGCGACGTGGCGCGCGAGATGCGCTTCGTGCTCGCCCTCGGCGAGCGTGGTCGACGCGAACGGCTCGCGGCGGCCGCGAGGGCGATGCTCGAGTTCGACCGCTCGGGCCCCGACGAGGATGGTCTCTTTCGTGACTACTTCGCCCGACTCGCGCGCGACGCCGACGGCCTCGACGAAGGCTTCCTCATCGGGAGCCTCGACCTCGTCTTGCGCCGGGGCGACGGTCGATTCGCGATCGTCGACTACAAGACCGATCAGATGCCGGGAGCCGAGCGCCCCTACGCACGCACGCGCCTGCACGCATCGATGGAGCACGAGCACTATCCGCTCCAAGCGCTGCTTTACTCGATCGCCCTGCACCGTCACCTGCGCGGGACGCTGCGCGACTACGACCCCGCGCGACACCTCGCCGGGGTCGGGTACTACTACCTGCGCGTCGTGGGCGACTCCTCGGCCCACCCCGAGGACGGCCTCGCCGAATGGCTGGTCACGCCCGCGGCAGTGGCGAGTGCGTCCGACGCGCTCGGGGACGTCGCGTGATCGCCGGGGACGCCGCCGCGTCGGACCGCGAGCTCGCCGAGGTGGTGCTGCGCCGCTTCGGCCCGACGGCCTCGTCGGCGCTGCTCGTGCGCATCGTCACGGGGCTCGCGCGCGCCGTGCGCGAGGACCACGCGGCGATGGACCTCGCGCGGCGCGACGACGACCACGTCGATTCCGCGCTCGAGAATCCCGACGCGGTGCTCGACGCGCTGCGCGCGGCACCGACCCTCTGTCAGTTCCTCGGGCGCGACGACCCAGTCGAGGTGAGCGGTCCGCCGCTCGTCGTGCTCGATGAGCGCTTCCTCTCACTACGACGGTGGGCGCTCGCGGAGTGGCGTGTCGCCCGTTCGATCGACGAGGCGCGCGCGACCGTGCTCGAGGTGCCGGCGGGTCTCACCCACGCCGACGTCGAGGCCGCGATCGCGGCGTCCACCGCGGAGCTCGCGCGCGACGGGTTCGTCGCTGACGAGCTAGGCGCCGTCGTGTGGCGGCTGCTGACGCGTCGGGTCTCGTTCGTGACCGGTGGTCCAGGCACCGGCAAGACGTGGCTCGTCACCCAGGCTCTGCTCACGCTCGAGCGCGCGCTGGCGATGGCGTCGGCGCCGACGATGACCTTCGCCGTCGTGGCACCGACCGCGAAGGCCGCGAGGCGCCTCGGCCAGACTTTGGACGCCGCCGTCGCCGGGGCCGAGCTCACCTCGCTCGAGCGCGACCACGACCGCGAGGGGTCGCTCCACCACCTCCTCGGGCTCCACCCCACCGCCGTGGCCCCACCGCGTCCCCTCTGGCACGACGTCGTGGTCGTCGACGAGGCGTCGATGGCCGACCTGGCGATGCTCGACGCCCTGCTGCGCGCCGCGGCGTCGGCCGTCTCGCCGTGTCGGGTCGTGCTGGTGGGCGACCCGCACCAGCTGGCCTCGGTGAACGTGGGGGCCGTGCTCGCCGACGCGGTGGCCGAACAGGCCCACACCGACGCACTCGTCACGCGTCTGGTTACGGTGCACCGCACCGACAACCGCGACATCTTGGACTTCGCGTCACTCGTGAAGGCGGGCGACGGTGAGGGCGTGCGGCGATTCATGTCCGACCAGCGCACCGACCTGCACCACTACGGCCGCTTCGACGACCCCGAACTCGTTGCGACGGTCGTCGAGCACGCGCGCGCGCTGCGTGACGCGGCTCGCCGGGGCGACCGGCCCGCGCTGGGCGCACTCGCGAACGCGCTCACGGTGCTCGCGGCCAACCGCGAGGGACCGGGTTCGGTGGCGTGGTGGAACGAACGCGTCCGTGACGCGCTGCGCGAGGGTCGCGCGAGCGCGGGCTCGCGGTACTCGGTGGGTGAGCCCGTGCTCATCACGAGGAACCAACGGTCGTTGGGACTCCACAACGGCGACGTCGGCGTCGTCATGGAGGTCGACGGCGAGCTGAACGTGGTCTTCGACGACGGCCGCGAGCGGCCCCTCGCCGCGATCGCCCACGCCCAGCCCGCGTGGGCCATGACCATCCACAAGTCCCAGGGCAGCGAGTACGACCACGTCGTGGTGGTGCTGGCGCGCGTCGGGTCGCCGCTGCTCACCCGCGAACTGCTCTACACCGGGGTCACCCGGGCGAAGCGGTCGGTCTCGTTGGTTGGTGACCTCGCGGCGGTCGCCGCGGCGACGGACCGCCAGGTGGACCGTGTCTCGGGATTGACCGAGCGACTCGGCTAGGCGCCTCCGTCAGTGCACGAGCGTCGGTGACGCGCCCAGCTGCTCGGGCGCGCCCGAGCGCAGCAGGATCGCGGTGAGTATCGCCCCACCGACGAAGATCCACGCCGAGTAGCCGAAGGCCGCGGTGTAACTGTGCACGCCGGCGAGTTCGGCGTTGAGCGCGGTGGGCGCCCGCCCGACGAGGTAGCTCGTCGCCGCACTGGCCGCGAGCGTGTTGAGCAGCGCCGTGCCGATCGAGCCACCGATCTGCTGGGAGGTGTTCACGAGCGCCGACGCGACGCCGGCATCGTGGTTGGCGACGCCCAGGGTCGCGGTGTTGAACGACGGCGCGAAGATGAGTCCGACGCCGAGTCCCATCGTGATGAGTGGCACGAGGATGTCGGTGAGATAGGAGCTGTGGATCCCGAGGCGGGTCAGCCACCACAGCGACCCCGCGGCCATCAGCATCCCGACGGGGATGAGCGGACGGGGACCGAACTTGGGCAGCAAGGAGATGTTGGAGAGCTGCGCGGTGATCGAGATCCCCGCGACCATCGGCAAGAAGGCGACGCCGGTCATCACGGCGCTGAAGCCGAGGGTGACCTGCAGGTAGTAGGTGAGGAAGAGGAAGACGCCGAACATGCCAGAGCCCGCGACGAGCATGGCCGCGAGCGCACCGCCGCGGTTGCGGTCCATCAGGACTCGAAGCGGCAGCAGCGGGAAGCGCGTACGGCGCTGGATCGCCATGAAGGCGACCAGCAGCGCCGCGGCGGCGACGAAGCTGCCCATGGTGTAGACGTCGGTCCACGACGTGGTCTCGGCGTGGGAGAAACCGTAGACGAGGGCGAAGAGTCCGGTGGTGCCGGTGAGGACGCCGGGCCAGTCGAGCGGGTCGTGGTCGACGCCCCGGTCGTGCTGCATCAAGGCGACGGCCCCGGCGACGCTGACCGCGGCGAAGAAGAGGTTGACGAGCAGCGTCCAGCGCCACGACGCGTACGAGGTGAGCACACCACCGAGCAGGAGGCCGAGGGCGCCACCGGCCCCGGCGACGGCTCCGTAGATGGCGAAGGCCTTGCCCCGCTCATCGGGGTCGACGAAGGTCGTGGTGAGCAGGGCGAGCACGGCCGGTGCGAGCAGCGCGCCGAAGGCCCCCTGGATGGTGCGCGCGGTGACGAGCATCGTGAAGTTCATGGAGGCCGCGCCCAGCGCCGACGCGCCGGCGAAGCCGACCAGGCCGATGATCAACGCGTTCTTTCGTCCGATGTAGTCCGAGATGCGACCACCGAGCAGGAGCAGGCTGCCGAAGGCCAGCGAGTACGCCGTCACGATCCACTGGCGGTCGGAGTTGGAGAAAGCGAGCGCGTGTTGCGCAGTGGGCAGCGCAATGTTGACGATCGTCCCGTCCAAGATGACCATCAACTGCGCGATCGCAAGCACCGCCAGGATCCACCAGCGTCGTTCGTGGGCCTTGGCGGCCCGCTGGGCGATCGTGGGTGAGATGGTGGTCGTTGCGTCGGACACGGTGACTCCTTCGTCAGATAACTGGAATGGATGACTCCAGTTATTCCACTGTAGCGATATCTGGAGTAAGTCGTTCCACTTATCTGTGAAACTGCTAAATTTGCTACGGGAGAAGCCGTGACCACCACATCGAATACGAGTGAGCGACCGTTGCGGGCCGACGCGGCGAGGAATCGCGAGAAGATACTCGCGGCCGCCGCGACCGTTTTCGCGACTCGGGGACTCGATGTCGTCTTCGACGACATCGCGGTCGCCGCCGACGTGGGCGTGGCCACGGTCTATCGCCGGTTCCCCGACAAGGACTCGTTAGTCTGGGCGCTCTTCGAGCACGCGATCGACGAGATCGCCGACCTCGTTCGTCGTGCCAACGAGATGGCGAACTCGTGGGACGGTTTCGTGTGGTTCCTCGAGGAGGCACTCGGCCGGCTCTGCTCAAACCGCGGACTACGCGAGGTGATCATGGGCGCGCCCTACGCGCAGGAGCGGATGATGGCGGCCAAGACCCGCCTCGTGCCCGCCATGATGGCGCTCGTCGAGCGGGCCCAGTGCGACGGCTTCTTGCGCCCCGACGTCGTCGAGGCCGACATCCCCGTACTCGAGATGATGATCAGCTCGCTCTCGGGTGGTGCGAATGATGTCGCGCCCGACCTGTGGCGTCGCTACCTGCGCATCATGCTCGACGGACTGATGACCGCACGAAGCACGCCGAGCGCGCTGCCGCCGTCACCGCCCGAGGCGGTCGTCATCGAGGCAATCCGCGCCTCGCGCTGCGGCTCGGCCAACCGCGGCGAGTCATCGCCAGCGCCACCCGAACTGCCGACGTCGTAGCCGGGCTCTGGCGGCCGCTTTCGAGGCGCCACCTACCGCGACGTCGGTGCGACGGCCACCACGCTGCAGTGGCAGACCGTGTCGCGGTCGCGCGATCGGTCGGTCAGTCGCCGATGCCCTTGTGGGCCCGGTCCTTTTCCTTCTTGATCTGCCGCTTTTCCTTGAGGCTCTTGCCAGCCTTCTTGGACGCCACTTTTCGGGGAGACTTGTCAGCCATGTCAACCCCC
>JAJYPU010000103.1 GCA_021795095.1 Actinomycetes bacterium | reverse complement strand
AGGTAGCCGAGCAATGCCCAACCGCGTCGCGCTGGGTCACCGCTCACGCTCGCCGCGTGTTGGGTGGCGAGGGCGAAGGCATTGGCCAGCGCGGTCGCGACGGCAAAGACGACGGCGACGCTAGTGGACATCACCGATCGCCGCGACAACAACCGCTCGGGCGACGCGACGAATGGTTCACCACATCAATGTACGGCCGATGAGCCGGGGTTGGTGACTTTGGTCCCTGGGTAGGTTGCGGTGGCGTAGCTAATCTCCGGGCAGCAGGGGAGGTTGCGCGTGTCGCACACGGGGCTGTTGTCGCGTCAGCGAAAGAACGGCGTCCGCTTCGAATCGCGCGGCGTGACACTGGCTGTGTTGAGTCTGAGCGTGTTGATCATCAACCTCGACGGGACGATCCTCAACGTGGCGCTACCCAGCATCGTGCGTGACCTGCACGCCACGTCCACCCAGTTGCAGTGGGTGGTTGACGCCTACATCATCGTGCTCGCCGGCCTGCTCTTGATCGCCGGATCGCTCGGGGACCACTGGGGTCGCAAACGGGTGTTCCTGATCGGATTGTTGATCTTCGGTGTCGGTTCGGCGCTGTCGGCGTTCTCGACCTCCACCGGTTCGCTCATCGCGGCGCGCGCGTTCATGGGGGTGGGCGGTGCGGCGGTCATGCCCTCGACACTTTCGATCCTCACCAACGTTTTTCGCGAGCCGCACGATCGGGCCCGCGCCATTGGATTGTGGTCGGGGACGAACGGGCTCGGTCTCGCCCTCGGGCCACTGATTGGTGGGTGGCTGCTCGCGCACTACTGGTGGGGCTCGGTGTTCCTCATTAACGTGCCGATCGCGCTCATCACGGGCGTGACGGCACTCGTGGCGATACCAGACTCGCGCAACGCCGAGGCCGCTGCGCCCGACGTCGTGGGCGCGGTGTTGTCGTTGGTCGGTGTGTCGTCGCTACTCTGGGGAATCATCGAGGCGCCGTCGAGGGGTTGGACCTCACCCTTGATCCTCGCCGCGATCATCGGCTCAGCCGTTGTTGTCGCGGTCCTCGTCTGGTGGGAGATACGGTCGTCGCACCCACTTGTAGAACTCGCGTTCTTTCGCAAACGTCGATTCTCGGTCGCCATGGGTGGTCTCGCGCTCACGTTGTTCGCGCTGTCGGGCACGATGTTCTTGCTCACCCAGTACCTCCAGTTCTCCCTCGGCTACAGCCCATTCCAAACTGGCCTTCGCATTACCCCGATCGCGCTCGTGCTGATTGTGGTGGCGTCGGTGTCAACCACGCTCGCTCGCTACGCGGGTTCCAAGGTGGTGGTCGTCGCCGGGATGGTGCTGATCGCACTCGGGCTCCAGCTGTTGTCCACCGTGACTATCCACACGACCTACACCGACGCGTTGCCAGCGTTCTTCTTGCTCGGTATCGGATCAGGACTCGCCATCGCACCGTGCACGGACGCAGTCATGGGTTCGGTACCCAATCACCTCGCGGGGATCGGCTCGGCGACCAACTCCACCGCCCTGCAGATCGGCAGTGCCCTAGGCGTCGCCGTGATTGGCAGCCTGCTCAACGCGCGCTACCAGAGTCGTGTCGACCTGCTGATCAGCGGACACGGTGCCCCGGCCCCGGTCGTGGCGGTCATCCGATCATCCCTCGGGGGCGCACTCGCCATCGCCCAGCGAGCGGGCGGCACGGTGGGGGCCCAGTTGGCTCTGGCGGCGAGGCAGTCATTCCTCGCCGGGTTGGACTTCGCGGTTGACGTCGCCGCCGCAATCGTTGCCGCGGCGGCGCTCATCGTCGCCGTGCTGTTACCTGCGAGGGCGCCCAAGGATTAGTCACGAGGCCGGTCCTTCGGGGCCGGTGAGGCGTTCGGCGAATCGCATGAGACGGTCCAGCGCCTCGTCGCGCGCGGCGCCGTCGTTGCCGACACCACTGGCGAGGGCAGTCTTGATCCGGGTGTAGGTGCTGACCTCGAGTCTGCACTTGGGGCAGGTCTCGAGGTGCTGTTCGACGAGGACCGTGGTGGTCTTGTCTAACTCGCCGTCGAGGTAGTGCTGCAGTCGCCTCCCGAGGCGGTGGCATGTTCGCCGCGAGACGAACATCGAACGAAGTGAGCGCTTCACAAGGTCGTCACCTTTCGTGGCGCGAGGCCGAGCGCCACCAGTCGCTGTTTGATCCGTGTACGACCACGATGGAGGCGACTCATGACGGTCCCAATCGGCACGCCGAGCGCGGCCGCCGCCTCGGCGTAGGAGAGGCCATCGAGGTCCACGAGCGTGACGACGTCGCGGAAGATCGGGGGCAGGTCCGCGGCGGCGCGTCGAACGGCGCCGTCGAACTCGGCGTGTTCGGCGAGCACCGACGGGTCGCTCGACGTGCGTTCGAACAAAGCGTCAGGATCGTCCAAGGGCTCCGCCACGCGAACGTGTCGGGCACGGTTGATGTTGACATTGCGCATGATGGTCAAGAGCCACGCTCGAGGGTGCTCGCCGTCGAAGCCGTGGATCGACCGGTAGGCCCGTAGCAAGGTCTCTTGCACGAGGTCCTCGGCGTCGGCCTTCGAACGAGTGAGGCTACGCGCGACGCGATAGAGGACAGTGATCTCGGGCACGACGTAACGACCGAACTGCTGTGCGTCAGACGCGGGGGCGATGGACTCCGCGGTCATCGCCCCCGTTCGAGCAGCACCGTCACGGCGAGTTACTCGGTTGGTGACACGAGCGACGAGATCGCGCCGACGATCTCCTCGTCGCTCGCCCCGGGACCGAAGACCGCCGCGACGCCCGCGGCCTTCAGATCGGCGACGTCGTTGCTGGGCACGATGCCGCCGACGACGACGGGTATTGAAGAGTCCCGCTGACGTAGCGCCTCGACGACGAGTGGCGCGAGGGT
Organism: Actinomycetes bacterium; assembly: GCA_021795095.1. Next base: position 3,737 of record JAJYPU010000103.1, on the reverse strand, counting down.
CATGTGCGCCCCGGAGAGCATCGAGAGCCCCACCACGTCGACGTCCTCCTGAATCGCGGCAACCGCGACACTCTCGGGCGTCTGGAAGAGGCCGGTGTAGACGACCTCCATGCCCGCGTCGCGCAGGATGCGCGCCACCACCTTGATGCCCCGGTCGTGGCCATCGAGTCCGACCTTGGCGACGAGTACACGCACGGTCATAGGACGGGGACCTCCACGTAGCGACCGAACACACCGGCCATCGTGGCCATCATCTCACCGACGGTCACCTCGGCGCGAGCCGCATCAATCAACGCCGGCATGAGGTTGACCTCGGGGTCGGCGGCTTCGTTCGCGAGCCGCTCGCGTGCCCGACGCACGGCGTCGTCGTCGCGACGCTGTCGGACCGTCGTGAGGCGCGCGATCTGCTTGCGCTCGTCCTCGTTGGTGATTCGAAGCAGCTCGAGGTCCTCGGCCTCGTTGCCGTCGAGAAAGTCGTTAACGCCGACGATGATCCGTTCTCCGCGGTTAAAGGCTCGCTCGAGCTGATAGGCGGACTCGGCGATGTGGCGCTGGAACCAGTTCTGCTCGATACCGCGGATGCAGCCTTCGAGCATCGAGCCGTCGCCCATGTCCATCAACTCAGAAAACAGCGACTCGGCCTGGCGCTCCATCTCGTCGGTGAGCGCCTCGACGTACCATGAGCCCCCGAGCGGATCGGCGACGTTGGCGACGTTGGTCTCGTGGGCGATGATCTGCTGGGTTCGCAGCGCCAGGCGCGCAGCCTTCTCTGAGGGCAGGGCTAACGCCTCGTCCATCGAGTTGGTGTGGAGCGACTGCGTGCCACCGAGGACCCCAGCGAGCGCCTCGATGGCGGTACGCGCGAGGTTGTTCTCGGGCTGCTGTGCCGTGAGTGACACGCCGGCGGTCTGGGTGTGGAAGCGAAGCTGCCAACTGCGTTCGTCGGTGGCGCCGTAGTGGTTGCGCAGCCACGTGGCCCAGATCCGGCGCGCCGCGCGATACTTCGCGATCTCCTCGAAGAAGTCGATGTGGGCGTTGAAGAAGAAGGAGAGTCGCGGCGCGACCTCGTCAACGCTGAGACCGGCCTCACGGGCCAACTCGAGGTAGGCGAACCCGTTGGCGAGTGTGAAGGCGAGCTCCTCGGCGGCCGTCGACCCGGCCTCACGGATGTGATAACCCGACACCGAGACGGAGTTCCACTTGGGCATCTCGGCGGCGGTGAAGGCGATCGTGTCACGCACGAGGCGCATCGACTGGCGAGGCGGGAAGACGAACTCCTTCTGGGCTTGGTACTCCTTCAGGATGTCGTTCTGGAGTGTGCCCCCGAGTCGCGCGCGGGCGACGCCGGTCTCTTCGGCCTGGGCGACGAACAGTGCGAGCATGATGGCCGCCGGGGAATTGATCGTCATCGACGTGGTGATCGCCGACAGGTCGATGTCACGGAAGAGGTCGCGCACGTCGTCGATCGAGTCGATCGCGACCCCGCAGCGTCCGACCTCGCCGAGGGACATCGGGTCGTCCGAGTCGAGTCCGAGGAGTGTCGGCATGTCAAAGGCCGTTGACAGGCCGGTGCCGCCAGCGGCGATGATCTCGCGAAAGCGCCGGTTGGTGTCGACCGCGGTCCCAAAGCCCGCGAACATGCGCATCGTCCAGAGCCGGGTCCGGTACATCGAGGCGTGTATCCCCCGGGTGTAAGGGTAGACGCCCGGGAACTCTCCGTCGGGTGGTCCGTAGACGGGGTCGACTTCGATCCCAGACATCGTGGCGAAACTCGGACGACGTAGTTTGGCCGCGTCGTAGTCGCGGCGCCACCGGTCATAGGCACGCTCTGATTCCACGAGACCTCCTTTGGCAATTGGGTCGTACACCGATGTTAGGGCGTCGCTACGTCGGCGAGCTTTAGCGAGGGTCGGCAATCTGCAGCGCAAGCAGCGGAGCTGACGCCTTATTGATGCACTCGCGGTACTCGGCGGCGGGCAGGCTGTGTGCGACGATGCCGCCGCCGGCGCTCACCGTCGCGCGGCCATCGCGCAGGTACACCGTGCGGATGGTAATGGCGAAGTCGGCGTTGCCGCTGAGCGCGAAGTAGCCCACGGCCCCGCCGTAGATGCCGCGACGTACCGGCTCGAGCTCGTCGATGATCTCCATGGCGCGGACCTTGGGCGCGCCAGAGAGTGTTCCGGCGGGAAAGAGCGCGTTAAAGGCGTCAAAGGCGTCCAAACCGTCTCGGAGTCGACCACTCACCTGGGAAACCAGGTGCATCAGATGCGAGAATCGTTCGACGTGGGCCAAGCGTTCGACGCGGACCGAACCCGGTGCGGCGACGCGTCCGACGTCGTTACGCCCGAGGTCCACCAGCATCACGTGCTCGGCGAGTTCCTTCTCGTCACGCAGGATCTCGGCCTCCAAGGCAGCGTCTTGCTCCTCGGTCGCGCCGCGGGGCCGCGTGCCGGCGATCGGGCGAGTGCTCACGGTCCCGTCGTGGACTCGCACGAGCATCTCGGGCGAGGCCCCGACGATGTGGGCGTCGCCGGTGTCGAGCAGGTACATGTAGGGCGACGGGTTGAGCGCTCGCAGAACGCGGTACAGGGTCAAGGGGTCCACCGTGGTCTCACGGGTGAACTGCTGGCTCACGACGACCTGGAAGACGTCGCCACTGACGATGTACGCCTGGGCCCGTCGCACGATCGCCTCGTAGGCCGGTTGTTCGAAGTTGGACAAGCTCGCGGCGATCTGGCGGATGTCCACGCCGTCACGAGCGTTTGGGGCGGTTGCCACGAGCCGCTCGACGGCGATGGCGCGATCGGGCCCGGGCCCGAGCAGGGTCGCGATGAGTTCATCGAGGTACGTTCGTGCCCGGCGGTAGGCCTCGGCGGGATCGTCCTTGGATTCGAGGACGACGTTGATGACGGCCGTCGTCGAATAGCGCAGGTGATCCACCACGAGCACCGCCGACGGGAATGAGAAATCGACGTCGGGCCATTCAGGTTCATCGCCGCGGGGGAGTCGTTCGAGACGCCGGACGTAGTCGTAGGTGAGGAATCCAACGGCGCCACCGAAGAAATCGGGCAGGTCGCTCGGGCGATAGGTCTGGTATCGCTGAAGGATGACGCGCAGGGTCTCGAGTGGGCCGCGCGGGTCGGGTGCGACGTCGAGCCCCGAGACGAGCGTCTCGCCGTCACGGACGTGGACACGCCAACGTCGGTCGAGACCGATGAACGAGTATCGACCCGTCGTCTCGCCCACGGCGGCGCTCTCGAGCAAGAAGACGGCCCGGCCACCGCCGAAGCGCTGGAAGAGTGACACCGGCGTGTCGCGATCGAGCTGGAGGGTCACCGCGAGGGGGATCACGTTGAAGCCCTCTCCAGCGAGCTCGAGGAACGCGTCCTCGTCCATCGTCGTCGTCACTGGGGGCGCCTCACCGCACCGTAGGATAGTCCCATGTCGTCGGGTCCTTCCGTACTGGTTATCGACAACTACGACTCGTTCGTGTACAACCTGTACCAGTACCTCGCGGAGTTGGGTGCGTCACTTCGCGTGGTGCGCAACGACGAGGTTACTGACGATGACCTCGCCGACGAGACCATCGACGGGGTGCTGATCTCGCCGGGTCCCGGTCACCCGCGCGACGCGGGACGCTGTCGCGACGTGATCGAGTCCTGTGCGGCTACCGAGCGACCGATGCTCGGGGTCTGTCTCGGCCATCAGGCCCTCGGCGACACCTTCGGTGCGTCGAT
>JAJYPU010000102.1 GCA_021795095.1 Actinomycetes bacterium | reverse complement strand
CCTCGCTCGCCGCGTCGAGGTGGGACGTCGGCTCGTCGAGCACCAGGACCACGGGCACGCCCACCAGGCAGGCGGCGAGGGCCACGCGGCGCCGTTCGCCGGCGGACAGCGTGGCGCCCTCGGTGAGCGGGTGCGCGAGGTCGACGTCGAGGTCGAGCGCGCCGAACAGCTCGCGGATCACGCGGTCCTCGACGCGACGGCCCTGGGCGACCGCGTCACGCACGGTCGCGCCGCGCAGCACCGGCTCCTGGGCGAGCCACCCGATCCGCTCGTGCCACGCATCGAGGTCGAGTTCGGCCAGCTCGACGCCGTTGACGAGGACCGCGCCCGAGACGGGGTCGGCGAGTCCCGCGACGACCGCCGCGAGAGTCGACTTGCCCGCGCCCGAGGGCCCGCGAACGGTGACGAGCGAACCGGGCTCGATCACCGCGCTGACGGGATCCATCCCCGCGGCGACGACGAGGTCGACCAGCTCGATGCGCGGCGCGCGCGCCGGCGCCGGTCGGGTACCGCGACCACGCTCCCCCTCGAGCAGTGCGAGCACCTCCCCGGCAGCGGCCACGCCGGTCGAGGACGCGTGGTATTGGGAGGCGGCGCGTCGAAGGGGCACGAACACTTCGGGGGTGAGCAGCAGCACGACCAACGCGACGTCGAGCGAGATGGCGCCGTGGACCAGTCGCAGGCCGAGCACGAGGGCGACGAGCGCCGTCGCGAGCGAGCTCAGCAACTCGAGCGCGAAGCTCGACAGGAACGCGACGCGCAGGGTCGCCATGGTAGAGGCCGTGAGCGATGCGCCGACCGCGTCGAGTCCCGCCACCGCCGCACCCGACCGGTTGACCGACTTAAGCACGATCATCCCGCGCACGACGTCGCCGAAGTGGGCGGCCAGACGCTGCTGGTCGCGCCAGCGCTGCTCCATCGCGTCCTTCGCAGCGAGCCCGAGCAACCACATGAAGATCGGCAGCAACAGCGCCGAGACCGCGACGATCACCCCGCTCAGCCAGTCACGGGCCGTGAGGTAGACGAGCAGCGTGAGCGGCGCGAGCGCGGCGAGCACGAGCGAGGGCACCGACGCCACGAGGAGGGCCTCGACCTCGTCGACGCCGCGGGTGAGCAGCTGGACCGTCGCGTCGAGGTTCGTCGAGCGCCCCTGATGCACGAGCTGGCGTAGCGCCCGGCGGCGCAGGTCTCGTCGCACCGGCGCGGCGAGCGTGGCCCCGACGGGTTCACTCGCGCCCAGTGCGACGGCGCGCACCAGGGTCGCGCCGAGTAGCCAGACGATCGGGCCGGTCACCGCGCTCGCGCGGTGCGCCACGAGCGTCGAGACCGCCTGGGCGATTGCGACCGCCTGGGCGATGATGGCGAAGGTCGCGAGGACGCCTAACGCGCTCGCCGCGACGAGTGATCGCGTGACCAGCGGTGAGGCCCGGCGCAGCCGCGCGAGCAGCGCCGCGGGTGACTCGCTCACACCTCGCTCGAGCGGGCGTCGACCTGGTCGGGTCGACTGACCCGCTTCTTGAAGATCCAGTAGGTCCAGCTCTGGTAGATGAGCACGAAGGGGGTGAAGACGAGCGCCACCCAACTCATCACCGTCAGCGTGTAGGGGTGCGACGCGCTCTGGGTGATCGAGAGGTCGTAGGCCGAGCGCACCGAGCTGACGAGCACGTTCGGGTAGAGGTTGAGCAGCAGCGTCGTGAAGAAGGCGATCACCACGAAGGCGGTCGCGATGAAGGCCCAGCCCTCCAGGCGGTCGTGCACGAGCCAGCCCACCGCCGCGAGCGCCCCGACCCCGAGGATCGGCAGCAGCGGCGGCACGAGCCCCGTGCGATGCCAGGCGTGGGCGCTCAGGTAGGTCCACCCGAGGAAGGCCGTCACGATGACCGTGGTCGTCGGCGCCAGCCACCGGGCCACCTCACGAGCGCGCTCGCGGACCGCGCCCTCGGTCTTGAGCCCGAGGTAGGTCGCGCCGTGGAGGGTGAAGAGGCTGAAGGTGGCGAGCCCACCGAGCAGCGCGTAGGGCTTGACCAGGTCGAAGAAGGTACCCGTCCACGCGCCGCCAGCGACGATTGGCACGCCGTGGACGAAGTCGGCGAAGGCCACGCCCCACAGCAGGGCGGGCAGCGCCGAGCCCCAAAAGAGCGCCCGGTCCCACCACTGGCGCCAGCGCTCGTCGTCGCGCCGGTGGCGAAGCTCGAAGGCCATGCCCCGGAAGATCAGGGCCGCGAGCACGACGAAGAGCGCCAGGTAGAAGCCGCTGAAGACCGTCGCGTACCAGAGCGGGAAGGCGGCGAAGGTCGCGCCGCCGGCGGTGATCAGCCAGACCTCGTTACCGTCCCAGACCGGGCCGATCGTGTTGACCACCACGCGACGGTCGACGTCGTCGTGACTGACGAAAGGCATCAGCACCCCGACCCCGAAGTCGAAGCCCTCGAGGAAGAAGTACCCCAGCCAGAGCACCCCGATCAACGCGAACCAGAGCTGCTCGAGTCCGCTGGGCGAGGTGGCGAGCAGTGCGAGCAGTGCGAGCATGACGCCTCCTAGTAGATGAGCTCGGGTACCCGGTCGTCGAGCGCGATCGGTTCGGACGGGACTTTGGCCAGGCGGATCATCAGTCCGATCTCCACGACGGCGAGCAGGGTGTAGATCGCCGTGAAGCCGATGAGCGAGGTCGCCACGTAGCCCGGCGCGATGAGGCTGACGGCGTTGGAGGTCTTGAGCAGCCCGTAGACGACCCACGGCTGGCGACCGATCTCGGTGAAGATCCATCCCACCGAGTTGGCGAGGAACGGCGCGAGAATCATCCACGTCGCGAAACGCAAGAACCACGTTGAGCGCTCGAGCCGGCGTTTCCTCATCAACCACAGTCCGATCGCGCCGAGTGCGAGCAGCAGGACGCCGAGGCCCACCATAATCCGGAAGGTCCAGTAGAGGACCCAGATCACGGGCACGTAGCTGCCCGCACCGTACTTCTTGGTCGCCTGGGCCTGGATTTGGTTGATGCCGTCGACTTTGCCGGACCAGGTGTTGGTCGCGAGCACGCTCAAGATGTGCGGCACGCGGATCTGGAAGATCGGGTTACCCGACAGGTCCCCAATCGTGAGGAGCGAGAAACTCGCCCCGTTGGTCGTGTCATAGAGCGCCTCGGCCGCGGCCATCTTCATCGGCTGCTGGGTCTCCATCTGCTTGCCCTGGGAGTCGCCGAGGAAGATCGTCCCGACCGCCGAGGCGAGCACCACCACGATGGCCACGCGAGCAGCCTTGGCGAAGGCGGCGACGTCGTGGCCCTGGCGCAGGTGCCACGCCGAGACCCCGAGCAGGAAGGTCGATCCAGTGAGAAACGCGGCGAAGAGCACGTGGCCGTATTCGAGCACGAAGGTCGAATTGGTCATGACGGCCCAAAAATTGTTCATCACGGCCTGATGGGTGGCCGGGTCGATCACGTAGCCCACCGGGTGCTGCATCCAGGCGTTGGCGGCGACGATGAAGGCGGCCGACAGGATCGTGCCCACGCTCGCCAGCCAGATGGCGATTAGGTGCACCCGGGGGCTCACCCGACCCCGGCCGAAGATCCACACCCCGAGGAAGGTCGACTCCATGAAGAAGGCGAGCAGGCCCTCGATGGCGAGCGGCGCGCCAAAGATGTTGCCGACGAAGACCGAGTACCGGGACCAGTCCATCCCGAACTGGAACTCCTGGACGATGCCGGTGACGACCCCGATGGCGAAGTTGACGAGGAAGAGCTTGCCGAAGAAGCGCGTGGCGCGCTCCCAAGACTCGTCGCCGGTTCGATACGAGGCCGTCTGCAGGATCGCGACCAGCAGACCGAGGCCGATCGTCAGGGGGACGAACAAGAAGTGGAAGACCGTGGTGACGCCGAACTGCCACCGCGCGAGCGACAGTGTCGAAATACTTCCAATCAATGCACTCATGTCCTCAACCTACCGACGGGTAATCAGGTGAGAAGGAGGCCACCAAGGTACAAAGTCACAATTCGACGTGACCTCAAGATGCGGTGTGATCCCACCAGATCGTCGTCAGCGACCGGGTCGGCGACGGTGGGTGGGACTCGAGGAACGATCGCACCTCTGGCTCGCGCGACGCGGGCAGACAGAGCCGGATCCGAGTGAAGTGCGCGGCCTGGTCGAGGTCGGTCTCGGTGCGAAGGGACCCCTCGAAGGTCTCGGACCTCGCGTCGATGCCCATGTGGTCGAGCACGGCGAGCAGGTCATCGGGCGTGGGGCCCGTCGGCCGCTTCAATTCCCAGAACGCACGCCACGCCGGCGAGAGACTCGCCAAGGGATGATGGTTCGGCATCTCGAGCACGACGCGAGCTCGCGCGTGGTGCTCGAGCGCGGCGAGGAAGGGCACGATGTCAGCGACGTTGTAGACGACGTGGTGGGCGGTGACGACGTCGGCGAGCGCGGTGCGCGCCGCCACGGCCGGCCAGAGCCCCTCGATCGTCTCAACCGAGACGCCGCGGGCATGGGCGTTGGCCCGGAACATCGTGAGCATCTCCACCTGGTGATCGACACCGATCACGTGCGACGCCGGTGGCGTGAGCGCGAAGGCGGCGATGCCACCCCCACACCCGACGTCGAGCACCGTGCCGCCGACCGGCAACGCCTCGCGGGCCCGATCGTGTGACGGCGACGACTCGATGGTCGTGGGCACGTCGAAGAGCACCGGTGGATGGATCCACGGGCTCTCCGGCGCCGAGGACAGGATCGCCTCGGGAATGGCCCACGCTTCGAGCGCCGCACGCCACCGATCGGCCGCGTTCACGGTCTAGCGACCGCGCAAGCGTGACAAGAAGCCGCCACTCGAGGCGCCCGACGCGCCTGAGCCGCACTGGCACCGGTCGCTCTTGGGCACGCCCGCGAGGGCCTGCTCAATGTGGTTACCGCATCCGCTCCAGGTGGGCTTGTTGCACGTACGACACGTAACTCGACTGCACATTGGGGGTGTTTCCTTTCATTCTCTTCTTGGTTTTGGTGTTGGTTTTGGTATTTCGGTTGCTACGACTTCGCCGTCAGGCGACCAGCGCCGCCGCGGGTGACTTGTGCCACGTCTGGTAGCCGCCGCTCAGGTTCTTCGCGTTGAAGCCGAAGTCCCGCAGCAGCCGCGCAGCGACGTGGCCGCGCTGACCGACCTGGCAGATCACGACGACGTCCTTCTCGCCCAGCTCGTCGAGGCGCTCGCGCAACTCGTCGACCGGGACGTTGATGGCCCCGGGCAGTGAGCCGCGGGCGAACTCGCCCGCCGTGCGCACGTCCACGAGCAGGTACCCCTGCTCGGCGTGGTCTTCGACCTCGTGCCAGTGGACCGATTCGACGAGGCCCGTGAGCAGGTTCTCGGCGATGTAGCCCAGCATGTTGACGGGGTCCTTCGCGGAGCTGAAGGGCGGGGCGTAGGCGAGCTCGAGGTCGGCGAGCTCGGGGGCCGTCAGGCCCCCGCGCATGGCCGTGGCGATCACATCGATGCGCTTGTCCACACCTTCGGTGCCCACGCCCTGGGCGCCGAGGATGTTCCCGGTCTCGGGGTCGACCAGTAGCTTGAGCGCCATCTTGGCCGCACCGGGGTAGTACCCGGCGTGGCTCGCGGGGTGGGTGTGGATTGCGAGGTAGGGACGAGCCTTCGCCACGAGGCGCTTCTCGTTCCAGCCCGTCGCGGCGATCGTGAGATCAAAGACCTTCACGATGGCGGTGCCGATGGTGGTCACGGGACGCACGCGGCGACCGGCGATGTGGTCGGCCACGACGCGGCCCTGGCGGTTGGCGATGTTGGCGAGTGGTACGAGCGACGCCTCACCGTCGAGTGCGTCGGTCTTCTCGGCCGCGTCGCCGATCGCGTAGATCGCGGGGTCGCTCGTGCGGTTGAACTCGTCGACCGCGATGCCGCCGAGCTCGCCGATGCGCAGACCGGCCTCGCGCGCGAGGGCGACGTCGGGACGGACCCCGATGGCGACCACGACGAGGTCGGCGTCGAGTTCGGCGCCCGAGGCGAGTTGGACGGTCCGCTCGGTGATCGTGGCGACGGCGTCGTTGAGGTGCAGCCCCACGCCGTGGCGACGCAGCTCGTCCGCGACGAGCTGGGCCATCTCTGGGTCGAGGGGAGCGAGGACCTGGGACGTCGCCTCAACCACCGTGGTCGGGATCGACCGGTGCGTGAGGTTCTCAGCGATCTCGACACCGATGAAGCCGCCGCCGATGACGACGGCCCGTCCAGACAGCCCCTCGACGACCTCGGACATACGCTCGACGTCTTCGACCGTTCGCAGTGCGAGGGCGCGCTCGATGCCCGGGATCGGGGGCACGACTGGCGTCGCGCCGGGGCTCAACACCAGGTAGTCGTAGTCGAGCTCGTAGGTGTCCCCGCTCGGCAGGTCCTTCACGTGCACGACTCGCGCGACGCGGTCGACGGCGGTGACCTCACTGGCGACGCGCACGTCGATCCGGAACCGGTCGTTGAGCGACCCGGGGGTCTGCAGGAGCAGGTCCTCGTGGTCCTCGATGACCCCACCGACGTAGTAGGGCAGGCCGCAGTTGGCGTAGGACACGTACCCACTGCGCTCTAAGACGACGATCTCGGCCTCGCTGTCGAGGCGCCGAAGCCTCGCCGCCGCGGACATCCCGCCGGCCACTCCCCCGATGACGACAACTCGCATGTTTCTCCTTAGGCCAGGCTCAAAAAGAGCTTTTGTA
>JAJYPU010000101.1 GCA_021795095.1 Actinomycetes bacterium | reverse complement strand
TCAGACTGAGTCTCACTCAGCGGCTGGCGATGACACGCGAAAGGGAACTCCGGCGCTCGTCGGGGCGAACAACTCCGTGAGGAGTGCAGCATGAGTGGACTCACTAGAACTCACTCGGTTGCAACGGAGCACCACATGAAGGTCGGCGTCCTGCTCCCCACGTTCCAGACGAGTGCGGAGCCGGCGCTTGAGGCGGCCCAGCGCGCCGTCGACTTCGGGCTCGACGGCGTCTTCGCCTACGACCACTTGTGGCCGATGGGTTCACCCCAACGTCCGGCGCTCGCCCCGTTCCCGGTGCTCGCGTCGATCGCGGCGCGTCATGCATCGCTGGTGGTGGGTCCGCTCGTGGCTCGGGTAGGGCTCGTGAGTACCCACCACCTCGTTGCGGCGTTCACGACCCTCGCTACCGTCGCCCCGGGACGGGTGATCGCGGCGATCGGCACCGGTGATCGTCTATCGGCCGACGAGAACCTCGCCTACGGCCTTCCTACACTCGACGCTGCATCCCGGCGGGCGCTCCTGGCTGAGACCGCCCATGAACTAGCGGGGTCGATGCCGGTGTGGTTCGGCGCCGGCGCACCGGCCACCAACGAACTGGCCCACGAGCTTGGCGTCACGGTGAACATGTGGAACGCCACCGTCGAGGCCGTTGACGGCCAAGCCGCCGAGGGGCCCGTTTCGTGGGCCGGACCGGTTCCGACGCCGGCGTCTCGCACGGCTGGTCTGCTCGACGACTTGGCCCGCGCGGGGGCGTCCTGGGCGGTGTTCAGTGCGGAACTCGACCTCGAGGCGTTCCGTGAATGGCGTGCGTCGAACTGAAAAAGTATGGTTCATCAATGGAGTTTCGTCGCATAAACGGGTTGCCCCCGTACGTGTTCGCACAGATCAATGGACTCAAGGCGACCGCTCGAGCCGCTGGTCGCGACGTCGTCGACTTCGGATTCGGGAACCCCGACCTGCCGAGCCCCGATGTCGCCGTGGAGAAACTGGCCGAGGCCGCCCACAATCCCAAGAATCACCGCTACAGCGCAAGCCGTGGTATTCCGAACCTGCGCGCGGCGATGGCGACGCGCTACCGCGAGTTGTTCAACGTCGAGCTCGACCCCGAGACCGAGGTGATCACCACCATCGGTGCCAAGGAGGGCCTGACTCATCTGATGTGGGTGCTACTCGGACCGGGTGATAGCGCCCTGGTGCCGACGCCGAGTTACCCCATCCACCTGGCGGGTCCTGGCTTCGCGGGCGCCACGGTGATCCCCGTACCGATCGTTGACCCGGCGTCGAGTGATCGTGACCCCGGCGATGATTTCTTTGACGCCTTGGCCGAAGCGTGGCAGCGCGCCGAGGTGAAGCCGCGAGTCGTCATCGCGTCGTTCCCGCACAACCCAACCAGCGCGTGTGTCGACCTCAACTTCATGACGCGCCTCGTTGACTTCGCCCTCGAGCACGAGATGATCATCTGCCACGACTTCGCCTACGCCGACTTGGGATTCGATGGCTATCAGCCTCCCTCGATCCTTCAGGTGCCCCGGGCGAAGGAGTGCGCCGTCGAGCTGTACACGTTGACCAAGTCGTTCTCAATGGCCGGTTGGCGCGTCGGGTTCCTCGTCGGCAACGCCGCGGTGGTCGCGGCGCTGACCAAACTCAAGAGCTACCTCGACTACGGCACGTTCCAGCCGGTCCAGATCGCGGCGATCGTCGCGATGAACGAGGCCAAGGACTACCCCAACGAGCTGCGTACGATCTATCAGTCTCGGCGCGACGCGTTGATCGAGGGGTTGGGTCGCATCGGCTGGTCGGTGGCGCCCCCGCGCGGTTCGATGTTCATCTGGGCACCCATACCCGAGCCCTATCGGGCCATGGGCTCGCTCGCCTTCGCGACCAAGCTCATCGAAGACGCCGACGTGGCCACGAGCCCCGGTGTCGGTTTCGGTCACGGTGGTGATGGGCACGTACGCTTCGCCCTCATCGAGAACGAGGCTCGAACGCACCAGGCGATCCGATCACTGCGTCGGGCACTGCCCGAACTGCGAGCCAACTAGTCGCTAGACGCCAGGGACGTCCACGTGCACCGACTCGATCGCCCCGAGTCGGGCGTCGGACACGTGGAAGCGGCTGCTCGTCGGCGCGGTCATCACGAAGAGGGTCGATCGGTCCTCGCCACCGAGTGCGCAGGCGAACGCCGTTTGGGTCGTCGTCGCCGTCGCGGTGACCGCGCCGCCTTCGCGCACCCGCTGGCAGACGTTGGTCGCGGCGTTCGCGAACCAGACCTGGCCATCGGCGTCGAGGCAGATGCCGTCGGGTGCGGCGAATTCGAGTTCGGCCCAGATTCGACGGTCGTGCAGAGTCCCGTCATCGGCGATGGAGAAGGCGCTCAAGCGGCCGGCCATCGTCTCGGCGATGATGAGCGTCGAACCATCCGGTGTGATCACGGCGCCGTTGGGAAAGGCCATATCGGCGACGACCTGGCAGATCGAGCCGTCGGGGCCGAGCACGACGAGGTTGGTGGTCGGCGGTGGCGAGGCGAAGAGGCCCTCGATGCCGTCTCGCGCGATCACGTCGTCGAGGTCGAAGCCGAAGTTGCCGACGTAGGCGATGCCGGAGGTGCCGGTGGTGAGGTCGTTCGCCCAGAACCCGCAGAAGTCACTGATGTCGGCGTGGACCGCGGTACCGGTCGGACCGACGCGAAGCACGAGGTGGTCGGTCATCGAGACGCACAGTTGGTCGCCGTCGGGTAGCCACGCGAGCCCGGACGGCTGACCCGGGACCTCGAACGCGAGTTGCTCGTCACTCCCGTCGGGTGCGACGGTGAACACGCCGTGACGGTAGAAGTCGCTGAACCAGAGTCGTCCATCACGCCAGCGTGGGCTCTCACCGAAGGCGAGTCCATCTCGGATCCGCGTCGTCTTATAGGTCGACATGTTTCCCCCTGGCTAATTCGTGATTTACGCCCGCTCGACGGCGCGTAACCACGAACGATACGCGTTGTCGATCGCGGACGGATCGCTTGGCTCGAATCGTCGATCGCTGCGCCAGCGGTCCTCGAGCGACTCGAGCGACGGCCAGAGCCCGCCACTCAGTCCGGCGAGCGTGCCGGCGCCTCGAGCGGTCGCCTCGAGTGACGCACTGCGCACGACGGGCAGGCGACAGCCGGTCGCTTGAAGTTCGAGCAGCAGGTCCATACTCGCTGCGCCACCGTCGGCGCGCAGTTCTCGTAGGACGAGGCCCGAGGACGCAAAGGCGTCGATCATCGCGCGCACCTGGTGCGCGAGGGCTTCGACGAGGGCACGGGCGATGTGGGCGCGTCCGGTGGCCTGACTGATCCCGACGATGCTGCCACGCGCGTCGGATCGCCAGAACGGCGAGCCGAGTCCCGTGAAGGCGGGCACAATCTGGACGCCCGCCGAGTCCTCGACCCGCCGGGCCAGGGGCTCGAGGTCCGAGGAGGCGGCGATGACGTGCAGCTCGTCACGGAGCCATTGGATGGCCGCCCCAGCGACGAATGCCGATCCCTCGAGGGCGTAGGTCGCGGGTCCGAAGGCGCCGAGGTCCCACGCGACGGTTGTGAGCAGGCCCTCGACGACGTCGGGGATGCTCGTCCCTGCGTTGGCCATGACGAAGGCACCAGTCCCGTAGGTCGCCTTCACGACACCGGCGGAGAAACCCGCCTGGCCGAAAAGGGCCGCCTGCTGGTCACCGAGCATGGCGGTGACCGGGAGGCCGGCGAGCTCGGGCAGTACGGCACGATCGATGAACCCAAAGTTCGACGCTGACGGTCGTATCGGTGCCAGGAGGCCGAGCGGGACGCCGAAGGTCGACGCCATGGCGCCAGACCAGTCGAGGGTATCCAGGTCCATCAGGAGCGTGCGGGCGGCGTTCGAGGGTTCGGTGGCGAGCACACCCCCCTCGACGTTGCCGCTCAGCCACCAGAGGAGCCACGTGTCGATTGTTGCCAGGGTCGGCGCGAGCGCGTCGTCGAGGACACCTCGTTCGAGCAGCCACGCCATCTTGGTGGCCGAGAAGTACGGGTCGATGACGAGACCCGTCGTGGCGCGCACGCGCGCCTCGTGGCCCGCGAGGCGCAGTGTGTCGCACTGAGGCGCGGTGCGACGGTCCTGCCACACGAGCGCACGGTGCAGCGGTGAACTGCGTTCGCGGTCAAAGGCAACCGTCGTTTCTCGCTGATTCGCGATACCGACGGCGACGACGTGGTCACCGCGCGCGTGGACCTCGCGGGCGACCTCGGCCAAAGTCTGAACCGAGAGTGCGGCGATCTCGGCGGCGTCGTGCTCGATTTCACCTGGTTCGGGGAAGTACTGGGTGAGCTCTCGGTAGGCCGTGGCAACGACCTCGGTGGCGGGGGAGAAGGCCACCGCGCGTACGCCGGTCGTGCCGGCGTCCAAGGCGAGAACGAGGTCCATCAGGGTCAGGCTAGCCAGCCCGGTCGAGGGCGCCGCGTTGGTCTGCGGCGAAACCTCAGTAATCACAAGGCCATTGGAGAATAGTGAAAAATGGAGTTGACGCGATGTAATTACAGTGCTGTAATAACACAGCATCTTGCGTCGAACGGTGGAGCAACCACAACATATTGTGGTTTAGGGGGAATCTTCGGGTTGTCCCACTCCCAGCGGCGTCGAGGTGCGTGGTGTCGGAAACGTACAGGAAAAGAGTAAGTGACATGGCTATCGCTCCGCAACGGCTCGGAATTGGACTTCGACGGTTCTTCACGACCGATGACCGTCATCCCTACGACCAGGTGGTGTGGGATCGTCGCGACGCGCGCATCTCGAACTTCCGTGACGGGTCGGTCGCCTTCGAGCAACTCGGCGTCGAAGTCCCTTCGACGTGGTCGTTCAACGCGACGAATATCCTCGCCCAGAAGTACTTCCGGGGAACCCTCGGGACCCCGGAGCGCGAGACCAGCCTCAAGCAGGTGGTCGACCGGATCGTCGACACGATCACCACGTGGGGCGTGGACGGTGAGTACTTCGTCGACGAGGAGGAGGCCGAGGCCTTCCGTGCCGAACTGAAGTTCTTGCTCATCACCCAGCGCGCCGCGTTCAACTCGCCGGTGTGGTTCAACATCGGCGTCAAGGGCGTGCCCCAGCAGGGCAGCGCGTGCTTCATCCTCGCCGTCGAGGACTCCATGCGCTCGATCCTCAACTGGTACACCGAAGAGGGGATCATCTTCAAGGGTGGTTCGGGCGCGGGCGTGAACCTCTCCAAGATCCGCTCCAGCGCCGAACTGCTCGAAGGCGGCGGTACCGCGAGTGGCCCGGTCTCGTTCATGCGCGGCGCTGACGCGTCGGCCGGCACCATCAAGTCCGGCGGCAAGACCCGCCGCGCGGCGAAGATGGTGATTCTGGACGTCGACCACCCCGACGTTGAAGAGTTCATCTGGTGCAAAGCCCAGGAGGAGAAGAAGGCTCGCGTCCTGCGTGACGCCGGGTTCGACATGGACCTTGACGGTAAGGACATCACGTCGATCCAGTACCAGAACGCGAACAACTCCGTTCGGATCTCGGACGACTTCATGCAGGCCGTCCTGGACGACGCCGACTGGCACCTCACCGCTCGCGGCGACGGTTCGACGATCTCGACCGTGAAAGCGCGCCGGATCTGGCGTGAGATCGCCCAGGCCGCGTGGGAGTGCGCCGACCCGGGACTGCAGTTCGACACCACGATCAACAAGTGGCACACGTCGCCGAACACGGCCCGGATCAACGGATCGAACCCGTGCTCGGAGTACATGCACATCGACAACTCCGCCTGCAACCTCGCGAGCCTCAACCTCATGAAGTACCTGGGTGACGACGGTCGTTTCGACGTCGACGCCTTCAAGGCCTCGATCGAGGTCCTGTTCACCGCGCAAGAGATCATCGTGGGCGCCGCGGACTACCCGACCGAGAAGATCGGCGAGAACTCCCGCAAGTTCCGTCAGCTCGGCATCGGCTACGCCAACCTGGGTGCGCTGCTGATGGCGTCAGGCCTCGCGTACGACTCAGACGCGGGTCGCGCCTGGGCGGCGTCGATCTCTGCGCTGATGACGGGCCACGCCTACGCCACGAGCGCGCGCATCGCCGGTCGCCTCGGACCCCACGAGGGCTACGCCGAGAACGCCGAGCCGATGATCAATGTCCTGCGGATGCACCGCGATGCATCCCACCAGATCGACGCCACGCTCGCCCCCTTCGACCTCTTGCGGGCCGCACAGCAGTCGTGGGACGACGCGGTGGAGCTCGGTGAGCACTACGGCGTTCGCAATGCGCAGGCCTCGGTGCTCGCGCCGACTGGAACCATCGGCCTGTTGATGGACTGTGACACCACGGGCATCGAGCCGGATCTCGGGCTCGTGAAGTTTAAGAAGTTGGTCGGTGGCGGCAACATGTCCATCGTCAACCAGACCGTTCCCCGCGCACTCTCGGTCCTCGGCTACGACGAGGACGCCGCAGCAGCGATCGTCGCCTACATCGACGAGTACAAGACGATCGTCGGCGCACCGGGCCTCAAGCCCGAGCACCTGTCGGTCTTCGCGTGCTCGATGGGCGACAACTCAATCCACTACCTGGGCCACGTCAAGATGATGGGAGCGGTCCAACCGTTCATCTCGGGGGCGATCTCCAAGACGGTCAACATGCCCGAGGACGCCACGGTGGAGGACATCGAAGCCCTGCACATGGACGCCTGGCGACTCGGCGTGAAGGCCGTTGCCATCTACCGTGACAACTGCAAGGTGGGCCAGCCCCTCTCCATGGCGAAGAAGGACGCGGACGTGAGCCCCGAGACCGTCGCGCAGGACGCGGCGAC
>JAJYPU010000100.1 GCA_021795095.1 Actinomycetes bacterium | reverse complement strand
GCGGCGCCGGCCCCGCGCGGTCGTCAAGGCCACCGACCCGCTCGTGCTCGACGGCGTGGACCTTGACAGCTACCGCGGCGACGTGCGCGCGGCCGCGCTGCGTGAGGCTGCTCGCCAGAACGTGACCACCACGGTCGAGTTCGACGAGGCCGAATTCGTGACCTACGGCCATATCGTCGTCGACGAGGCCCAGGACCTCTCGCCGATGGAGCTGCGCATCCTGCACCGGCGCGACCTGACCGGGTCGATGACCATCGTCGGGGACATGGGTCAGGCAACTACGGCGTCCTCGAGCGCCTCCTGGGACACGGTGCTCGCCGTGCTCGACCCGCGCCGTCCCCCCACCAGGGTCGACCTTACGGTGAGCTACCGCACGCCCGAGGAGGTGCTGGCCTTCGCCGCGCCGGTGCTCGCGCTCGCCGCGCCCGACCTCGAGCCCCCGCGGCCCGTTCGACGGGTGGGCGTCGATCCCATCGTCGAGGTGGTGGACGCCGATCGCTTCGACGACGCGCTCGCCCAAGCCGCCGCGCGCGAGCGCGCGGCCGTCGAGCCTGGTCGCGTGGCGGTGATCGTCATCGAGTCCGAGGTCGAGCGCGTGGTGGCGACGCTTCGCGCGAGGGGTCTCGCGGCCGTGGACCCGCGCGACGACGAGTCCGCCGGCCTCGGCGCCGACCTGGTGGTGCTGGCCGCCGAGAGCGCCAACGGCCTCGAGTTCGACGCGGTTGTCGTGCTCGAGCCGCTGCGCATCGCGTGCCGGGGCTCGTTGACGGGCGAGACGACCAACCGGGGACTGCGCACGCTCTACGTGGCGATGACCCGTCCGACCCGGCGGCTCGCCCTCGTCACGACCGAAGCCCTGCCGGCCTCATTACTGTGAGTCATCTCAGTGGCCAGATAGCGTTCCGACCCGCCCAGCAAGTAGAAATGTGGGCGTGAGTCAGGCGATTCCCCTCGAAAGCCTGGCGAAGCCGGAGAAGATCGTCCACGATCGTCCGCCGATGCTGGCCATCGGCGTGATGATCTGGCTCGGGAGCGAGTTGATGTTCTTCTCGGGGCTCTTCGCCGCCCTCTTTACCATCCGCGCGCACCTGGCCGCCTGGCCGCCCGTCGGCACACACCTGGACACGACCCAGGCGGGGATCTTCACCATCGTGCTCGTCGCGTCCTCGTTCACCATGCAGTGGGCGGTGTGGCTCGTCGAGCACCGTCGCCGCGAGGAGGCCCGGCGCTGGATCATCGTGACGATGATCATGGGCGCTCTCTTCGTAGCGAACCAGGCCTACGAATGGGTCCATCTCACCACGCGCTGGTACACCAACTCCTACGGGTCGGTGTTCTACATCACGACGGGCCTGCACGGGCTGCACGTCTTCCTCGGACTCGTGGCCATGGCCTTCCTGCTGTTTCGCATGCGCGGACAAGACGGCGACCCCGGTGAGCTGGCCGCATTCCAGGGGGTCAGCTACTACTGGCACTTCGTCGACGTCGTGTGGATCGGGCTCTTCTCGGCCCTGTTCCTGCTCAAGTAGATGGCCGTGACCATCCACCTGCGCTCCAGGATCGTCGCCTTCGCGCTCGCGGCCTTCGTGGTGCTCGTGCCGCTCGCCTGGTTCACGCCGGCCCACGCCTCGACGCTGCCGCCCTACCAGACGGGTCGGCGCAACGCCGGCACGCCGAACTCCTCGATCGTGGTGAAGAAGCACGGCGTCGTGACCTCCTATGGCGACAGCGCGATCATCTACAACGCGCCCTCGCCGGCGCTGGCGGCGCTCGGCCAGGCCCTCTACCTGCAGAACTGCGCCTCGTGCCACGGCACCGAGGCCAACGGCGTCCCGGCCGCCGGCACGACCGGGGCCTACCCGAACCTCATCGGGCTTGGACCGGCCACGATCGACTTCTGGATCGAGTCGGGCCGCATGCCCGCGGCCGACCCCCGCTCGGTCCAGGCGCCACGGCGCACACCACGGCTCACGCACGACCAGGCCCTCGCCGTGGCGGCGTGGATCAACTCGCTCGCGCCGGGCTACCCCTACATCCCCACGGTCAACGTGAAGGACGCGAACGTCGCCAACGGGGCGGCCCTCTTCGCGCTCAACTGTGCGGCCTGCCACACGATCGAGGGTGACGGCGACGCGCTCGCGCGCAGCACCTTCGCGCCCTCGCTGCGCAACATCCCCGCGACCCAGGTGGCCGAGGCCATCCGCACCGGCCCGGGCAACATGCCCCGCTTCACGGGCAATCTCAGCGACTTCCAGGTGGCCGACATCGTCAAGTACGTCACCACCGAGATCCAGCACCCGCGCAACCCCGGCGGCTTCGGGCTCGGTGGCCTTGGCCCAGTGGCCGAGGGTTTCGTCGGCCTGCTGCTCGGGGTCGGGGTACTCGCCCTCATCGGATTCTGGGTAGGAGAACGCCAGTGAGCGATCGTCACGAACACCGCACCGCCGTCAGCCTCAACGGGCTGCGCGAGGATGACCCGCACCTCCAGCCCGCCGCGCGCAACCCCCAGCTCGTCGAGCGCGTCATCGCGCTCACGCTGCTCGTGGGCGTCGTGCTCATCATCGGCTTCGGCGCCGCCTACTGGGTCAACGCGGCACCCTGGACCCTCGGGGCGACCATGGGCGGCGGTTTGTTCTTCCTCGGCGTCGGGCTCATCGCGTGGGCGAAGTACCTCATGGCCCGCGGACCCTTCGTCGAGGAGCGCCACGTGCTCGCGACGAGCCAGGAGGACCGCGACGCCTTCGCCGCGGCCATCGTCGAACGCGGTGGCGGCGTGGTCAAGCGTCGCCGGCTCCTCGGCGGGCTCGTCGGCGGCGGGCTCGGTGCCTTCGGCGTCGTCGCTCTGTTCCCGCTGCTGCGCAGCCTCGGGCCACTGCCCAAGGGCACCCTCTTTCACACCGACTGGCGCGCCGGCAGCTTCGCGGTGGACATAACGGGGCGCCGCGTGCACCAAGACGACCTCGCCGTCGGCTCGATCGTGACGGTCTTTCCCGAGGGAACTCAGAACACCGACCGCGGCCAGGCGGTCGACCAGACCGTGCTCATCCGGCTGTCCAACGAGAACTTCACGACCCAGAAGGGTCGAGAGACGTGGGGTCCGATGGGCTACATCGCCTACTCCAAGCTCTGCACGCACCTCGGGTGCCCGGTCGGGCTCTATGAGCAGCAGCTCCAACTGCTGGTGTGCCCCTGCCACCAGTCGATGTTCAACGTGAACAACGGGGCCATCCCCAACTTCGGGCCGGCCCCCCGGCCGTTGCCCCAGCTGCCGCTCTACATCGACGCGGCCGGCTTCATCCGGTCCCAGAGTGACTACCACGAGCCCGTGGGGCCAGGATTCTGGGAGCGCTCATGAGCGACGCCGTCGTGACCAAGCGGTCAAAGAAGCAGGCCCTCGGGCGCTACGGCCGCGTCGGCAAGGCCATCGACGAACTCGACGACCGCCTGGGCGTGGCCCGGGGCGGCCGGAGCTTCCTCGACAAGATCTTCCCCGACCACTGGTCCTTCATGCTCGGTGAGATTGCGCTCTACTCATTCGTCGTGCTGCTCGCGACGGGGGTCTTCCTCTCGCTGTACTACATCCCGAGTTCGGCGATCGTGACCTACCACGGCAGTTACCTGCCCCTGGACGGTCAGTCGATGACCCAGGCCTACGCGTCGACGGTCAACCTCTCATTCGCCGTGCGCGCGGGGCTGCTCATGCGCCAGATGCACCACTGGGCGGCCGACATCTTCATCGGCGCCATGGTCGTGCACATGGCGCGCGTGTTCTTCACGGGCGCCTTCCGCAAGCCGCGCGAACTCAACTGGACGATCGGGGTGACGCTGCTCACCCTCGCGATCGTGAACGGCTTCCTCGGCTACTCGCTGCCCGACGACCTGGTCTCGGGCACGGGCATCCGCATCGCCTACTCGATCATCCTCTCGGTGCCGGTCGTGGGGACCTACCTCGCCTTCTTCGTCTTCGGGGGGAATTTCCCCGGCACGGCGGTGCTACCGCGCTTCTTCATCTTGCACGTGCTCGTGGTGCCCGGAATCATGCTGGCGCTCGTGACGGCGCACATGATCCTGCTCGTGCGTCAGAAGCACACTCAGTTCCCCGGCGAGGGCCGAACCGAGGACAACGTCGTGGGTACCCCG
This sequence comes from Actinomycetes bacterium, assembly GCA_021795095.1. The sequence goes on along the minus strand of JAJYPU010000100.1, from coordinate 2,699 downwards.
ATGTTCCCGGTCTTCATGGCCAAGACCACTGGCTTCATGCTGATCGTCACCGGAGTCACCGCGCTGCTCGGGGCTTTCGCCCAGATCAACCCGATCTGGCAGTTCGGCCCCTACGACGCGTCGCGAATCTCCTACGCGGTCCAGCCCGACTGGTACATGGCCTTCCTCGACGGGGCGCTGCGCATCTTCCCCGCGTGGTCGTTCCACAGCTTCGGCCATACGATCCCCCTCGAGGTGACCATCCCGGCGGTGATCTTCCCGGGCCTCGTCTTCGGCCTCGCCTACGCCTGGCCGGCGCTCGAGCGCATGGTCACCAAGGACGTCGCACCCCACAACCTGCTGGATCGTCCGAGCAGCCGGCCCAAGCGCACCGCGGCCGGGGTGGCCGTGCTCGCGGCGATCTCGATGCTCTTCATCGCGAGTTCGACCGACGTGATCGCGAACTTCTTCCACATCTCGCTCAACACCGTGCTCTGGGCGATGCGGGTGCTCGTGCTGGTTTCGCCGTTCATCGCCTACCCGATCGCCTACAAGATCGCCTCGGAGCTGCACGCCACCCGCGGCTCGGGCAAGCGCAAGACCGCGAACGTCGTGACCCGTACCGACGAGGGCGAGTACGTGGCGACACCGGCGCCGGCCTACGCTGATGACGTGGCTCACGACCTCGCACCGACGCCGGTACCCCAGTTCATCGAGACGGTGGAACCCGACGAGGGTCCCGAAAGCGGCGTGCGCACGATCGATCGCTAGGCCGTGGCCCGTGTACGGCCGTCGCGCCTTCGAAGCCTCCTCGTCCTGACCCTGCTCGTGCTCGGCGCGGGCGGCGTCGTGCCAAGCGGCGCGTCGCTCGCCTCGACGACCACGACCACGGCCGTCGCGCGGCCCCAACCCGGTTGGACCGTGGCGAGCCGCACGGCGCGCGGGGTGATGGTGGACTACCGCAACGTCGTGGTGGGGACCGCGACCTTTCGCGTGCTGCGCCTGCGCGCAGCCACGACGCTGCTTCGCTGGCACGTCGGCTCGAGTGACCCGACACAGAACACGCGCGCCCCACGCGACGCTGGACCAGCCATCGACTGGCCCGTCGAGGGCCGCGCGGGCGTGGTGGCGGTCTTTAACGGCGCCTTTAAGCAGGCGGCCGGAGCTGGCGGCTCGATCGCCGACGGATTGACGCTCGTGCCCATGCTCGATGGGCGCATGACGATCGCCATCAACGCAGCCGGTTCCTGGGCAATGGGCCGGTGGGGGACGCCCGGCTTCCCCCCGCACGGCTTTTCCATCGTGAGTGCGCGCCAGAACCTCGGAGCGCTCGTGTGGAACCGACGGGTCACCGCCGCGGCGCTCTCGGCGAACTGGCGCCAGTGGGGTGACACGATCGGGGAGGTTCCCACGGTCGCGCGCAGCGGACTCGGTGTGGACGCAAAGGGCAACCTGCTCTACGTCGCGACGATGCAGCCCGTCACTGCCGGTCCGCTCGCCCGCGCGCTCGTGGCGGCGGGCGCGGTCACGGCCATGGAGCTCGACATCAACCCCTTCTGGCCCATCCTCGGCGCGCCCTTCGCCCCGCTGCACCAGCCCGGGCCGATGCCCGTGCAACTGCCCATGTCCGAGCACAGCCCGACGATCTACGAGACGGGCTGGACGCGTGACTTCTTCGTCGCCCTCGCCGAGCCGCCGCGCTGGGGCTGTGCGTGGACCGGACCGGGCATCACCTCGGCCCGTGTGCCCGTCGCCCAGCCACTGCGGCTCACCGGACCGGGTTGTCGGCCAAAGAAGGCCCCGACCACCACCACGACCGCCGCGTTGCACGCCACGACCACCACCACGAGTCCGACGTGATCGACGCGGCGCCGTGCGTAGCATGGGGCCCGTGACTACAGACCCGAACTGGCCGTCGGCCGCGTCGCTGCTCACCGACCAGCCGGTCGCCGGTCGCCGGCTGGTGAGCCTCGTGGGGGTGTCGACCTACCTGACCTCGGTGACGCCCCGATCGTGGCACAGCACGCCCGAGGCGGTGCGCGAAGCTCTCGAACGGTACTCGACGTGGTCCTACCGCGACGCGGTCGACCTCGCCGAGATCGTTTGCGTCGTGGACCGCGGCGACGTCTTCGACCCCGACGGCGAGGACGCGAACGCGCGCGTGGCCACGGCCATGCACCACGACCCCGAGGCCGACCTTCGCCTCGTACTCGGTGGCGACAACGCCGCCACCTGGCGGGCGCTCGCCGGGCTCGCCGGTGACGACCTCGCCTCGTGGGGGCTGATCACGCTCGACGCGCACCTCGACCTGCGCGACGGGGCCTCCAACGGCTCACCAGTGCGCCAGCTCCTCGAGGCCGGGCTCGACGGCCACCACGTGGTCCAGGTCGGCCTCGCCGACTTCTCCAACTCGCCCCACTACGCGGCTCGTGCGCGCGACGCGGGGATCACGGTCATGAGCCGCGACGTCGTCGCGCAGCGGGGGATCGACTCGGTGCTCGACGACGCGCTCGCGGTCGCCGGGGCGGACGGACGGAGGGTCTACGTCGACGTCGACCTCGATGTCGCGGACCGGTCCGTCGTGCCCGGTTGTCCCGCCGCCGCCCCGGGGGGGCTGAGCGCGAGCGAGTTGCGTCACGCCGTCGGCCGCTTGGCCGCCGACGTGCGGGTGCGCGCGCTCGACCTCACCGAGGTCGACGTGGGACGAGACAGTGACGATC
>JAJYPU010000001.1 GCA_021795095.1 Actinomycetes bacterium | reverse complement strand
TCATCGTGACCGCGGTACTCGCCGTCAAATCAAGCGTGACCAGCGTGTTCCCACGCGTGGTCACGACCATCGAGGTGGGGGCCCCCGAAGGTCCACTTAACGAACTGATCACGCCTTCGATGTGGTGGATCCCACGATGTCCGTGGTCGTGGCTCGCGTGATGGGCGTGGGTGAGATCAAGTGCGCTCCGTGTGTTAATCCCAACTCCAGTCCCTGACGCGCCGGCAATGGCTGCGCCACTGGCTACCAGTGCGGCGATGGTGGCGGCGGCGACGGTGCCGCGGCGTACGGCCTTCATTCGAGTGATCCGGTTCATAAAACCCTTCCTTTGGTTGACAAGATGTAACCATCACCATTGTCGCGCCCCACCTTTAGAACTCTCTGTGCGTAGCGTGAGCAACCAATAAAAATCCAAGGAAGCGGTTCGCGCAGGAACCGGGCGTCACCAGACGATCTCGGTCTAGCCGAGCCAATCCTCGCGCAGTTCACCGTTCTCGTCGGGATGGAAGACCGGGATAGCACCGAGCGACTGGACCATCGCGGCGTCATCACCCAATGACGTGCGCCACATCGATGCCTCGGTGACCAGGGTGCCGATCGCCACCACGTTCGCATCAATCCGGCGAAGTAGTCGAAGCGCTGCCCCCGTCGAGGCGCCCGTCGAGATGACGTCGTCGACGATCGCGACCCGCTTGCCGGCCACGTCGCCGATCCTCGCCCGGTCAAAGAGCAGCCGTTGGTCGACGTCAGTGGTGATCGACCGCACGGACTCGGTGACAGCGTCGGCGAGGTGGATCTTGGGCGTCTTGTGCAAGATCACGTATTGATCGAGTCCAAGGTGCCGTGTCACCTCGACGGCGAGAGGTATGCCCATCGTCGCGACCGTAGCCACGATGTCGACATCGTGGGGCTCGAGCAATCGAGCCAGCTCCTCGCCGGCCCGCGACATGAACTGCACCCCCATGTCGACGGTGATGAGCAGCGCGAGGGACAGGTCCTCACTGAGTGACACCACCGGCAACGACACCCGCTGTGAGCCGATCTCCACCTCGTATGTGCGCCGTTCCACGGAGGTCGAGCATACTGAGCCCATGACTGTTGCTTCGACACCACTGGATCACGACCTCGCGCGGCGCATGCTCGCCACAGCGATCGACGAGGCGCAACGCGGTCTCGACGAAGGTGGGATCCCCATCGGTGCCGCGCTCTTCACACGCGCTGGCGAGCTCCTCGGTGCCGGCCACAACCGACGAGTCCAGGAGGACGACGCGTCGGTGCACGCCGAGACCGACGCCTTCCGACGCGCGGGTCGACGGCGCAACTATCGCGACACCGTTATGGTCACCACCCTCTCGCCGTGCTGGTACTGCTCAGGGCTGGTGCGCCAGTTCAACATCGGCGCGGTCGTAATCGGCGAGGCGATGAACTTCATTGGCGGCCACGAGTGGCTGGCGGACCTCGGCGTCGAAGTCGTCGTATTGGACGACCCGACCTGTGTTCAGTTGCTCGGCACCTTCATCCACGACCACGCTGAGCTCTGGAACGAGGACATCGGCGAGTGATCAGCGAACCGGCGGGCCGAAGAGTCGGTCGCCGGCGTCGCCCAGCCCGGGCGTGATGTAGCCGGAGTCGGTCAACTCCTCGTCGAGGGCGGCGGCCACGATCGTCACGTCGGGGTGACGCGTGAGCACGAAGTCGACGCCCGGGCGCGCCGCGATCAGGCACAATACGGTGGCGTCCGTCGCGCCGCGGGTTCGCAACATCGACAGGACCATGTCGAGCGACCCTCCCGTCGCGAGCATCGGGTCACAGATCACCACGTGGGCGCCGACCAGTGACTCGGGCAGGCCGTCAAGGTAGACGTCGGGCAGCAACGTCGTCTCGTTGCGTCTCAGCCCCACCAGGCAGACCCGTGTGTGGGGCAGCACCTCTTGGACCGCGGGACTCATGCCGAGCCCCGCGCGCAGGATGGGCACGATGACGTACTCAGTGTCCACCTTCACCGCCGGTGCGCCAGAGGCGACGGGGGTGTCGACCGTGGTCGACGTGGTGGGCGTGTCCCGGAAGGCCTCGTAGGCGACGAACCGGGAAATCTCGCGAGCCAGGCGCAAGAAGTCCGCGTTGGATGTCGCGCGGTCGCGCAGCTGGCGGACCTTGTCGGCGACTATGGGGTGGTTGACGACGAGTGGCGTGGGCACGACGTCACATTACGTCGCGCCGCGATCGTGCGTCGTCTTCACGGTCCGAGGTGGAGGTAGCGCCCGGTACGCTGCATCAGTGACTTTGCAGGCGAACGGCTCGATCGACGTCGATCGGACCGACAGTGACCCCCTGGGTGGGGTTTACTCCTCGTACCACGGTCCACGAGCGCAGATCTCGCGAGACCGCTCGCTGCCGTGGTGGCGCCGGATATTGCCCGTCATCTCGTCGCACCGGGTCACCTTCACGGTCGCGATCAGCCTCTCGTTCATCAGCCTCGTCTTCCAGACCCTGGTGCCGAAGCTGCTCAACGGCGCGATCGACCGGTCACTCGTCCAACACGTCGCCAGCCTGCACACCGCGGTCATCGAAATCCTGGTCGTGGGTGTCATCGCCGGCATCACGGGCATCGTGTCGCGACAGTACGTCTTCAAGACCGCCTATAACGTCGAGGCCGACTTGCGTTCGCTGATCTACGAGCACCTCGCCTGGCTCTCGTTCAGCTTCTATGACCGGGTCCAGTCGGGACAGCTCATCAGCCGGGCCAACAGCGACATCCGCAGTGTCCAGATGTACTCCACCTTCGCACCGCTCATCGTCGTACAGAGTTTCATCGGCGTGATCGCCTTCGGCTTCATGCTCTCGATCAACGTCGTCTTGGCCCTCGTGGCGATGGTCGTGATGCCGATCCTGTACTTCGTGGGGATCAAGATGCGCCGGGTCATGTTCCCGATCTCCTGGATCACCCAGGCGAGACTCGCCGAGGTCGCGACCATCGTCGACGAGAACGTGAACGGTGTGCGCGTCGTCAAGTCCTTCGCCCAGGAGGAGGCCGAGGTAAACCGCCTCGCGGACGCGGCCGAACGGGTCGCGTGGGCGTACATCAAAGACGCCCAACTGCGCGCCATCTGGTCGCCGTGGGTGCAGAACCTGCCCCAACTCGGGCTCGCACTCGTGCTGTTCTTCGGTGGCTGGATGGTCATAGACGGACACCTCGGCATCGGTGCCATACTCGCCTTTAACGCGTACCTCCTGATGCTGCAGGCGCCGTTCATGATGCTCGGCCAGCTCGTGATGATGGGCCAACGCGCCAAGGCGAGCGCCGAGCGGATCTTCGAGATCCTCGACGAAAATCCGACCGTCACCGAACGGCCCGGGGCCTATGACCTTGGGGGCGTCGCCGGGCGCATCGAGTTCGACCACGTGAGCTTTCGCTACGGCGACGGACCCGACATCCTGTCCGACTTCGACGCCGTCATCGAACCCGGCGAGACCGTGGCGATCGTCGGACGGACAGGGTCGGGCAAGTCCACCGTCGCGCGCCTGCTCACGCGGTTCTATGACGCGACCGAGGGCGTGGTTCGCATCGACGGCCACGACGTGACCGACCTCACCCTGCACTCGCTGCGCACCGCGGTCGGGGTAGTGATGGACGAGCCCTTCCTCTTCTCGATCTCGATCCGCGACAACATCGCCTACGGCCGTCCCGAGGCGACGATGGACGAGGTGGTCGCAGCGGCTCGAGCGGCCAACGCGGCCGAGTTCATCGAGCGGCTCCCCCACGACTACGACACGGTGGTGGGCGAACGGGGCTACACACTCTCGGGCGGTCAGCGCCAACGGATCGCCATCGCGCGCACCCTGCTCGTCAACCCGCCGGTGCTGATCCTCGATGACGCGACCAGCGCCATCGACGTCCACGTCGAGGCGGGGATCCACGAGGCGTTGGAAAACCTCTTGGAGCGTCGCACGACAATCGTGATCGCCCATCGCATCTCCACGATTGCGCTCGCCAAGCGCGTGCTCGTCCTCGATTGCGGTCGTGTCGTCGCGTCAGGGACTCACGAGTCCCTGCTCGCCACCGAGCCGCTCTACGCCCAGATCCTCGCCCAGGCCACGACGGACGGTGCGTGATGGCTTGGGGCGGCGGATTCGGCGGGTTCGGTGGCGGCGGTCACCGCAGCGCCACCGACAACGGGCTGCCCTTCGGGGGGATCCCCAGTGAGTTGATGGGCGAGGCGACCAAACTGCTCGCGACTGAGCCGCACCACGAGCCCGCCAACCTCACGTTCACCCAGCGCCCCTCGGGGAAAGAACGCCAACACCTCAGCCTCACGCGCCTCGTCGGGCGCTACCCGGGCTACCTCTACGGCGGCTCGCTGCTCGTGATCGCCATCAGCCTCGTTCTCCAGGCCGGCCCGAAGCTGACCGAGTACGCGATCAACCACGGCATGGTCCCGGGTCACCATTCGCTCGGGGTCATCGCCGTCTGCGGCGCGCTCTACCTCGTCTTGGCACTCGCGAGCGTCTACCTCCAGCGCGCCCAGGTCGATGTCACCGGCCGACTCGCGTCGCGCGTCATGCACGACCTGCGCATCCGGGTCTTCACCCACCTCCAGCGACTCAGCCTGGGCTTCTTCACCGACGGGAAGGCCGGTGTCCTGATGAGCCGGATGACCAGTGACATCGAGAACCTCCAACAGCTCGTCCAGGACGGCATCAGCCAGTTCGCGATCCAGGGGCTGACCATGGTGGTCATCACCGTGATCCTGTTCACAACCAACGTGACCCTCGCGTCGTGGACTGTCCTGATGGTCGTGCCGCTGCTCTTCGTCTTCTCCATCTGGTTCCACCGCGCGAGCGAGCGCGGCTACCTGCGCACCCGTGACCGGATCGCGAACGTGCTCGCCGACCTGTCCGAGTCGCTCTACGGCATCCGCGTCGTGACGGCCAACAACCGCCAGCGCCGCAATATCCGCAACCACCGCCACGTCGTGGGCGCCTACCGAGACGCCAACCTCTACACGGGGCGCGTCAGCAGCATCTACGGTCCGTCCACGGTCATGATCGGCATCCTCGGCCAGGGTCTCCTGCTCGCCATCGGCGGCCGGCTGGTGCTCGAGCACAAGCTCACCATCGGTGCCCTGATCGCCTTCTTCCTCTACCTCAATCGATTCTTCTCGCCTATTCAGCTGCTCGTCCAGCAGTACAACGCGCTCCAGCAGGGCCGCTCCTCGATCACAAGGTTGCGCGAGCTGCTCGAGACTCGCCCGAGCGTGGACGAGGAGGTGAACGCGACCGATCTCGAACAGGTCGAGGGCCGCATCACCTTCGACCACGTGAGCTTCGGCTACGACCCCGATCGGCCGGTGCTCACCGACGTCGACTTAGAGATCGCCCCCGGGGAGTCCGTGGCCTTCGTCGGTCCGACTGGCGCGGGCAAGTCGACCATCGCGAAGCTGGCGAACCGCTTCTATGACCCGACCTCGGGTCGGGTGCTCATCGACGGCGTCGACGTGCGAAACGTCACGCTGCGCTCGCTGCGTTCCCAGGTCGGCGTCGTGCCCCAAGAGCCCTTCCTCTTCGCGGGGTCGATCCGGACCAACCTCGCCTTCGGCCGCCCCGAGGCGACCGACGAGGAGATCGAGCGGGCGATCGACGTCGTGGGACTACGCGACCTGGTCGACCGGCTGCCCGACGGCATCGGCACCGAGGTCCACGAGCGCGGCCAGACGCTCTCGGCCGGCGAGCGCCAGCTGCTCGCGCTCGCGCGCGCCTTCCTCGCGGGGCCGCGCATCCTCATCCTCGACGAGGCGACGTCCTCGCTCGACCTGCAGAGCGAGACCGTGGTCGAGCAGGCCCTCGACCGGATTCTCGAGGGTCGTTCGGCGATCCTCATCGCGCACCGACTGACCACCGCCCAGCGGGCGGACCGCATCGTCGTGGTCGACCACGGCGGCGTCGTCGAGTCGGGCACACCGAACGAACTGCTCGCGGCCGGCGGCGCCTACGCGACGATGTTCGCCGCGTGGCTCGCCTCGGGTGGCCGTGACGCCAGCCGGAGCGTCAACTAGTCGACCATCGAGCGCACGGCCTCGATCAAGGACGCCGCGCTCTGGCCGGGCTGAGCGAGGGGATGGACCTGCAAGTGGGTGACCCCCGCCTCGGCGAAGGCCGCCACCCGTTCAGCGACGTAGCTCGCCGGTCCGCACAGCGTGGTCAGTTCGAGGAACTCGGCCGGCACCGCCGCCTCGGCCTCGCGCTTCTTGCCCGCCAAGTAGAGGTCCTGGATCTCGGCCGCCTCGCGTTCGAAGCCGTAGCGGATGGCGAGTTCGTTGTAGAAGTTCTTGCCCTTGGCGCCCATCCCGCCCACGTAGAGCGCTACCATCGAGCGCTGCAGTTCGCGCAGCGCGATGATCTCCTCGCCCTCGCCGATGGCGAGCAACCCGCCCGCTGTGATCATGAGCTCGCCGAGCGCCGGGTCACGCTTGGCCCGACCCGCGGCCAGTGCGTCGCCCCAGACGTCCTTCGCGCGCTCGGGGATGAACAGGATGGGTATCCAGCCGTCGGCGATCTCGGCGGTGAGCGACACGTTCTTCTCGCCCAGTGACGCAATCCACACCGGAATCGCCGGTCGCACCGGGTGGGCGATGATCTTGAGCGGCTTGCCCAGCCCCGTCCCCTGCGCCGGCGGCAGGGGCAGGGTGAAGTACTTGCCGTGATGTTCGAGGGGCGCCTCGCGGCGCCACACGTCGCGACAGATTGACACGATCTCCCGGGTGCGCCCGAGCGGGTTGACGTAGGGCACGCCGTGGAAGCCCTCGATGACCTGGGGACCCGAGGCGCCGAGACCGAGGTGGAACCGCCCGTCCGAAAGCGCGTCTATGCCCGCCGCGGTCATCGCGATCAGCGTCGGCGTGCGTGTGTAGATAGGCAGGATCGCCGCGCCGATCTCGACGCGTTCGGTGAGCGCCGCGAGGTAACCCATCAGCGACGGACTGTCGAACCCGTAGGCCTCGGCGACCCAGACCAGGTCCAGTCCCGCCCGCTCCATCTCGGTCACGTCTGCGGCGGCCTGCTTGAACCCACCCGCGTAACTGAGCATCGTAGAGATCTTCACGCTCGTCCCTTCACCCGATTCGTCAGCGTACCGGACCGTGACGCACTGGTCCGAGTTGCGTGTCCTACGCTGGTAGCGAGGGCACCAAGGCTCTCACCGAGAGCAAAGGCTGGTGACAACGTGGTCACACGTCCCAATGAAGCACCCCCGCACGAATTCAATCCGTGGTTGCGGGTGGTATCGCTGATCGAGGAGGCCGGGCACTTGCTCGGGCTGCACGACGACATGATCACGAGGATCGTCACACCCGAACGGATCCTCGAGGTCGCCGTGCCCGTACGCATGGACGGCGGTGACGTGCGCATGTTCACGGGCTGGCGCATCCAGCACGACACCTCACGCGGCCCGGGCAAGGGCGGCATCCGCTTCCACCCGAGTGTGAACGCCGACGAGATCGCGGCGCTGAGCGCCGACATGTCGATCAAGTGCGCGGTCGTCAACATCCCCTACGGCGGGGCCAAGGGCGGCGTGCGTGTCGACCCGGCGACGCTCTCGCGCGCCGAGCTCGAGCGGCTCACCCGCCGCTACGCCTTCTCGATCGCGCCGATGATCGGACCCGACCGCGACATCCCGGCTCCCGACATCAACACCGACTTCCAGGTGATGAGTTGGATCATGGACACGGTCTCGATGCTTCGCGGTCACAACACGCCCGGCGTCGTCACCGGCAAGCCGCTCTCGATCGGCGGCAGTCTCGGTCACGCCGGGGCGACGTCGCTGGGCGTGACCATCGTCACGACGGCGTTACTCCAGCGCATGGGCCGCATGGCCAACGAACAGCGCGTCGTCATCCAGGGCTACGGAAAGGTTGGCGCTCCGCTAGTGAAGTTGCTGAGCGACCGCGGCATGAAGGTCGTAGGTATCGCCGACGTGCGTGGCGCGATCCACGTGCCCGACGGGATCAACCCCTCGACCCTGGCCGCACACTTCGCCGAAGCCGGAACGGTGGTCGGCTACCCCGGCAGTGAGACGATCCCCGCTGAGGACCTGTTCACACTGCCCAGTGACATCGCAATCCCCGCGGCACTTGGCGGTGTCATCACTGAGCAGGTCGCCGAGACGATGAGCGCCTCGATCATGGTCGAGGCCGCCAACGGCCCCACGACCGGCGAGGGCGCGGCGATCCTCGCGAGTCGCAACGTCCCGGTTATCCCCGACGTCCTCGCGAACGCCGGTGGCGTGGTCGCCTCGTACTTTGAGTGGGCCCAGGACCTCCAGGGGTTCATGTGGGAGCCGGAACTCTTCCAGCAACGCCTCGAGAAGACCATGAGCGACGCCTTCAACCACATCTGGAAGCGCCACCAGGAGCTGAACGTGACACTGCGCGAGACGGCCATCGCCGTCGGGGTGGAACGGATCGCCGAGGCGACCGAAGTCCGGGGCCTGTTCCCCTGAACGTCTGATCGATGCCGAACGCTGGCGCCACGACGCAGCACGTCGTGGCGCCAGCGTTCGTGCGTATCGTCGCCACCGATCCGTCGTCGAGACGGCGATAGCGTGACGAGGTGGCGATAGACCACCCCGGTTCGCCCGACGGACCGCCCGACGAAAGGACGACATGAGCGACCCAGGAGAGAAGCCCGAGTCCATCGAGCCGGCAAGCGTTGCCCGTCGGCCGTTCCCGGCGCGGGGACAGTCGGCCGCGGCGGTGTTCGCCGACCTCTTCGAGCGCAAGACCCGAGACGCCGACTGGCAACGCGGACGAACCTTCAACCTCGTCTACCCAACCGGCCGGGCCGACGTCGACCGGGTCCTCACCGAGGCCAACAACGCCTACCTGTTCGAGAACGCCCTCAACCCCACGCGGTTCCCCAGCCTCGGCACCATGCAGGCCGAGGTGCTCGAGATGGTCTCGTCACTCGTCAACGCGCCACCGAGCGCCGGGGCGGGCTTCTCCGCCGGTGGCACCGAGTCGATCCTGCTCTCGGTCTTGGTCAGTCGCGAGCGCGGACGCGTCGAACGCGGGATCACCGACCCCAACATCGTCTTTCCCTCCTCAGCCCACCCCGCCTTCGCCAAGGCGGCCTTCTACCTCGGCCTCGAGGCGCGCGCGACCCCCCTCACGGACGAATTCACCGCCGACGTCGATGGGCTCTTCAAGCGTGTCGACGAGAACACGGTCTTGATCGTGGGCTCGGCCTACGGCTTCCCCCACGGCGTGATCGACCCCATCGAGGAGCTCTCAAGCCGGGCCCTCGCCCTCGGGATCCCGTTTCACTCCGACACCTGCATCGGCAGCTTCGTCCTGCCGTTCATGGAGCGGCTCGGCCACGTAGTCCCGCCCTACGACTTTCGTCTGCCCGGGGTCACCCAGATGTCCTGTGACATCCACAAGTACGGCTACGTGACCAAGGGCGCGTCGGTGATCGTCTACCGCGACGCCGACTGGCTCAGCCACCAGATCTTCGACTACGACGTGTGGCCGCCGGGCCGTTACCGCAACGCCTCGGTCGCGGGCGCCCGGGCGGCGAGCCCGGTGGCTGCGTCCTGGGCGCTGCTCAACTACCTGGGTGAGGACGGCTACACCGAGATCATGCGCGACCTGCTCGAGACGACGCGCCGGTTCCGCGACGGGGTGAGCGCCCTGCCCGGTCTGTCGATCCTCGGCGCCTCGATTGGCCCGCTGCTGTCCTTCACCTCGACGCAAGACGACATCTTCGCCATCGCCGACGTCATGGACGCGCTCGGCTGGCACCTCAACCGCGTGCACAACCCCTCGGGCGTACAGATGATGATCGCGCCGATCCACGGCACCCACGTCGAGGAGTTCCTCGGCGATCTCGCCGAGGCGGTCGCGCACCACGGCACGGCCCGTTCGACCATGGTCGGCTACACCTGATCGGTGGCAGTCCCCGACGCCGGTACGCTCGATGGCATGCCCTCGACGATGACGCCGCCGAGTCTCGTGCTGGTGCGCCACGGGGAGACCACCTGGAACCACGACCACCTCGTCCAGGGCCACCGTGACGACGCGCAGCTCACCGAGCGCGGTGTCGCTCAGGCGCATGAGGCGGCGTCGGCCCTACGCGAATACGACCTCGACGTGATCGTCTCGAGCGACCTGCGCCGCGCGCAGCACACCGCGACGATCATTGCGAGCGGCCGCGGACTCGAGGTCGTGACCACGCCGACCTTGCGCGAGCGCGCCTACGGCGTCTACGAGGGCGGGTTCTTCGCAGACCTCCCGGTGTCCGTCGCCGGTTTCGACGGCGACGTCATCCTCGACGCCGACGCGCGACCACCGGGTGGCGAGTCGCTCAACGACCTCTACGAACGCGCCATGCGATGGCTCACCCAACTACGTCTCGACTTCGCCGGCGCACGAGTCCTCGTGGTCACCCACGGTGGGACGCTGCGGGCCATTCGCGCGGCCTGCGCGGCGACCCCGATCGCCACGACGTCGTGGTATCCGGTGGACAACGCCAGCGTGTGGTCGACCGATCTCAACGGCGACCCACTGGGTTAGAACGCGGCTCGTCGTCCGCCCCGGCGAGTGGCGGACGACGAGCCGCCGAGTCCAGCGCGCCGATCCGGTCGGGCGAAGTGGCGATGCATGACCCGTCAGATTGGTCAATACATCATGCGCGGGTCGGCGTAGTGCTTGAACTCGATCAGGTTCGCCGAGGGGTCCTCGACGACGAAGGTCCGATGGACCTCGACGCGGCCCTCGAAGCGCACACTCATGGGCGCGAAGAAGGGCACGTCTCGTTGTTGGCAGAGCCGGTGGACCGCCTCGAAGTCGCCGCCTTTGCGAAACGTCACGCCGAAATGACGCGGGTAGAGCGAGCGAGCGGGGTCGACCGGTTCACTCGGGGCTGGACTCGAATGGCACACGAGCTGGTCGCCGAAGAAGTCGAGTGTGATGCGGTCGTCGTAACGACGCGCCAACTTACATCCGAGTTGGGTGACGTAGAACGCGACGGCAGCATCCAGGTCATAGGCCGGAATCGCCAGATGGAAGACGTCACGACTTTCTCTCAAGGTCGCTCCTGGTAGGACCGTTCGATGTCGGACTCAAAGGACAGCAGCGTCTCGCTGCGCAGCCCGAGTCGCACCGTCTCAAGGCCGATGATGTCGGTCGTGGCGACGTTGCCCAGGTTGACGTTTGGTCCGATTCGGGTGACGAAGTAGCTCTGCAACTCGAGGTTAGGCGCCTCGAACAACAACCGATCAACGCTGATCGGGCTGGCGAGGATCTCCTCGATTAACCCGAAGCGCAACTCCCCGTTGGGCCGACAGATGCCGCCCTGGCCGCTCTCGCGGGTCTCCAGGGTAACGAGCACCGCCCCAGCGTCAAGGTCGGCCTCGATGTAGCCGATCCACTTGTGCGGCGCCATGTTCTCGGACTTCACCTGGTCCTTGGAACCCACCTCGGAGATGACCGAGAAGTCCTTCGCCAGTTCGCCGACGTAGTCGGCCTTGGCCGCGTCGTTGAGGTCGATGGTGCCATTGGAGACTTCGACGAAGGTGCACCCGTAGGAACGGCACATGGTGCGGAACTCGTCGAATCGGTCCTGGAGGACGTACTTCTCGAACAGCGTGCCGCCGAAGTAGAAGTCCACGCCCTCGCTGCGCAAGACGGCAATCTTGTCGCGGATGTTGCGGTCGACGACCGAGGTGCCCCACCCGAACTTCACGAAGTCCAGGTAGTCGCTCGCCGCCGAGACGACATCGGCGAAGTAGTGCAGCGGCAACCCCTTGTCGATCGCCATGGTCAGCCCGAACTCACGGGGTTTGCTGGACCGCTCCGGTAACGTTAGGTATTCTCGGCTCACGGGTCTCGCCACCCTGTCTACCCGTTCAATCAATGTCCATCACCGACCATCAGGTAAAACTCACCGTATCGACGTGACCGGGGAGTTTCCTGGGCATTGGGTGAGAATTCCCTGTGAATCGGTGGTAGCGCCCATGATCAGGGCACCGACCAACCCGGGTCGGTCGGTTCGGCCGACGACATCGACCGGTTATGCGCGTGTGACAGAGTGACATCGTGTCAGACGAAGCGTCCCGTGAGGAGTTAGAGCGTCAGATCGCGACGTTACGCGCGGAGGTCGCACGACTAAAAGAGGAGATCCGCGTGCTTCGCCGCGCTCAGCACGAGGTGCCGCCCCACTACCTCTAGTGGGGCGCGACGGTTCGCCTCGCCGCCGCCGCGCCGTGGCGTCGCGGTCAGCGCCGGCGCTCGCCTCGCACCGCGCGACGGATCGACAGCACGAGAGCCGTCGTCGCGAGCACGGGCAGCGCGAGGGCGGCGACACCATTCAAGTGCCAGAGGTGGCTCAGCACCGCGACGACGCCGATCGTGACGAGCGCCGCGACGAACAGCTCGGGCGTGTCGCCGATCAAGAAGTCCCACCAGAACTGGCCGAAGCCCTTCACTAGTCGCCACACCAGTGGCGGCCGTCGGTCCCCCGTCACGCCGCCACCTCCCGCGTCCGTCGTTCGCGGCGCAGGTACGCGACGAGAATCCAGGTCACCGCCAGGTAGAGCGCCACGAACCCGACGAGCATCACGTCGTTGCCGGGCCAGCGCACCCGCAGTCCCTCGCCCGTCCAGAAGGTCCCGTAACTGACGAGCAGCACCCCGACACCCATCTTCATGGCGTTCTCGGGGACGTTGGACAGCTGCTTGGCGACGACGACACCCACAATCCCGACCAGCACGACCGCGATCGCGGCCACCGTCGAGGCGAGGCCGAGTCGGTGCGCTGAGGTCCCGAGGGTGAGCACGGTGATCACGACCTCTAGACCCTCGAGGAAGACACCCTTGAACGCCATGACGAAGGCGATCCGGTCGCGCTGGGTCGCCCCGGCCGACTCCAACTCGGCGACTTTGGCGCGGTAGATCGCGTCCTCGTCGTGCATGGCCTTGAGCCCGCTCGATCGCAAGATCGCCTTGCGCAGCCACTGCATGCCAAAGATCAACAGCACCCCGCCCACCACGAGGCGAAGCACGCTGAGCGGCACGCGCACGAGCGCCGGGCCGAACAGGGCCACGAGCGCCGCGAGGACAACGACGGCCACGGCGGTGCCCTCGAAGGCCGAACGCCACCCGCGGGTGTGACCGACCGCGAGCACGATAGTGAGCGCCTCGACCATCTCCACGGCGCACGCGAGGAAGACCGCGCCGACGAGCACGACCACGCCCGTCGATCCCGTCACCACTGCGATCATGAACTCACCTTTCCCGGATTCATCACAAAACACGACGACGCGTCGAAGCAGACCTTGACGGCGTGGTCCCGGCCGAACCGGTTCGATGAGAAGACCTTACTAAGGAAGGCCTGCGGTGCGACTTGCACCACGTGGTCGTAACCCCGCCCGTTGAAGGCGGCGTCGACGACGACGCCGGGCACCCCGCGAGGATCGCACGCGTCGAGCAGCTCGACGCCCGCGGCCCGCACGAGGAGGCTCACCGCCTCGTCGGGGTCAACCCGTTGGGTCGCGGTAGCGGAGATTTGCTGGTCCGGCGCGAAGGGCAGGGTCGCGTCGTAGCAGTTGACTCCGGTGGCTGTCAGCGACGAGACGGGGAACTCACCGGCGAGTCCCGTGAACCGGGCGACGAAGGCGTTGATTGGACGTTGGTAGATCGCCTCGGGCGTATCGAGCTGGACGAGCCGACCGTGGTTGAGCACCCCCACCCGGTCGGCGAGGGCGAAGGCCTCGGACTGGTCGTGGGTGATGTAGACGGCTGTCACCCCCGCCGCCCGGGTCAACGTAGCGATCTCGACGCGCAGTTGCTCGCGCCGGTCGGCGTCGAGGTTGGAGAGCGGCTCGTCAAAGAGGACTAGACCGACCTCCGCCGACAACGCCCGAGCCAGGGCGACGCGCTGCTGCTCGCCGCCGGAAAGCTCGTTGGGGTAGCGCTCGGCTAGGTGGGCGATCCCCACCCGCTCGAGCAGGTCGCTCACCCGCGCCGCGCGCTCGACTCTGGTGCGCCGCGAAGTAGCGAGTGGGAAGGCGACGTTCTTCGCGACCGTGAGGTGGGGCCAGAGGGCGTAGTCCTGGAAGACCATCGCGAGGCCCCGCTTCTCGGGGGCGACGAACCCACGTGGACCCGCCACGACGCGGTCGTCGATGGTGATCACCCCGGCGCTCGGCCGTTCGATCCCGGCCAGACAGCGCAACAGCGTCGTCTTGCCCGACCCCGATGGACCGAGCAGCACGAGGAAGGTCCCCGGTGCCACGTCCAGAGTTACGCCATCGAGGGCGACCTTGTCACCGAATTGGCGGGTGACGCCCTCGAGTGAGACTCCGACGGCGCGGGGCTGGGTCACCGTCATGAATTCACCCCGCTCCACCCGATCCGACGCCAACCCCGGGGGGTGACCAGGCGGTAGAGCCCGAGCGCGACCACAATCACGACGAGCATCTCAAGCAACGTCAGGACCGTCATCGCCGTGCCGGTACCGAGCTGGAAGTTGGCGAGGTACGACTGGATGGTCACCGACGCCGGCTCCGCGCTCGGCGGATACAGGATCTGGGAGATCGCGAGTTCGGCGATCGTCTTGGTGAAGGTGAGCAGCCACCCCCAGAGCAACACCCTCGAGAAAAGGGGAAGGCTCGTCGTTCGCCACGTGCGCCACCGCGACGCCCCGTGCACGCGCGACGCCTCGGCGAGCGACGGCTGGATCTGCCCGACCGGACCGGCCATGAAGCGGGTCTGTCCCGGCAGGGAGTTGGCCACCAGCGCGAGCATGAGTAACGGGAGGGTCTTGTACAGGTCCACGACGTGTGTGCTGATAAAGGAGAGGTTGTAGAAAAAGATGTAGCCGACCCCGAGGACGACGCCCGGAACGGCCACCGAGCCGAGGAGGAAGACGTCGGTGATCCGCTGGCTCCAACCGCCGACGTTGGTGATGAGACGTCGGGCGAGCACGATCGCGAGCAACCCGGTCACCGACGCGACCACCAGGCCCAACTGATTGGACAAGATGAGTGGCGCGGCGAGACTCTTGTCCGCGATCGACGGGTGCAACACCTGCTGGTAGAAGCCGGTCGACAGTCGCACCGGACTCGACGAGTAGATCCCGAGGTTCGTCACGAACGAACCCGCGACGGCGCCGAAGACGGGGACCCCCAGGGCGAGGAAGAAGATGGCCCCAATTCCCGCGGTCGCGCCGAGACGTCCGAGGGTGCGGAACTCGCGACGTCGCGCGGGACGGCTGCGCCCCGACAGCACCGCGTACGATCGGCGGCGCATAATCCGTGACTGCAGGAGGATCGGCGGGATCGTCGAGAGGATCAGCACGATGGCGATCACCGCCGCCACCGAGAAGTTGGCGGGAAAGTTGCTGATCGCGTTGAAGAGGGTGAATGTCGCCATCGGGAAGTGCGCGTGGTAACCGAGCGTAAAGGCGACGCCGAAGTCGCTCATGGTCTCGGCGAAGCTGATCGCGAAGGCGCCCAACAACGCGGGGGCGATGATCGGCAGCACAGTCTGGAGGGTGCGCCACCGGGTGGCCCCGTGGATGCGCGCCGCGTCCTCGAACTCCGAACCAAGTCCGCGCAGTCCCGCGGCGATCACGAAATAGGCGAAGGGCAACGCCGCGGTGCTGAGCACGATCACGATGCCCAGCGGTCCAAAGAACTCGCCGTAGAGCACGTGGGTGTTCACACCGAGAAAGCTGGCCGCCCCGTAGGGCTGCAATAGGTCACTCCACCCCAGGGTCATCATCCAGGTCGGCACGATGAGCAGCAGCCACATGAGTACGGCCCACACCCGGCGCCCGTAGACGTTGGTGCGGTGGATGAGCCACGCGAAGACCGTGGCGACCACGACCGACACGACCGACACCGTGAGCGAGACCCAGAGCGAGTTGAGGATTCCCTGACCGGTCGAACCACGTAGCGCCTCGGCCACGTAGCGCAGCGTGAAATACTGCGGACCCTGTTGGAAGAGTCGCGGGCTCGTCGCGAGCAGCAAGAAGGAGACGACCGGCGCGATGATGAGCAGGCCGAGCACCGCCCAGAGCGCGACCGAGGTCACCGACAGGCGTCGGCGACGGTGGGTGAGTGGAGGTGGAATCGTGGTGAGTTCAGTCGCCATAGGAGTCCTTCATGGGGCGGCGCTGCGGCCCACGGGGGCCGCAGCGCCGCGGGGACGATGGACTAGCCGTTGTTGATGGTGGCGCTGAACCAGGTGTTGACCGAGGACTCGAGCGGACCCCAGACGTACGGATTGGTGGTCTGCATCGGCACCGAACGGAGTGGTGGGATCACCCTGTTGGAGGGCCTCTCACCGTTCAGCACTGGCCAGAAGAGTGAGTCGCCCTGGGGGTCACCGATCTGCATGACGTGCTGACCGGCCGGGGACAGGACGTAGTCGACGAACTTCTGCGCCTCGGCGCGCACCGCCTTGGGCATCTTGGCGTCGATCCCGATGACGCCCGGCAACGCGGTCACCGGGCTCAGGTAGGCCACCCGGAAGGTGGGCGACGTGGAGACCTCGGCGCCGTAACCGGCCGAGCTCTGGATGATCGCCATCTTGATGGTGTGCGCCGCGATGGCGCTGAGCGTGGGACCGTTGGTCGCGTTGATCACGAGACCGTTGGCCTTCAGCTTGGCGAAGTACGCCTCGCCGGCCCTCATTGCCGCGGCCGTCGAACCGGACCGGTAGTGACCGAGATTGTTCATGACGCCGGCGATCATCGGGTAGGTGGGACCCGACTGGGTCGGGTCGTTCATGCCGATCATGCCCTTGTACTTCGCCTTCAGCAGGTCGCCCCAGGTCTTGGGCAGCTGCGACGCCTTGATCTGGGCCGAGTCGTAGACGAGGGCGCCGGTCGCGGTGAGTCCGGTCGGCACGTAGCTGCCGTCAGCGGGGATGTTCGCCCGCCCGACGGTGTTGAACGACACCTTGGGCACGATGTGCTTGGCGAGGAGGCCTTCGCGGTCGAGTTGGGCGAAGGCCTGGGCCCCGTCGACCCACAGCACACCCCAGGTGGGGTGGTTGCCCTCGGCCTGGATCTGCTGGAGGAGCGGTCCGGTCGAGTTGTCGTTGAGCGTCACCGCGAACCCGGGGTGGGTGGCGTTGAACGCCTTGACGGTCGCCGCGTCGTACCCCTGGGCCGAGTAGACGACGAGGGTCGGGCCGGTCTTTGCTGAGGCACCGGCCACCGCTGCCAGGGACAGGGACAGGGGGATCATCGTGGCGGCGAGCGCCAGGGTGGTGAGCCGCGCGAAGCGGGCATCTGGTTTCTTGGTCGTAATGTGCATGGCGCAGTTCTACGAGGTGCCGATGAACGCACCGTGAGCACTCCGTGGGGCGGGGATGAACTTCGCGAGACGATTCGCTCAGCGCTGGCGACGCCGCAGTTCGTCCTCGACGTCGGCGGGGTCCAGTCCCCGACTGCGCAGCAATAACAGGAGGTGGAACCATAGGTCCGCCGCCTCGCTCACGACACGTTCGTCCGTTTCGCTGAGGGCGGCCACGATCACCTCGGCTGCCTCCTCACCAACTTTGCGCGCCGCGAAGGGTGCGCCAGCGCGCAACGACGCCGCGACGTAGGAGCCGGCCTCGTCGGCGGCCTCGCGACGCAAGATGGTTCGCCACAGCCAAGGCGTAAAGCACGATGTCGACCCATCGTGACAGGTCGGCCCGTCGGGACGGGCGCGCACGATCAGCGCATCGTCGTCACAGTCCGGCAGCACCTCGACCACTCGCAGGGTGTTACCGGACGTCTCACCCTTCTTCCACAGTCGTTGGCGCGACCGCGAGAAGAAGTGCACGTATCCCGTGGACCGGGTCAGCTCGAGTGCCTCATCGTCCATCCAGCCGAGCATCAGCACCCGTCCGGTGTCGTCGTCCTGAACGATCGCCGCTCGTAGTTCGCTCACGTCACTCCTTCCACGGGCGCAGTTTCACGCCACACGCTTCGATGGCTCGACGCAGGCCCGGCAGGCCGGCGGGGTCCTCGTGGACGATCGACGCGATGAGCGCCGCGTCGGTGACCGCCAGTGCGTCGGCGACGTCTTGCGCACTGCCCGCGCCGCCCGAGGCGATGACCGGAACGGGGACCGCTGCGCGCACCGCCGCCGTGAGAACGAGGTCGAAGCCCTCGCGACGGCCATCGTGGTCGATCGACGTGAGCAGGATCTCCCCGGCGCCGCGTTCGGCCGCCTCGTGGGCCCACTCGACGGTTCGACGGGCCGTGGGCGTGCGGCCGCCGTGAGTGTGCACGACCCCGCCGCCGCTGTCGATAGCGACCACCACCGCCTGGGAGCCGTACCGGTCGGCGATGGCCTGGATCAGTTCGGGCGAGGCAACGGCGGCCGAGTTGAGCGACACCCGATCGGCGCCGGACTCGATGATGCGCGACGCGTCAGCGACCGTGCGCACGCCGCCGCCGACCGTGAAGGGGATGTCGAGGACGTCGGCCACGGTGCGCACGACTGAGGTCATCGTCGCGGCCTCGTCGGGCGTGGCCGTGATGTCGAGCAGGACGAGCTCGTCGGCGCCGCCGGCGCTGTAGTGGACGGCGAGTTCGACGGGGTCACCGACGTCGCGCAGCCCGACGAAGTTGACGCCCTTGACCACCCGCCCGTGGGCGACGTCGAGGCAGGGGATCAGACGAGGGAGAGGCACTGGTCCAAGAACGCGAGGCCCGCGGGCCCGCTCTTTTCGGGGTGGAACTGGACACCGAGGAACGAGCCGTGCGACACCGCGGCCGTGACCCCTTCCGCGGTGGCCACCGCGTCGGGGGTGAGCGCCCCGAACGAGTGGGCGAAGTAGTAGGCCTCGCCCCACGGGTCGACCATCGACCAACCGAGGCGCGGCACCCGCTCGTCGCTCAGCCTCACGACCCGGCCGGGCACGATGCCCAGGCCGGTGACGCCACCATCCTCCTCGCTCGACTCGAGGGCGAGCTGCAGCCCGAGGCAGATCCCGAGCACCGCCAACCCCGACGACACCCGATGCGTGATCGCGCCGGCGGCGCCGGTCTCGTTGAGGTGGTCCATGGCGCTGCGAGCCGAACCGACGCCCGGCAACACGACGTACCAGCCCGCCGCGATGACCGCGGGATCCGCGCTCACCACGCTCGAGTAGCCGAGGCGCGCGATCGTCGCCTGAACCGACCGGGTGTTGCCGGCGCCGTAGTCGACGATGACGACCTCGCTCACAAGGAGCCTTTGGTGGAGCGGACGAGTCCCCCGTCGCGCACCAGCGCCTGGGCGAGCGCGCGACCGACGGCCTTGAAGGCCGCTTCGGCGACGTGGTGGGCGTTGGTGCCCGTCGCGGTCACGTGCAGGGTGATGCGCGCCGTCTGGACGAGGGACTCGAGCGCGTGCGCCGCCATCCCGGGGTCCGGGTCGATCGCGAGGGTCGCGGTGGCCCGACCCGAGAGGTCCACGACAGCGTGCGCGAGCGCCTCGTCCATCGGGACCCGTGCCTCGCCGTAGCGCGCGAGGCCGCGCCGGTCGCCGAGCGCGAGGTCGAGGGCCTCACCGAAGGTCCGCATCATGTCCTCCACCGCGTGGTGGTCACCGGTCTCGGGGTCGCCCACTCCTTCGACGCGCAGGTCCATCCCCGCGTGGAAGGCGAGCTGCTGGAGCATGTGGTCGTAGAAGCCCTCGCCCGACTGGACGAGGACGCGACCCTCGCCCGGCACGCGAAGACGGATCGCGAACCGGGTCTCGGCTGTCGCGCGACGGTGACGGACCGCCGGCGCCACCGCGTCGCGGCCGAGCAGCTCAGTGACGAGCGCGTCGAGCAGCTGGTCGTCATCGACCTCGTCGCGCACGCTGATGCGCAGTCCGCCGGTAAAGGCCCGCAGCACGATGCCGTAGGGCAGCATCGCGTCGACGATCCGCCGGGGGTCGTCCATCGGCACGTAGAGGAAGTTCGTGTACGAGGGCACCGGGGTGAGACCGAGCTCACCGAGCCGGGCCGCCATGCGCTCGCGCTCGGCGATCTGGGGGCCGACGTCGGGTGGGCTCGCGAGAGCCGCCATCGCCAACGCGGCCGAGAGCGACGACACCGACAGCGGCGCTTGGCGCGATGATAGGACCGCGATGAGCTCAGGGCTAGCCAGGGCGTAGCCGACCCGCGCGCCGGCGAGGCCGAAGGCCTTGGAGAACGTCCGCAGGACGATCGCGCCGTCGTCGATCCTGTCTAGCGCGTCGACGCCCGCGTAGTCGGCGTAGGCCTCGTCGATCACCACTTGACCCGCCACCGTTGGCACGTCGGGGAGCTCGCCGGTCGGGTTGTTCGGCCGACAGACGAACACGAGGTCGGCCGTCGCCGGGTCGTCGACGATGCTCGCGCCGGCCATCGAGGCGGCGAAGCGGTACATCGAGTAGGACGTCGACGGGACCGTCGCGATCGTGCCCCCGGCGGCGAAGACCCTCGCCACGAGCACGATGAACTCGTCGCTGCCGGCGCCGAGGGCGACATGGTCAATCGCGAGGCCGTGTCGCGCCGCGATCGCCGCGCGTAGTGGCTCGTATCGTCCTCGGTCGTACTCGTTCACGTCAGCGAGCGCCGCCGCGATCGCGGCTGGGCGCGCGCTCGCTGGTGGCGCCGGCGCGACGTTGCCGTCAAATCGGATGATCGACCGCGGGTCGACGCCCACGGCGTCGGCGATGCGTTCGTTCGAGAGCGGCCACTGGTAGGCCTCGAGTGGTTGGGGTCTCGTCATCGTCGTGCCGTCGCCTTGTGCATGGGCATCCCTTCGAGTTCGGCGAGCGCTTCGATGGTCGGTGCCAGGCGCGCCAGCCCTTCTTCACTCACGCGTTGGATCGTGACCGCCTTCATGAACGTCTCCAGTCCGAGCCCGCCCGTGGAACGGGCCCACCCGCCGGTCGGCAGCACGTGGTTGCCCCCCGTCGCGTAGTCGCCGGCCGGCACCGGGGCGAAGGGTCCGACGAAGACCGCGCCCGCGTTTCGGATGCGTCCCGCAAGGGACTCCGCGCGCGGGCCGAGTAGGGCCACGTGCTCGGCCGCGTAGGCCTCAACCGCCTCGAGGGCGACCTCGAGGTCGTCGCCGACGCGCACGACGAAGGCCCGTGAGTCGGGGCCGTGCTCCATCTGCGCGTCGAGCTCTTGCTGGATCAGCGCCTCATCGACGCCCTCGTCGGCGACCACGACCACCTCGCTCGGCCCCGCGGGCAGGTCGATGGCGACATCGCGGCTGACGAGCAGCTTCGCGGTGTTGACCGCACCACCCCCGGGCCCCACGATCTTGTCGACGGCGGCAATCGACGCCGTCCCGTAGGCCATGGCCGCGATCGCCTGGGCACCCCCGACGGCCCACACCTCGTCGATGCCGAGCAGGGCGGCCGCGGCCGCGACGGCGGCGGCCCCTCGCGGCGGGGTACAGACGACGATCCGCTCGACACCGGCCTCGCGGGCTGGGATGGCGGTCATGATGAGCGACGAGACCAACCCGCTCGGCACGTAGATCCCGACCGAGCGAAGCGGCACCCATCGACGCTCGAGGGTCACGCCGGGTGACACCTCGAGTTGCACGTCGGCGGGTCGTTGGGCCCGGTGCCAGGTGGCCACGGACTCGGCGGCGCTGAGGATCGCGGCCGTGGGCACGTCGCCGTAGGCCCGCGCACGCTGGGGCTCGACGTCCTCGGTACCGTCGAGGCGGGCGGACCACTCAACGAGCGCCGCATCACCACGCTCGCGCACGTCGGCGACGATCTGCTCGATGGTGAACTGCTCCTTGGTCACGACGGGACGACTCACGGCACCATCCGTTCCACGGGCAGCGTGAGAATCGAACTCGCGCCGCAGGCTTCCAGTTTTGGCAGCAACGACCAGATGTCCGCCGCCGGCACGAGCGCGTGCACAGCGACGACGCCGGGCGTCGCGAGGTCCATGACCGTGGGCGATCCCTGGGTCGGCAGCAGCGCTGTCAGTTCGTCGAGACGGTCCTTGTTGACGTTGCAGAGTAGGTAACGATTGGCCCGGGCGTTCGTGACGCTGCCGAGCACCATCGTGAGCACGTTGCGCGCCACGAGGTCCTCCGATCCGCGTCGCCCAATCAAGACGGCCTCGGACTCAAAGAGCGTGCCGATCGAGCGCAGGCCGTTGGTTCGCAGCGTGCTGCCCGTCGAGACGAGGTCGACGATTGCGTCGGCGAGCCCGAGACGCGGCGAGATCTCCACCGCGCCGCCGACGCGCACGACGTCAGCGTCGATCCCCCGCTCGGCGAGGATCGTGGTCGTGATGCGCGGGTGCGAGGTCGCGATCCGTCGGCCCTTCAGGTCGTCGATCCCGACGGCGTCGTCCTCGAGGGGCACGGCCGCCTGGAGCGAGCACTTGCCAAAGCCCAGCCGCAGCAGGACCTCGACGTTGCACTGGCGCTCGTCGATGAGGTCCAACCCCGTAATCCCGCAGTCCACGACGCCGTCTTGGACGTACTCGGGTACGTCGTCCGCGCGCACGAACAACAGGTCGATGTCGGCGTTACGGCAGTGGGACTGCAGGACGCGCTCACCCGGCTCCTGGGGGTCGACGCCGCTCGCCTCGAGCAGCGTCCAGGACGGCTCGCGCAGGCGGCCCTTGCTCGGCAGGGCGAGTGTGAGTCGGCGGTTCATCGGCGACCCCGTCGCAACACGATGGGGTAACCACCCTCGCCGTAGCGCAACCAGTGCGCGACCCGGGTCACCGTCGCGGTCGACGCACCGGTTCGCCGCGACACCTCGTGATACGCCAGACCCTCGTCCACCAGCTTGGCCACCTGGAGGCGCTGGCCCATGGCGTCGAGCTCATTGGTCGTACAGAGGTCGCGCAGGAACGCCGCGACCGTGTCGCGGTCGCGCAGGTGCACGAACGCGTCGACCAACTCGTCGAAGCGACGCGCCGTCTCCTCGTGCGCCTCGGCCGCAATTACCTTGCCACTTGTCATGTCATCATGCTAGCCTGCTACAACATTACTATGCAACTCATCCCCGCCGTCGACCTCCTCGGTGACTTCGCGGTTCGCCTGGACCAGGGCGACTACGACCGCGTGCTCTTCCGCCACCCGCTGGAAGACTTCGTGGCGCGCGTCGTCGCCACGGACCCACCCATGATCCACGTCGTCGACCTCGACGGCGCCCGCAGCGGTGTCGCGAGACTCGATCTGCTTCGCCGATGCATCGCACTGGCCGAGCCAGTCCCCGTGCAGGTCTCAGGGGGGTTGCGCTCGATCGACGTTGCGCGCGAGGCCCTCGCCGTCGGTGCCGAACGGGTCATCGTCGGCTCGGCCGCGTGGGCCACACCCGAGGCCCTCGGACGCTTCGCCGACGCGCTCGGAGACCGGCTCGTCGTCGCCCTGGACGTACGCGACGAGCGGATCTCGGTGCGCGGATGGCTCGCCGACGGTGGCCTCGGGGTCGACGAGGCGCTCGAACGGTGCATCGACGCGGGCGTCACACGCGTGCACGTCACCGCCATCGACCGCGACGGCACGATGCGCGGACCCGACCTCGAGCTCTACGCGCGCGCGTGCGCGAGCGGTCTCGCGGTCGTCGCGGCAGGTGGTGTTCGCGACGACGATGACGTGGCCGCGCTGGCCGACGCGGGGTGTGAGGCCGCGATCATGGGCGTGGGCTATCTCGCTCGAATCGGACTCGCTCTACCTGAGTAATTGCGGCGCTGTTTCACTCCTTTTAACACCCCATCAGTCCTGTCATTTACGCCGTTTCATCTTTACCTATTGACAGTATTTGATTAGCCTCTAATGACTTTTTCCCCTACTGATCGGTTCGAAATAGCCGTGAGAATGGTTGCGTACCACAACTGAAGGGGTAGAAGATGAAACGTAAGACGTTGGACCTACTACTGACCTTGCTGGGCGCATTGCTCACGCTCGTGCTCTTGGTGTCAGGTGGACTGCTGATGTGGGGCTACAGCTTCGCGAACTCGACGGTCCACAGCCAGCTCGCCGCCCAGAAGATCTACTTCCCAGCGAAGAACTCCCCGGAGCTCCAGAACCCGTTGATCAAGCCCTACCTGACCCCCTACGCCGGCCAGCAGTTGATCAACGGCCGTGAGGCCGAAGTCTGGGCCGACCACTTCATCGCCGTGCACCTCCAAGAGATGACCGGCGGCAAGACCTACGCGCAATTGAGCTCCGAGTCGCTTGCCGACCCGTCCAACACCGCGCTCGCCAAGACCGTCCAGACCGTCTTCCAGGGTCAGACCTTGCGTGGGACGCTGCTCACCGCCTACGCATTCTGGATGTTCGGCGTCATCGCCCTCTGGTCGGCGATCGCCATGTTCATCCTCGCCATCTTGATGTTGGTTCTCACCACCTTGGGCTGGCGGCACTATCGCGTCATCGACCCTGAGGTCGAGATTTAGCGGCCCTCTGGACCACGCCGCGAACCGAGGCCCCTTCATCGCGGCGTGGTCCGGTTCAACGCGCCCCCCAGTGACGTTCCTCCCGGCGTCACTGGGGGGCGAAGGGGCGTCTGGCGGCGGTAAGGTCCGCTCGGTAGGCGATATGGCCGACACCACGAACGAAGTTCCTAGGTCGAACCCCGAGGTCCTCTCGTCGCACAAGGCGTTGGTCGGGGCCATCGAAGTGCGCCGCGCCCTCCCCCAGCGGACCCACCGCACCGTGAGCGCGTGGTGTTTCGCCGATCACATGAGCCCCGCGACCGTGACCTGGCTGATCGAGGGTGAGGCCCTTCACCGTGACAGCCTGGGCACCGAACAGCTGATCCGACCGGGACAACTTAACCTGATGAGCGCCGGATTCGGCGTCGCGCACGCCGAGGAGCCGACCGGCGCCTACCACGGACCCCTCGAGGGGATACAGCTCTGGATCGCCCAGCCCGAAGAGGCCCGTCACCTCGCCAACGCCTTCGAGCACTACGACGAACTGCCTCGCCTGCAGTTCGGCGCGTGTGACGCGACCATTCTCGTCGGCGACGAACTCGGCGCGACCAGCCCCGCGCGCAACGACACCGAACTCGTCGGCCTCGCCCGCTACCTGCCCGGCGCGCCGTCGTGGGACTACTGGATGTTCGTCGCCCACATCTCGCTCGCCATGGAGCTGCTCGTCTTGGTGCCCTTCATGAAGTTCACCCACGTCAACTACCGGCCCGTCGCGCTCTTCTTCCAGTCCCTCGCCAGTGCCCGGGCCTGACCGTCACGCCACCCAGGTTGGCCAGCCCGCCGGGAGAATCCCCGCCGGCCCGTAGGGCTGGACGAGTCCCGGTCTAGCGCCGAGGACGTCGAGCAGCGCGCTGAAGTTGAGCCCGTAGGCGGTCGAGTTCTTGCCGTTGAACTGGGCGAAACCTGCGGCGTAGCCCGCGCGACCGCTGTCGCGCGCCCACCCGGTCTCGAGACAGGTCTTCGCGTCGTGCAGGACGCCGACGACGGTCCCGGGGTTCACACGTTCACCGATCGAGACGGCCGGCGTGACGTTCTCGGCGATGTAGACAACGTGACCGGCGGCTGGTCCGTCGCTCAGGCGATACGAGATGAACACCCCGCTCGGCCAGCTCGGGTCGTAGAGGTTGGTGACGACGCCGTCACCGAGGGCGTAGATCGGCCCCGAACCGCAGTAGTCCACGCCCTGGTCAATCTCCTGGGGCACGAGCGAGGTCAGCGCGCGCAACGGGTTGTAGTACCCCTGGCGCGGCGTGAGGTCGAGCGCGAGGTAGTACCCCCCGGTGGCGACAGCGCTCGCGACCCCGCTCACCGTCGCACCGAAGGCGACCTTCGACGCGTTGTCGGAGACGGCGATCGCCCTCGCAGAGAAGGCGTCCACCTCGCCGTTGGCGCGTGCGACGAGGTAGCCCGCAGACGTCGCGGCGATGCCGGCCGTCGCGACACCGTCGTAGTGGCCGTGGACGAGAGCGAGCGGTGAGCCGTAGAGCGGCGCGTCAAAGGCAAAGACGCCGCCGGTCGACGTGGCGATCCAGTAGCCGCCGGTCGCGGGGTCGAGCGCGATGCTGACCGCGACGACCGGCGCGGTCGTACCGTAGTGGAGCCGCCCCGCGAGTGACCCGTGGCGCGGTGCGGCGAACGCGTTGACCGCGCCGTTGGCACGAAGCACGTAATAGCCCGATCCGTTCGTAGCGCTCGCGATGGCGACGGCCGCCGGGTACTGGCCCCAGCCGCCCGACGGGATGTGCGGCTCGCCTCGAAAGGGGGCGTGGAACGCACCCACGACGCCGTTCGAGCAGATGATCCAGTACCCACCGGTCGCGGGGTCGAGCGCGATCCCCGTCGCGGTGACGTCGACGGGCAGTGATCCAGCGGTGAACGATCCGTAGTCGGCGACACCGTAGTCGCTCACCGTCCCGTCGCTTCGAAGCACGTAGTACCCGCGCCCACCGGGCCCGGGGGCGATCGCGACGACCGCGGGGCTGGTCGGCGTCGGCGAGCCTCGATACGGGGCGCTCACCGCCACGACCGTCGCAGGCGCCACGGCCGCAGCCGTCGCAGTGAGCGGTGGCGCGAGCGAACCCGCTGCGAGCAGTGCGCCCGCGGCCGCTGCGTACCAGCGCCGGCGTGGAGTGACCCGTGGGATTCTGCGCGTGGGGCAACGAGCGGGTCGTTCGTCGGTGAAACGCTGCACACACCATCCTCCCACGGCGTTGCAACGGGTATCGCGCGATCGGCGGTCTCGGTTGGCTCGAGCGGGCATCTCCGCTAGGTTGCACGAAGAAGAGCAGTAACGGCTGTGCACGGGCGACAAGGGGGAACGACGTGTCGGGCGATTCGGTCTACGACCTCGAGACGACGCTGCAGACGAGTGGCGTCGGTCAGGCGACCCCCATGGGCTGGGTCCTCTTCGACAACGACCTCGTGGTGCTCGACTGTAATCACGCGGCCACCGTGCTGCTCACGACGACCCGCGACGAGTTCGTCGGCTACGCGCTCGACTCCCTGCCTTGGCGGGCCGAGGACGAGCACGGGGTCCCGCTCGCCGCCGACGCCGACCCCACGCGCATCACGGGCCGCACCGGCCAATCGGTCTTCGGCACGACAATCGGGCTATCCGTTCAGGACAAGACCTTCCGCTGGCTCTCGGTTAACACCTACCCCGCGATGGTCGACGGCGTCCAGGTCGGTGTGCTTGCCTCCTATTACGACATCACCGAGCTCATCCAGAACCGCCGTAACTTGGAGGTCGCCCTCGCGGTCTTCCGCATCGTCACGGTCGTCGAATCCGAGACCGAGTATTTCGAGGCGCTTTGTGAGACCCTGCACACCAAGGGTCGCTACGCGGTCGTGTTCATCACCGAAGGCGTCGGCCGGGCGACCAAGATCCGCTACGCCTCGGGCATGATTGACGCACTCGAGCGGGCGATGGCCGAACTCGCGACGTCGAACAAGACCGGTTCCGGCCTCACCGGTACCGCAGCACAGACTGGCGTCACACAAGTCGCCAATACTACGGATCTGCCGCTCATGCGCGAGTGGGCGAACCAGATGGAGACAATAGGGCTGCGCTCAGCGATCGCCCTTCCCTTCACCGCCCACGAACAACGTCTCGTGCTGAACGTCTTCTCCAACCACGAGAACGAGTTCGACGACTGGACGATCCAGGGGCTTCACGCCGTGGTCTACGAGATCGAGTTCGACCTGTCCCACGTACGTTCCGTCCAACGCCTCAATGAAGCCCTGACCGGTACGTTGCGGGCACTCACGTCGATGAGCGAACTACGCGACCCCTACACAGCCGGGCATCAGCGCCACGTCGCCGAGCTCAGCGTCGCCATCGCCCTCGAACTCGGCGAGCCCCGGCGCGTCGCCGAGATGATCGGCCAGGCGGCCGAGGTCCACGACATCGGCAAGATGTCGATCCCCGCCGAGATCCTCACTCGACCCGGCAAGCTCAACCCCCTCGAGTTCGAGCTCATGCGCAAGCACCCCGCCACCGGTGGCGACATCATGACCGAGAGCGGCCTACCGAGCCCGATCCCCGAGGTCGCACACCAGCACCACGAGCGCCTCGACGGTTCGGGCTACCCCGACGGCCTGCGCGCCGACGCGATTACCCGACCGGCGCGCATCGTTGCAGTGGCCGATGTCGTCGAGGCGATGTCCCACCACCGCCCGTACCGGTCGTCACTCGGTATCGACGAGGCCCTCGCCGAAATCGCGCGCGGCGCCGGAACGCTCTACGACGCCGACGTCGTCAACGCCTGTCACCGAGTCTTCGCGGCGGGTTTCGAGTTCCAGAGCGCAAAATCGACCGCCTGACCCTTCGGCGGCGTCGGACTGGCGCCGAAACTTGGCTGGACTCAGGTCGTGCGCACGACGATGGTGAAGCTGAGCAGTCGGCTCGGTATCAGGCACTGGGGATAACAGGTCGGGTTGCCCGTCGCGGTGATGACGGCCACACCCGGGTGACGGGCTTCGAGCAAGGTCACGCCCAGGGGCGTGGGGATGGGGAGGATCGAGAGGACCGAAGGATCACTCGTGTGAACCGAGCCCCAGTGCAACACACCGGCCGTCGGCAAGACCACCGAGACCCGCTCACCGACAGCAACGGTGTAGCGTCGCCCGGCGTTGGCGACACCGAGCACGAGGGCGCGTGCGCGCACCAACGCGAACGAGATCCACGCACTAAGTCCCTGGAGAGAGACCGTGAACCGGTAACGACCCGCGGGGACCAACTGGTCCGGCGTGCCGCTGCGCTGGTCCCATGTGAATCGTTGGCGCGCTGTCGCGCCGGCCGCGAGGATCCGCTGCACGAGGAAGTCGGCACACGGGCTCGGCGCCCCACCCGCCCAGCACGAGCCCCAGACGGTGGCGCCGGCGGCGTTGGTGACGCGATAGGTCGGCGACGTCGGCCCGACCGCGTAGGAACAGGCCGTCGCGGCGCGGTTGTGCAACGAGACGGTGACGCGCACCGGCGTGGCGGGCAGATAGCGCGCGTGGTCGATCGCGGCGGTAATCGTCGCAAGAGCGCTCGAGCACGGCGTCACGCCAGCGCTGGCGGCCGGCGCCGGCGTGGCAAACGGAGTCACACCGCCCAGTGACCCGACGAACGAGACCGCGACCAGCACGACACCGATTCCCACCCGCTGCACGCTGCGCATCACGGCCTCCCTATCCCATACTGTCCGCTCCGGTCCCCCGCGTACAGACCATCAGCCGGTTTCCCTTGGCCGTTGCACATTCATCGGTGCCCGAGACCACCGGCACCGCCAAACTTCGGGTTGATCGGCGGCACCAGACCGCGCGGACTTTCTTCCTCCCTGGTCACGACGCACTGGTGAACTCGCGACATCGAGTCTCACAGGCTCTTCACAGACATTTCTGCAGGTCTCAACATCTTCGAAAATTAGCGTCGGACTATTGGATTTCCCGTGCGCCCCGTCGGACGGCCGACTACTGGAAGTGAGGAATCGAGATGACCTTCAGCGTCAGCGTGCTACTCGCCGTCCTAGCCATCGCCGCCTTCGCCGGTCCGCTCATCGGCGAGCTCGTGGGCGTCCCCAGCGCCGTGGTGGAGCTCGTCGCAGGTATCGGACTCGCCTTCGTGGTCCCAAAAGACCTCACCACGAGCACCGGCGTCGTGGCCACCCTCGGCGGCCTCGGCTTCTTGATCCTCATGTTCCTCGTCGGATTGGAGTTCGACTTTCGAACCATCGGTCGGACCTCGCGCGCCAACGCCTCCTTCGGCGTCGGGCTCTTCGCCGTCTCACTCTTCGCGTCCTCACTGCTGATCGGTCACCTCGCGGGAGCGTCCGCGATGTGGGTGCTCGCGGGGGCCGCCACCTCGGTCGGGGTGACGGTGCCGATCCTGCACGTCCACGGGTGGATGGGTGAACGCTTCGCGAACGACGTCCTGATGGTCGGCACCGGTGCCGAGATCGTCTACCTCGTCGTATTGAACGCGGTGAGCGTGGCGAGCAAGCACGACTCGTTGGCGACGACGCTGCTC
The DNA here is from genome assembly GCA_021795095.1 of Actinomycetes bacterium. The sequence continues at coordinate 54,777 of JAJYPU010000001.1, read as the reverse complement.
TTGGGATCGCGGTCGATCGTGTTGATCGTCTTCACGATCGTCGCCCTCAGCCTCTTCAGCCGAGCCCGCCGGCGGGTCCCGCGCCACTTCCACCGGTGGTTCCTGCGCAACGACCCGGTCGAGGTCGGCCTGCGAGGGACCTTCGCCCTGCTCTTCGTGGTGGTGGCTTTCGCTGGGCTCGACCACATCCCCACCGTGCTCGGCGCGCTGCTCGCGGGGGTGATCTTCCGCGCGGTGATGGGCAACGCGAAGGCGATCGCCTCTCGGATCACGAGCCTCGCGAACGCCTTCTTCATCCCGTTGTTCTTCCTCACCGTGGGGTTGCAGACACCGCTTCGATCCGACATCGTGACACTCATGCCCATCATCGCGATGGTGCTCGTGGCGATCAGCGTGCCCCGTCTCATCGTCGCGCCCTACTTACGCCACCGCGGGTACTCGTGGCGCCTCTCGTTCGCGGGCAGCACCTCACTGATGGCGCCGCTCACCTTGTTGATCGCGACGGCAGAGATCGGTCGAAGCAGTGGCCTGCTCAGCTCACGCAACTACGGCGCGCTCGTCGTGACCGCCGCGCTGTCGGCCATCATCTTCCCGGTGATCACCAAGCGACTCTTGCCGTATCGAAGTGAGGAGATCGAGGCGACGACGGCGACCGACGAATCCGTCACCGCGGACGAGTGAGAGCGAGGCGTCACCACAACCAACCCGATGTGGCTGACTCCGCTGAACGCCTGTCATCGCGATGGCCGCGTCCGGCACAAGGCGAGGTTGGTGTGGGACACGACGTCGATACTTGGCTTGCCCGGACGTGCGCGACGAACCCGCTGTGGCTCGAAGTTCTAGAAGCCGGCAATCCCGTTCGGCGTACCCACGCCAGTCGGGCCGTTGTACGAGCCACTACCGCCAGATATTGAAAGGCTGTCGGACGCGTTGCATAGGTAGTTGCCACACGACCCGTTCGAACCGCTCGACACCGGGTTGAAACCCGACGTCACGCCATAGAGGTGCTCCGCAGCCGCGGACGAACTCGCCGACACGCCCGCCAAAGCATAGATAGAGGCGATGATCGGTGACGCGACGCTCGTCCCACCGAAGACCAACCAACCAGGCTCATGGAAGCTGTCGTAGACCGCGACACCTGTGTTCGGATCGGCGACAGCCGCGGTGTCCGCCACCGTTCGACCTTGGCACAAGGACGTGCTCGGCTGCCACGTCGGAATCGGCTCGTAGGCCGAGCAGCCCGAACCTGTACCCGACCACACCATCTGAGACCAACCTGTCGATGCCGACCCAGTGAGCGTGGTCCCACCGACGGCGGTGACTTCGGGCGATGCGGCGGGATACTCGACACCGTAACCGTTGTCACCGGCGCTGACCGTTATCGGAACTCCTTGGGTGTAGTAGCTGTCATACGACTGCTCGCCCGAAAACTCCGCCGCTCCGTAACTGTTCGAGATGGCGTTAGCATGCTTCGCCGCGTACGCCACTGCGGTCCCAAGGTCAGTGATGCTGGCCGAGTTGGCTTCAACTAGCAGGATATTGCAATTCGGACATATAGCCGAAACCATGTCAAGGTCAAGCGAGATCTCCTCGGACCACGAACTGCTGTTCCTCGGCAAAGTCGTCCCGCCATATTGATTGACCTGGGTGAAACAACTCGTACACGTTGGCAAATGGAATTCAGTTCGATAAGTGTTGAGGTCGTTCTGGGCATTCGGGTCGTTGTACGCGTCAACGATTGCGACGGTCTCACCATTGCCATTCTTTGAAGACGCCGAGGTCAAGTTATACGCCGACTGGAGGTCAACCGGGGCATAGCCCGCTGGAATCCCACCGCCACCGCCACCGCCGTGACCTTTGCCGGATCCCTTTCCACTGTCCCCGACCGAACTATGCGTTCCGCGCCAGTTCACCGAGGGGTTGAGAAGTTGGATAGCGTCGCAGTGGGCGACGCCCGCCGCGGCCGCCGGCAGACAGACCGGCGCATACTTACCGGCACTACCGGCACCAGATCCGGACGACGCGACCGTCGGCACGAAGGTAAACGCGGTGACTGCGAGTGCCGCCGCCCCCATGAGTCTGTACATTCGCATGACGCCTCCTCGCTGGCGTTGGCATTGCTCGCTGCGCCGACCGCGCCGTCGTTCCATCAACGCTGAGATGATCGTAGGTCGCGACCCGACATAATTCCAGGACTTTTCTTCGAGCGAGCCGGCGGCTGCGACCACCTGCTGGAAACCTTGTACGCCTGACTACCCCCGACCTCAGCCCACGCCAAAGCCCGCTGGTCAATCATCGGCAGACGGCGAGTCCGTCACCTTCGCCGCGAGGGCCACGAAACCCGCGTCCTCGCTCGCACCGTCTCGCGCGGCCTCGAAGTACGGCTCCTCTGAAGGTGGTTGAAACAAGGTCGAACGCCGGCCGATAACGGTGAAGCCCTCGTCTGACAAGAGTCCGACGAGTTCGTCGACGGTGTAGAAGCGGGCGTCGCGGTAGAACGGGTTGCCCGCTCGCCCCATCGTCCCATATCGCTGTCCCCACGTGCTGTTGCGAGGAACGACAGCGAGGATGAGCCGACCGCCAGGACGAAGCACGCGACGCAACTCTCGCAAGACGATCGTGGGGTCCTCCACGAAACAAAGCGTGGCAACGAGCACGACCGCGCAAAAGGCCTGCTGCGCGAACGGCAGTTGCTCGCCCGAGCCGCAGACGACGCGTAGGCCCCGGCGACCGGCGTACTCGAGTGGCGAGAACGCGACGTCGACGCCGAACTCGACATCGAGTGCAGCGGCGAATCGACCGGTGCCGACACCGACCTCGAGACGAGGATGGCCGGTGCTGTGAAGCAACGGGCCAAGTGCCGCCACCTCAAGGTCAAAGAGCAACCGACCCACCGGTGCGTCGTACCAGGCGTCATAACGATCGGTCAAGGTCTCGAATGGTGCCGCAACGGAACGAGCGCGTTGGGTCATGAGCCCGTCATCGTCGACGTTTCCCGGTGTCGGTCGCGATCGAGTCGGGCACTTCTCATCACCAACACCTCGAACTCGCCGTGTTCGCTAGGTAGACGACCGCGACATTCGGACACGACTCGACACTATCGACGCGCTCGTCGCCACGGTTACTCCTCGTCTCACGATCGTCGAAGCGATCCGATCACCGGCCAGCAACGTGACGGACAGTCCCGTAACCTCCGATTCCTCGTTACCGTCGCACGAGGACACCCATTATGAGGCGCGACACGTAGCGTTCGATCGGGTCTCGACGATCGCACCATGGCGGCGACCTAGCTGTCGACGAACCACCCCTCAGACACCATTGCTTCGCTGAGTGGTCACCCGTAGTGTGGGCCCAAGTTGCGCCGGAACGTTCGAGGGATCGGAGAACCGTGAAGTTCCTCTATTTCGTCTGTCGAGATGCGAGCATTCCGGCCCAGCCCGGCGAGATTTCCGGCGCGGTCGACATCTGGTTAGCTGACGTTGTAGCGCGCCACGTCCTGCTCGAGGGCCAACCGCTCGCGCCGCCATCGACGGCCGTGACGGTCCGAGTGCGAGACGGCAGAGTGTTCGACGAGGCCGGACCCTTCGCCGAAGCAAGCGAACATATCGTCGGGTTCGACATCGTCGAGTGTCCGAGCATGGAGGACGCGGTCGCCGGGGCCCGTCGCCACCCCATGGCACCCTTTGGTGCCATCGAAGTTCGAGCCTTCGACGAGTAGGACATGCATCGGCGTCGTTCGACATCCGCCGACTCCGCGCACTTTGGCCAAACGAGTCGCCTCAGTACCCATCGGGTAGACGTGACGGCCTCGGCGACGTGCGGTCGGTCGCGATGGCAGTAAGGAGCAGTGCGCTGAAGGGTGGTGTTCAGTGGGAATGGCTAGATGGCGACTAGTCATGGCGACAAGCATGCTCGGCGCCCTGAGTGCCCTTGGCCCCGTGGGTACCGGCGGTGTCGGCGACTCTCACGGGACTGACCCCCGGCACCGTCTACCACGCTGACCTCGTCGCGACGAACAGCGCGGGCACGGTCACCTCGGGCGATCTGCGCTTCACCACCGCCGCGAGTAGCACGACGACGACGCCCGGTCCGCCGCCCCCACCGACCGTGGCCACCCAGTCCCTCGAGACCGTGGCAGTGGCGAACCCCGCCGGCGCGTTCGACTCGCTCAACGTCGTCTCGTGCGTCGCGCCGTCGTTCTGCGTTGCGGTCGGCTTCGATGGTCACGGTACGAGTCAGGTCGCACCGCTCATCGAGCGTTGATCGGGTTCGTCCTTCACCGTCGTGACGTCTCCGGCGACGCCCAGTGCCGCCTTGAACGGCGTCGCCGTTCGAGCGCATCCAACTGCCTCGCCCTCGGGTGCGTAGGACTTAACACCTACACCGAGCACTGGAAGGGTCATGCATGGCGGACGGTGGCGACACCGAGCCCGCGAACCTCGGGCAATGACATATTGAACGGCGTAGCCCGCCCAACGAGCGCCCGCTGCTAGGCCGTCGGCCTGCGAAACGGGGGCACTCCGGCGCTCGCCGCACTCGTCGAACACTGGAACGGTCACGCGTGGCGAGTCGTTTCTTCACCTAGCCCCGCGGGGTCGGAGTTGGCGGGGATCAGCTGTGCGACCGCGAACGACTGCTGGGCGGTCAACGCTGACGCCGCGACATCGTCCAGTGCCGCGCGACCGTGGAGCGAACAGTGGAACGCACGAGGTTGGCGTGTCCAATCAATGCCAGGAACCTCCGGCGAAGCACTTGCGGTGACGTGTGATCGCTCCGACTCCTGTTGGGCCGCGACCACCGTGCGCGAAGTGTCCGTGCTCGAGTCGCGACGCGGGTCCTGGCAGCGCGTCACCGCCCCGCCGCGGGCGAGTTTGGACGCACCCACGTGCGCCTCAACGTAGGACTACTGTGCCGTCGGTGGCGACGGTGCCATGTGGAACGGGCGATCGTGGTCGGTGGCCACGGTCACAACGAATGGGGGTGTGTTACTGGGCGTCTCGTGTCTCACCACAGACCGCTGCGTGGCGGTCGACGTGACCGGTACGGCAATCACGACACAGCGCGCGACCGCCGTGGCAACGCGACCGTGGCGATCGAACCGCGTCGGATCGCCACGGGCGGCGTCGCTCAATCACGCCGTTGGCGAGGCGGGACGAGCAGGAAAGCCCGGACCGCGTGGGCTCAGTGACAGGTGACGAACGGCGCCGTCCATCGCAGGGCATCGTCACGTGAGGCGACCTCGATCACGATCGCCAGCTCTTCCTCGGAGAAGTCCATCGCGCCCTCATTGAACGAGATCAAGTACTTCGTCAACGCTGAACCTTTCCAGACCCTCGAACGATCGGAGCTCGCATTTGCCCAGGATGGGTCAACGGCACCACGGCCGGTGGATCTCACTCAACGCGGCGCAGTTGGAGTGCCACGCTACGGATCACGAACGACGCGAGGAACACCGGCAGGGCGCTCTTGCCGGTACACCGAAAGGCGATCGTTTGACCGTCGGCGACGTCGATGGTGCGGCGCCGACTCGACTTGCGGCCGTCACGGACCTGTAGGGTGTGCCGCCCTGGTTCGATGGGAATCAATGTCGAGTGATTCATCGACACCGTCCCCACGCACGCGCCATCGACGAGGATGTCGTAGGTGCCGCGGCGCAACTCGATGCCGATCGCCTTATGCGTCATCTTCAGTGTTGCGGTCATCGCGCTCTCCACTAGCTTGCGGGCGATGAGTCGTGCGACGCCTCACCCGCCCCTCATTCGCACCGTACCGCACCGGCGAACCGGACGAGACAGACAGCGGATACGGGCGACGACTCCCAGCTCTTCGTTAAAAACCGGGACCATCGTAGGTCGGCGCGAGTTCGTTCACCCTGAACGAAGGGGTCCAAATCCGTCGATAGCGCGCCCGAGATTGCGAACCCTTTACCAGCCCGCCGCCGTCACGTACGATGGCGCAAGGGGAAGGGGCATGCATATGGGTAGTCGGGCGATGCGCGTGTCGACGCGTCTGGCGGTCCAACTCGTGGCGGTCAGCGTGCTCGTCATCGGTGCCGTAACCCCGGCGGTCGCGGCTCGACCAGGCCACGGCGGCAGCGGTGGCAGCACCGGAAGTGATGGCTCGACCACGACGGGCGCTGACGTCTCCTACCCCCAGTGCGGTACCACCCTTCCATCATTCGCCTTCGGTATCGTCGGCGTGAACGACGGTCTCGCCAACAACCTCAACCCCTGCCTCGGTCCGTCGTCGTCATATCCGAGCTACACCCAGAGCGAGCTGTACTGGGCGGTCACGGCATCGACCGGCTTGACCAGTCCGTCCACACAACCAAAGGCATCGCTCTACGTGAATACCGCCGACCCGGGGAACATGTACAACGGAAAGCCGATCGCCGACTGGCCGACGTCTGGAACCAACACAGACGGGACGTGCACCACGACCACCGTGACGTCGCGCGGTCACACCTATACGGTCGGTGCGAACTCTGACGCGTGCGCCTGGGAGTACGGCTACAACAAGGCCACGCAGGACGCCACCTGGCTGACGGACGCCGCCGACGCCATTGACAACCAGATGGCCTCAGCTGTGCCTACTTCGCCCTCGAGTTACCCGTGGTGGCTCGACGTCGAGACCGGTAACACCTGGCAGTCCGACACGTCAATGAACGTCGCCGACCTCCAGGGAATGGTGGCCGGCCTGCAGAATGATGGCGCGACCTCGATTGGTGCCTACTCGACCGCGTCACAGTGGAACAGCATCACCGGTGGGACGACGTCGACACTGAGGGCCGGGTCGCTCTACGGAATCCCGAACTGGATTCCTGGCGCGACGACCCAATCTCAAGCGGAGTCGAACTGCACGCTGTCCTCGTTCACCGGTGGCTCCGTCGTGGTAACGCAGTGGACCGGGAGCCCGGACAACGACTGGGCCTGCCTACCCGCCTAATGCAGAAGCGAGCTTCGGCGTGCGTCACCGCGCCTTCGCCCAATCATTCTCTGCCGTATCAGGCGAAGTCTGTTCGGTCGAATTGCGATCTCAGCCACTCGACGAAGTCGGATTCCACCCGTTGCGGTGCGGGCTGACACACAGCCGCGGGAATACCACTGACGGACACGATGCACCATTGACAACAGAGCACGCAAATGGTCGCCGATCGAACCACGCCCAGTGAATGATACGCATCGCTAGTCGCGAGCGACTCTTGTGCTCAGTGGTTGTCAACCAGTCGCCGACGCAGGAAGTTCGTGATCGCGAGGCTCATGACGATGTCGGCTCCGACGAGCATCTCGCCTCGGGTACGTACAAGACCCCGGTCGGGTTTGGACACCGAGGGTCGAGTCTCGAGGATCGTGGTCCGCAGTCGAAGTTGGTCGCCCGGTCGCACCGGCGCGGTCCAACGCAATTCATCAAAGCCCGGAGACCCCAGACTTGCGACATGCGAGAGGAAGTGGTCAGCGAAGAGCCGCATGAAGAGGGCATTCGTATGGAAGCCGCTCGCGACGAGACCGCCGAAAGGGCCGGTGCGCGCGTAGACCGGGTCCACGTGGAAGGGCTGGGGATCGAAGTCTCGCGCGAAGTCGATGATCTCATCATCGGTCACGCTCACATGACCGTATTCGTAGACATCCCCCTCGTGATAGTCATCGAAGTAGCGGTCATCGATTGGCACGGCGAAATCAGCGTCGCTCAGCGTTCGGGTCGTGGGTCGTCGTTCGGGGATGATCACGGCCACCAGTTTCGCACGGGAACATTCGCGGACGCTACACAAATCGGTCGAAATGGCCGGTTCCACTGCGACGCAAGCCCTCGTCTTGTCGAACCGTAACTTGACGAGCGAGATTCTGGGGTCAGGGTATTTACCCCCGGAAGACAGCACCACTCGCGCGACGCCCGCCGTTCCGTTCGTCCATCATGATCCCTCCAACGGCGCACTGCAGTGGAGTGACGTTTGTACGGCCAGACGAGACGACAAGGGATTCTGTCAGCGATAAGCCGTCACGCACCGTCGCAACGGTATCGGAGGACCCAGGGACGCGACGTCAACTTCGACACTTCAGGAGTCGGTGGTCCGGCGCCACCTTCATCCTCGAACTCCGAGACGTTCCAGATTAGAAGTGGTGTGCACGAGCATTGCATTGCGTCGCTGTTCGCCCGACAGGAGATCCGAGGACCCTCGCGGTTGGCAACCGACCCTTTCGAGTCGAGGACGGCCCAGTCGGCCAGGAGATTGCCGTGCCGCTATGACGCTCGGGCAGGTTGTTCGCCAACACTGAGTCGAGCGCGACGATGTCCTGATCGACCATGAGCCAGCGACCCCGTCCTAGATCGTTTCCGCAAATCGCCCGCGGTCACTGGTCACCCATGACCGCAGCGAACTTGATTTCCCTGTCCGGCCGCGAGCTCACAATCGACATCCGTACACCAACCCGGGACCTAGGAAACGTTGGGCGACTCCTGGGAAGTCGACCTTCGATCCACTTCCCCATCCGATGTCGCTACCAGGCGCCTGGTGGGCAACGGACACGAACTCGAATCAGGGCGAGAACGTTGCATAATCGAGCGATGACCATCATCATTGCTGACGGCCAGATCCGTTCACGCTTGAACGTGAAGGACGCGGTTCGGTGGATGGGTGAGGCGATTGACGACCATCATCGTGGCAGTCTGGTCGCACCGCCGCGCACCCACGCTGAATTCGATGGTGGGCGGATCGTGTACACCGCGGGACGGCTCCGCGGATCGTGGTTCGGCTATCGCTCGTACGACACGTTCCCGGCCGAGCCAGGCGAACAGGTCGTCGTCGTGCACGACGAGGCCACCGGCACCGTCCGGGCGATCGCCGTGGGCAACGAGCTCGGCCCACGCCGCACCGGCGCCATCGGAGCCGTGGCCGCTGATGCGTTGGCCTCGCCCACGGCTGAGGTGGCGGCGTTCATCGGCACCGGAACCCAGGCGGCCACCCAGCTGTGGGCGCTCGCCACCGTACGGAACCTGCGCGAAATCCGGGTCTTCTCCCGAGACCAGTCGCGACGCGACGCCTTCGTGGCGTTCGCCACGTCACAGACCAACGCTCGCTGCCACGGCGTGTCATCCGCTCGAGACGCCGTCCATGGCGCAGACATCGTGATTCTCGCCACCAACAGCCCCACGCCGGTGATCGAAGCCGACTGGCTCGAATCGCGGGTCCACGTCACCACGCTCGGTCCGAAACAACGTGGTCGAGTCGAGTTCCCGCCGGACCTCCTCGAGGTGGCCGACGTGATCGCCACCGACTCGCTCGCCCAGATCGACGCCTACGATCCACCCAACGTCCTCGTCGGCACACCCCATCGGGACCGACTCGTCTCCCTCGGCGCAGTACGCGCCGGTGAGGTCGCAGTACCCGAAGCGCCGAGACGCTCGCTCTTTTTGTCGGTGGGACTGGCGGGCACCGAGGTCTACCTCCTCAGTCGGCTCATCGCGTCGACTGGGACCTAGGCAACGGACCCGACGCGCTCGCCACCCCCGTTGACGCCACCGTCAGCACCGTCGCGGCACCGGCCTCGTCGGAACGCGGACACCGGGGCCCCATCGCCATCGACTGCGCACAGGAAAACCCTCGTTCGCGGTCGCGCAATGACCGAAGTTGGCTCTCGGGCATCGATCGGGACGAAGGCGGCGTGCGTTGGCGGTGTCGTCAGCGCTGGCGGTACGGAACCTTCCTGATCGTCGTCGATCATTGCTCATCCACATCCGTCGCGCCCTTCGATCCCAACAAGAGCTCGCCTGGCCCGATCCTCGTCGCCGCGGCGTTGGCGGTGCGGCGCTTTCACGGGTCCCCACGAATGAGACTCGTAGCGGGCACGGTCGAAGGCGCACGAGTAACGTCCATCTCGTGGGGGCGCGGCAGTCGAGTGACCTGTTCGTGGGTCGTGTGGCGGAGATGCGCGTGCTCGAAACACTCGCCTCGACGATTGCGGGTGAAGGTCCCGCCGGGGCCGTGATCATTGGAACGCCAGGACTCGGGAAGACCCGTCTGCTCGCCGAGGCCGCTCGTACGGTCGAGTGGCCGTTCGTACAGTTGCACGGCTACCAGACCACGCACGACGTAGCCCTCGGTTCGGCGAGCGTTTTGTTTCGTGAGTTGACCACGGTGGGCAAGGTCGGTGCGCAACTCGAGGCGCTGCTCGTTGGTGAGTCCGCGAAGTCCGTGGCTTCGGAGTCTGTGCGCCTGTTCGAGATTGCGTTCCGTTGTCTGTCTCGGCGCGGCCCCTTCGGGCTCATCGCTGACGACGCACAGTGGATAGATCCTCAAACGCTCGCACTACTGCACTACTTGGTCGTGGCGGCCGCCAACACCGGTACGCCCCTGTTCGTTGCGTGCGCCGGTCGTCCAACACCAGAGGTCATCTCGTTCGTCACACAATTCGCCGAAGCGTTCCCGACCGGACGCGTCGCACGGATCGACCTCGGTCCACTCGACGACAATGACGCGCTCGACCTGTTGTATGGACTCGAGCCTGGCCTCACCGACAACAGAGCCATCGAACTGTGCCGCCAAGCGTCGGGCTCACCGTTTTGGATCGGCGCACTGGCGGCCGACCTCGAATCGACTGGCGACACGCGACACTCGCTTCACGCCCTCATTCATCGGCGCCGTGCGAACCTTGACGCGGACTCGGCAGCGTTGTTCACCCTCCTCGTGGTGGCCGCCCGCCCACTCAACGTGAACGGGGCTGGTGAACTGTTGGGATGGTCGGACGTTCGAGTGGGACGAGCGGCACTGGACCTCAGTAACCGGGCGCTGGTGGTGCAAGAAGGTACCGTCATCTCGATTGCGCACGATCTCATCGGTGAGATCGCCGCACTGGACCTCGACGACGACGAACGACTGCGCTGTCACAGGCGGCTCGCGCAGTGGCTCGAGGTCTCAGCCGGAGAGGATGTCAGTGTCATGGCCCGGGCCCTGGTGCACCGGGTCGCCGCCGGTCTCGACGGCTACAACCTGGCACTTCGTATCGCCCGCTCCCCTGTTCGACGACTCGTAGGAGCTGAGGTTTTGGCCACGCTCGGACAGATCGCCGACTCTCCCAGCGGCACCGATCACCGCGACCTTCAAACGGCGGTAGCCACCTTGGCTCTTGAAGTCGGCGACTGGTCGATGGCGCTGGCGCGGTGGTCGGTGCTCGCCGATCGTGCAGGGACTGGACCGGAGGGAGCGACCGCCGCAGTCGCAGCGGCGACCGCAGCGCTCAAACTCGGGCGGTCTTTTGACGTACACGCATTCGCGCTCGACACGCGCGCACGAGCATGCGCCGACCCGGTGCTGACAATCGAGGCTGACTGCGTTGAAGCGCAGTCCTTCCTCTGGCTTGAGGGCCGTGCCAAGGAGGCCCAAGAGCTCGTCGACCGCGCGATGGCGACGTCGACGATGCTGGTCGAACGGGTCGGTGGGGTCGGCGACCTCGACGATCGCCAAACCGGCGCGTACGTGAGGGCAGTGCGCGCCAACCTCGATGCCGCCATCCGTCGGGCCGATGCCGACACGGTCCACAAGTGTGCGACAGCCATCCAGGAGTCGGCACGTGACCCCACTGAGGTACTCGCCGCCGCCTCTGACAGCATCTTCTCGATGCTGCAGCTCGAAGGGCTCCCGCTGTCCGCCGAGCCGAGGGCGAAACGAGCGCTGGAGGAGTCGCGCCGGTTGGCTCTGCCGAGCCTCGAAGTGGAGGCGGCCCATTGGGTGGGTTGGATCACGTACCACCTCGGTCACCTCGATGAGGCCTCCGCTCTGATGCACGAATCGGTCACGTTGGCCGAACGGCTAGGCGCCCCTCGCCGGTTCACCGTGCCACAACTCCGGGCCGTCCTACACGCCGTCGAGGCGAGTCGCAGCGACTGGCGAACGAACACGAGGGCGATTGAGGATCTGTTCGTGTCGGAACCCGACCCCCACTTCCGAATAGTGATCCGGGCCATTCACCTAGGGCTGGTCGGGAGGTTCTCGACAGCCGAGACCAGCGCGCTACCGGCATTGATCGACGCGATGGACGAGGATGCGCGCGTCGCCGCCTGTGAGCGCTGCCACTGGGAATCGGTCCTCGAGCGAGCCGCGGCGTTCGCCCGCGTCGGCTCGACGGAGGCCGCCGAAGACGCACTGAAAGACTGGCGCCTCGCGCACCCCCGCCCACGTCCAGGTGGACCGACCATTCGCCACGCCTACGCTAAGGCACTGCTCACCGCTAGAGGGGACCCCGAAGCGAGCGTTGCGATGTTCGCCCGAGCGGCCCACGACGCCGACGAGGTCGGCTATCGACTACTGCGGCTCTGGATCGATCTCGACGCGGCCTCGACCGTGGCCCAGATCGACCGCACGCAGGGAGTCCATCTCTTCGAGAAGGCCATGCTCCGCGCGCAGGAGTTGGGCGCACGAAGCGAATCGGAGTTCGCCATGGCGCGGCTCCGCGGACTCGGGGTCCACAACTGGCGACGGGGCCCGACCGTGGCGGCGGCCCTCAGCGAACGCGAGCAACAGATCGCCGAAGCGGTGGCGTCGGGCGCGACCAACCTCGAAATCGCCAACGCCATGTTCCTATCGCGTAAGACCGTCGAGCGCCATGTCTCGCACATCCTCGCCAAGCTCGGCGCCCGTAATCGTGCCCAACTCGCCACGATGCTGGTGCGCAAGAATGAGGGAGTTGCCCGATGATACCGGCGGGCGTGGTCCCTAGCGTCGACTCCCGATGGGGCTACTGATTCCGCTCGTACCGAGTGATCGCGCAACCGTGCAGGTTCGTTCGACGCCAATCACGTCGAGTGCCCGCCACTGGGCGATAAGGGATCCGTTCGGCACAAACGACGACCCACCGGCAGTCATCCACGAAGACCGGTCATCGCACGGCTCGAACAAGACCCCCACTCAGGGCCAGCAGCGGTCTCAAGGATTGGCGAAACCGGTAGCCCATCGATCCGGTGGCGACAACAGTCACCGCGAGAGAAGGAGAAGCACACCCATGAAGAGATCCATTGCGTTACTCACCGCCGTCCCCGTCCTCGCCCTCGCCAGCTTCTTTGTCGTCGGTTCGAGCACCGCCTCAGCTGCACCAAGTCCGACGCCGAACGGGCTCACTGGCGCAATGAACATGATCAACGCTAACGCAGCGTTCGGAATGACGAACGCGATGAGCGTCAACATCAAAGGCAATGGCAACACGGGTATGTATTGCGCGGTGTTTGTCACCAACGGTTGGACCTCGCCATCGGAGTGTCGGTAAAGGTTGGCAATTCGGATCACCGAACGTGAGGACCCAGATTTTCTGGGTCCTCACGTTCGTACAAGAGACGTCTGGTCACGCCGACGGAAGTTGGCCTTGCGGTTCTGGCGGGTTCTGATCCGAGGTCTCGCCGCCGAACGGATCGCGGCCGTGACGGGTATCCGAGGATGACGTGCTGGGGCTACCGACTTGCCTCGTAGAGCACACAAGTTGCCTGTGCACGTCGATCCTACGAGGTTGTCGCCGGCCATTCGGCCCGACGGGCATCGAAGTCCTCTGCTTCACCGTCGGTGACCGGTAGGTGACGATCGTCGTCGAGCAGGTTCAGATCCACTATGTCCCGGGGCTACTTTCACCCGCATGAGAGAACTTCCGGTGGTCGCCTATTGCGACCCGTCCGTTGGGATAGTGCCGATGACGTGGCCCCTTCACGCCGCACGCCAGCGCAGTGTGGTTCATCTCGGTTGAGGCCGCAAAACGGGAAATATCCGACGTCAAAGTGCGAAGTTGAATTGGAGTACCTGATCGAGGACAGCCATAAGATTGTGAGCGGCTACTCCGATCGCGTTGCCGAACTGCTCAACCGAAATCGCTCGATCTTGCTCTGCCCGAGCCTTGACCTCGACCTCCAAGACGGTTAACTCGCAATGTGACCAAAGTCCTTGTTGCAGCGCACTTCCAAGTGAGCGAACGCGTATAGCATCGCCGCAGGGGCAGGCATCCGGTTGTGGTTCGTAAGACTGCAACCGTGCGATCGGAGCCCGTTATCAAGAAGCCCGCAGTCGAGTGTCCGTCTCAGGAAACACTGTGTAGCAGTCGGCATCGCCCACTCTGCGAGGCGACGACGGAGCGGTTGCGCTCGCTCGGTTTCAGCCACGTTGAACACGCAGGCCATGCGGAACGACCTTCTATCTGGAAGCCTCCGTTGCTTATCCTGCCGACGAAATGATCGCGTCGCCGGACAGTTCATCCGATTGATACCTAAGGAGATGCATATGACCCGTCGCGCTTACTATTGGCCCGTTTTGATTATCGGAATCCTCATGGTGCTACTACCCTTTGCCATCTCTATGCCGAGCAAGACGAGCGCCGGTCAGAACATGCTCAACGACTTCCACGCCATGATGCAACCAGCCAGCGTGAACGTCACTGTCGGCCTCTACCACAGCACGTTCGAGCCCTTGCTGCCGGTCGCTCGGGGCGGTATCGCCGCAGCGGGTGAGACGAACGAGATGATGACTGGACTCGCCACGGCGATGCACATGACGCCATCCCAATTGGCCACGTACTTTGGATCGAAATACCCTGCGCTCGCGCAACTCCTTACGAGTTTCCCACGGACGGTCCCAATCTTCAAGAACGTGGCCCCCGGACTCAACCATTACAAACCACTAGTTGAGACAATGCAAGCCAACGTCAATAATTACGCCAAGGTAGATAGCTTGCCGAATTTCAACTTGTTCACGTGGTTCTTCGTCGTGCCTGGCGCGTTGATCTCGCTCTTCGCGCTGCTCGGGCTCGGCCTTTTCCGCCGTAAGAGCCATGCGACTATCGCCTGACTGCACTCACTCGACTTCTCGTAGGCTGAGTCCCCTGACTATTCGCCGGTTCTAGCGACGCGAGGTGCGCGGCGGGCGCTTCAATGGCCAAAATGTCCACGCGAGTATTGCGATCAATGGACCAGAATTAACGTCAGTGCCCTGAGACGTGAAGATGCAACCGAAGTCCTGAGCCAGCCAGATGAACCCGGCCACGACCAACGCGGTAATCAACGCTGGCCGCACCAACGGCGGAATCATTATGGCGAGCGCGACACCGGCACTGAGTAACGCGAGCGTAAGCGAGATTGCGAGTCCCCGGCCGGCGAGCACGGCCGCCATGCTCCGGTCAATCGATTGAACCCACCCTGGTTCGCCAGACGCCATACCGTAGACGAGGTCGTGGAGCGCTTGGGGCATTCGATTAGCCGGAATGAGGAAGTACACCGCGAAGTCAACCCAGAGCACGATCCAGGCAGCAATCGCTCCCTGTTGTCCCCAGGGTCCATTCTGCGCGACCGACGACGCATCACTACGACTGGTGGGCCAAATCAAGACTGCGACGAGTGCATAGAGCATCACTGCACCCGGTTCCCCAGCGAGCGGTGAACTGCCAGAAAAAGCGCCACCGAACCCCTCTGCGAACCACCAGACCGTGACGCTCCATACAATCGAAGTTCCTAGAGCCAAACGAACCGTCGGCCGCCAGAACAAGCCCAACGCGATGAGCAGTTGCAACATTGCATAGAGAGTGTTCCACCACGCGATGTCGTGGATCATGAAGTGGTCAGCCCACACCATGGGTCGATAGAAGAGCCAGGGATTGCCGGAGGCAGTCGGCGCGAGTACGTTGGAAACAAACGCCTTCGTGAACATGAACGGTTGAAATTGAAGCGCCGCATCAACAAGCCAGATGATGCCGAGCGCTACCTGCACGTTGCGGCGTCGCGTCTCAAGTCGGTCCACTAAAACCTCATCCGCGTCGGTCGCCCGACCCGACCAACGCGTTGACGCCACAGAATCCACTATGTGACCCAACATCGGACACCTCCTCGCAAATCATCCTCCATTAATCCTGCGAGTGCGTATGCCGTCTCACTAGCGTGAAATCACGGTCAACTTCGCCGTATTGTCACCGAGCCGCGCTAGTCGTAGCAGTAGTGCTGAAACACCTCTCATTTGGTCACTTCTCGCCGATCCGCTTTCGCGCAGAAACGAGGAGTCCTGGTTGGGTTTGGTAACGGCCGTTACGTCACGGTCTGTGGAAAACCCTACGTTACAATCTCCATGGAAATTGGTTACTACAATCACAATTTGAGACCGACTCCACCCATCCGTCCCGTGGCATTAGCCCACGTCTCACTGGAATCCTTCAACTCAATGGCGGCACACTCATGCACGTCAATACTAGTAGTTGATACTGCAACAATCACAGCTGCAATATGTCTGGCGGGAACGAATCATTGCAGGACTTTCGACCCTAGTTCGCGAGCCTGTACATGAGTATCGTCACTTATATGCACAGTGTGCAAGCGGATAGGCAGGGCGCGCAAAGCTCCCACTTTGCGCAGAGGTTGCTTCGCGCAGAGCAGGTTGGTCGAATTCTTGGCGTAGACCGTTCCACCATCTACCGGATGGCTGAAAGTGGACGGCTACCAGCGATGAAGGTCGGTCGGCAATGGCGTTTTCCCGCTGACGTCCTCGAGGAAATGCTCCCAGCGAATAGCGTGCAAACGAACGTTCACGAATCGGATCGAGACACTATGGCTCGAGCGGTCCAAGCGACGCTCCCTCTGATCGAACTTTCGGCCCAGATTCTCGGCGTCTCACTGGTCCCAACGGACATGAATGGCGAACCGGTCACCGGCATCGTTAATCCATGCCCCTGGCTCCACGAGCGCTCGGCTGATCCGGACTTCATTTCGGCGTGTGTAGTCTTTTGGAAGCAGCTCGCCGATGATCCGGTACTCGATTTGCGATATCACCGCAGTCCCCTCGACATTGATTGCGCTCGCACATTTGTTCGTGTTGGTCCGCGACTCGTGGGGATGCTCTTCGCTGGGGGAATCGATCCTACGGGTAACGACGAACGTCCGCTTTATCGTCTAAGCGACGAGGGACGCGCACGAGCGTTGACCTTTCTCCCAGCGGTGGCGGCCGCAATCTCACGCCTCGCCGCTGGACTACCGCAAGGTATCGACCAAAGGAGCACTCAATGAAGAACCTATTGATCCTCGGCGGTGGAACTGCCGGGACGATGGCGGCCAACCGACTGCGCAAGAGGCTCGAGCGTGGCGAATGGAAGATCACAGTGGTCGACCAGTCGAACAACCACTACTACCAGCCGGGACACCTCTTCGTCCCATTCGGTATCTATCGCCCAGCCGACCTCGTCAAGCCAGTCAGGCGATTCATGCCCGAAGGCGTCGATCTCGTGCAAGGTGAGGTCGACCGCGTTGTCCCCGAGGAGAATCGCGTGGTACTCATCGATGAGCGCGAACTGAGGTACGACTACCTGATCATCGCAACCGGCACCTCACCGCGCCCCGACCAGACACCGGGGATGAATGGCAGCGAATGGCGAAAGAGCGTTCACGAGTTCTACACGCTTGAGGGCGCGACCGCGCTCGCCGAGAAACTGGCTGACTGGGAAGGCGGCCGCATGGTGGTCCACATCGTGGACATGCCGATCAAGTGCCCGGTCGCACCGCTCGAATTCACCTTCCTCGCCGATGCGTTTTTCACAGAGCGCGCAATGCGAGACCGCGTCGACCTGGTATTTGTCACGCCGCTGGACGGAGCGTTCACCAAGCCAATCGCATCAAAGCACCTTGGGGGAATCCTTGAAGAGCGAAACGTAACCATCGAGAGCGACTTCATGGTGGAACGAATTGACCCCGACACCAAGACGTTGATCTCATTTGACGAACGGGAGATTCCGTTCGACCTCTTGGTCACGATCCCGCTCAACATGGGTGCCGACTACGTCGCGCGTTCCGGTCTTGGCAACGATCTCAATTACGTGCCAGTCGACAAACAGACCCTGCTCTCTAAAGCCCACTCGAACATCTTCGCAATCGGCGACGCCTCAGACATTCCGACATCGAAGGCAGGTTCTGTCGCTCATTTCTCGATTGAACTCTTCGAGGACAATTTCGTCAACCATGTCAACGGACGTCCCATGACCAAACTGTTCGACGGGCACGCGAACTGCTTCATCGAGACGGGGAGTGGCAAGGGTTTGCTCATTGACTTCAACTACGAAACCGAGCCGCTGCCGGGCAAGTATCCCCTGCCCGGACTTGGACCGTTCAGCCTCTTGCATGAATCCGAAGCCAACCACTGGGGCAAGATGACGTTCCGCTGGGTGTACTGGAACCTGCTCTTGCCGGGCAAAGACATGCCGTTTGAGCCCCTGATGTCGATGGCGGGCAAGGAAGTCGAGGTGCCGTCGTGACCACAATCAACGAGTTGGACTCACTGGACGAACGAATCGAGCGGATGGCCGAGCAACTTCGCGAGATCACCAGCGAACTCCGTCATCAACGAGAGAGCCGTGAGC
This sequence comes from Actinomycetes bacterium, assembly GCA_021795095.1. Next base: position 36,424 of record JAJYPU010000001.1, on the reverse strand, counting down.
GTTGGCACGAACTCGTCGAAGACATGACGCCCCTCGCCGAGCAAGCGATGTCGTCGGCCATTGGACACCTCGAAGTTGACTCGTGCGACTTCGTTGACTTGATGAACCTCGCCCACGCACTCGTCCGTAACGCCGCCGTCCTCGAATCGTGGATCGGCCCCCTGCGAACGATGTCAGCGCTCGCCGACGAACTCGGCCCGCTGGGTACTCCCGCGGTCGCCAGTCTCAACGCCCGACTGCAGCAACTCGACGAACGAGGGTACTTCGCCTTCGCGCGCCGCACCGTGGGGATACTCGACAATGTCGTCACCTCGTTCAGCGAAGAAGACGTCAAGCTCCTTGGCGACAATATTGTGCTGATACTGCAGACAGTCAAGCAGATGACTCAGCCAGAAGTCATGAGCATGCTGCGCCGCACTGCAGTGACGATGCAAGAAGAGAGGGCCGGCGACTCGTCAAAGGCACCGTCAACCCTCGCGCTGCTGCGCCAAATGCGCGACCCGTCAATTCGTAGGGGGCTCGCTCGCGGCCTCGCCGCGTTGCGATCAATGGGGGCTGAACCAGCTGACGACGGGGTCCAGTCTGGCGACGCCACACACTCGTCAACCGCGACCACCGTTCAACCAAGGAGGTAGTAATTATGGCCACCGCCACCATCAATGGCACCGAGATTCACGTGAATGACGAGGGATTCCTCACCGAATACGACGAATGGAACGACGACATCGCCAAGGTTCTCGCCGCGCAGATCGGCGTCGAACTAACTGACGAGCACTGGAAGGTTATCCGGTTCCTACGCGAGGATTTCAAACAGCAGGGTGAGTCGGCAACGATTCGGCGGGTTTCCACCGTCGGAGGGTTCGACACCAAAGAGCTGTTCGTGCTGTTCCCGAAGAAGCCGGCGAAGAAGATGGCCTACATCGCAGGCCTGCCCAAACCACGGGGTTGTGTCTAACAAGCAAAGGAGACTTTCCCATGAATGACGTGCCAGTAACGTCGACCGCACCGATTCCCAACTTCGATGGCAGCGCCACGGATCGAAAATTCGCAGTCATCTGCTCGAAGGGCAATCTTGACATGGCGTACCCGGGCCTCGTGCTAGCTAACGCCGCACTCGGCGAGGGTGTGGAGGTTCACCTCTTCTTCACCTTCTGGGGTTTGGACATGATCACGAAGAAGCGAATGGCGAATCTCAAGTTCACGCCCTTAGGCAATACCGCGACGCACATGCCTCAGGGGCTGGGCGGCATCCCCGGGGTGACGGGGATGGCGACCAAGATGATGAAGAAGCAGATCGAAGGGGTCGGCGTCCCAGAAGTACCCGACTTCTTGGAGCAGATCGTGGCCTCCGGTGGTCATCTCTGGGCGTGCCGGATGTCAGCGGACATGATGCAGCTCGACGAAGACGACCTATACGACGCGGTTGAAGGAATTATCAATGCCTCTGACTTCATCGAGATGACCGAGGACGCTCAATTGCTCTTCATCTGACTCCCCCCGAGTGAGATCCGATTGGGGTTCGTTCGGCAGTCGATGAGCGAAGTGATGGAGTACGACGAGTGATGCGCGGTGACGGTACCACTCACGTCGACGATGTTGACCACCACGACGCGATAGAGCGGATGGCCGTCTGAATCTCCGAAGCTGGGACCGGTGGAGAAAATAGGAATCCCTGAGCAAGGTCGACACCCAATTCAATAAGGAGTTCTAATTCAGTCGTGGTCTCGACTCCCTCGGCCAAGACGATCATCCCGAGTTGACGACAGAGCGTCACGACCGCTGCGAGGACGTTTCGGTCCGTGACATTGGAGGTCGCCGCGTGGACAAAACTTCGATCGATTTTGATGGTCGAAGGACGTAGCCGGGCCACGTAGGCCAATGACGAATAGCCGGTTCCGAAATCATCGAGCCAGACGGCGACACCACGCTGACGAAGTCCATCGAGCGTCCTGAGGGCCACGTCGAGGTCGGCGATAGCGATGTTCTCAGTAATCTCGACGACCAATGATTCCGCGCCGAGTCCCGTTCGAGCAAGAACACCGTCGAAGAGGTCCAATAGGCCAGGGTCGTTCACCTGACGGGTTGCGAGGTTAATCCCGACCCGCCACTGTGCGCCATCGGCGCGCCAGCCGACAACAGCGGCCGACGCCTGTTCGAGAGCGACAACACCGAGCTCGAGGATCAAGTCGCTCTGCTCGGCCAGTGGTATGAACACCTCCGGTGGCACGAACCCACGAGTGGGGTGGATCCAACGCATCAATGCTTCGAACGCGACAACCTGGTGGTTCTGGAGGTCAACGACTGGCTGGAAATGCATGACGATCTGGCTCCGCGACACGGCATGGCTCAGTTCCTGACTGAGTTGGAAATGCTCTGAGGTCTCACTAGTCATCGTGGACGAGTAAACGACGATTCGTGCCCGGCCGAGTCGCTTCGCTTCGTATAGGGCGATGTCCGCACTACGAATCAGATCGTCGCAGTCGAACGAGAGCGCCGCACCGCAGCAGACGACGCCAATACTCGCGGTCTGATCGATCTGCTGGCCACCGACGTAGAACGGCCTGGTGAAAAGTTCCAGCAGCCGATTGGCCATTTCCACGGTGCCCTCGTCACTCAGGCCACTCGCCAGCAAGACGAACTCATCTCCGCCGAGACGGCTGACCGTATCGGTATCACGAGTAACGGCGCGCAATCGGTTCGCAACCGCGATCAATAGTTCATCTCCCGCCACATGACCGAGGGTATCGTTGACGCCTTTGAAGTTGTCGAGATCGAGCAAGTAGAGAACGACGTGGTTACCGTCACGGTCGGCTCGAGCGTGCGCTTGGGCCAACCGATCCCGCAACAAGGCCCTATTCGCCAAGCCTGTCAAGGAATCATGAAGAGCCAAATCGGTGAGTCGCGCTGTCAGTAGTCGCTCTTCAGTGATATCTCGAATCGACACCATCGAATACGCCTCTTCTCCGATAATGTCGCCCATCGCTGACTGCGACAACTCCGTGGTGATCACCCGACCATCGCTTCGAACGAGTCGCCTGATCGACCGCCTGGGCTTGCTGATCGAGTCGATTGATTCCTTAGACTCGGAGACGTACGTGGGCGTGTCACTGGGGTCAAACAAATCGTTCAGACGCATCCCGGTGAGTTCGAACGCGGTGTAATTGAGTAAATCGCAGAATGCTTGATTGATCTGTGCAATGTCGCCGTGTGCATCGACGACCGCCATCGCCGAAAGATTGTTGTCAAAGGCCAGACGAAAGCGATGCTCCTCAAGTGCCTGGACGTCACGTCTCGTTCTCGCAACGAGTACGCCACGCGTGAACTCAAATCGTTCACCGAGCAGCGTCGCGATCACGACAACGACGGTAAGGTTGCTCCACCCTCCCCACAACTCAGTTGGGGTGTGCGCTTGCCACAGTTCACTCGGCGCGAGCAAGATGACACCGCTGACGGCGGGACCGAGGGCGCCAACCAGTCCGTAAGACATCGCTCCGTAGACCACGGGAACTAGTAAAAGCGATATGACCACGAAACCCGGTATCCCCCACACTCCGTGGTCCTGGCCCATGTCGGTCACGAAGTGGAGCAACACCACCGCGACAACCATTACCTGGGTAGACCAAAACCGGCGGTCACCTAGTGGTGGATGGAGTAGTCCACGAATGGACGCCCGACGAGACGGCTCAAACAGCACCGTCTTGGACTCATCCCGTGCCACCTACGACCCCCGAACTAGTTCTGGCCCGACACTGACTATGTCGGCCCGGCGGACGAACGCCTTCTTCGCGAAGGCTAACAAGTCGTTTGCCACAAATACTTCGCCAACCTGAGAGGATTACTACTTGCGCAGTGAGTCGCGGCCAAGCGACGCACATGCGTTCGCGACGTACCTGAACGGGCGTCGGGCCATCGCGATGCCCGACTCGCACCGTTCGGTCGTCAACAACGCTGACCGAGCGGCGCTAACTGTGCGTCCTCACCAGGTACAAAGACCACGATGCCCGGACCGCGTCCACCTCGCCGCCTCAACTTGAGTGACGTAACGGCGAAGAACTCGAATAGCTCGCGCCCACCGATGACGATCCAACCCTGGGTGGCCGTGACGATTTCTATGGCGAGCTCGGCGGCAAACCCGTATTGGAACATGAAGCTGACCTGCGGCAGGGACCAAGTGGCGGGCCGTCCGAAGAACGTCGCGACCACGACGATACCAGTCGAGCGAGATCACGTGAGCACCGTATCGAAAAGCACGGTCGCTACGACCCCGACAACCTCGACGCCGTCGCGGACACCTGGCGTGTCACCTCGAATCTAACGAGCACCACGGGCGTCCAGAGTTCGCAAGGGGAGATCGGGCCGGCACACCGCCACAGGCGCGCTGGCGGAGCTGGACCACGATCAGCTAATAGTGTGATCCAAGCGACAGGGGTAGTTCGGGCCACAGGCGAAAGACAACATTGGTAAACATCGCGGACCGCTTCGCGGAGATTTCACCGCATGAGGAGGCTCAGTCCACCCAGCACGATGTCCCTGGCTCCCTTGTCTAAAGCTTTGGCTTGGGACCAAGTTGGCACTCACCATCTCGGCAGTGAGGTCCAAGTGGGCGTGCTTCGCCCTGCGGCGGAAGGTATGTCTCCACCGGAAGGCGCGCCGCGCCGCTCGAGGACGTGAGCGGGATTGGCGACTTCACGCATTCCCTCCGGGCAATCAGTGGTCCCACTCACGTGCAGGAGAATTACGAGATGCGGAGCGGCCGTTCCTACGATTTCGAGCACGTCGACTTCGCCGGAATCAACGCCTGCCCGAAGCACATGCACTAACGCATCGTGCTCTTCTTCGCCCGATTGGACCTCAGTCGGTAGCCGGCGGTGCCGTCCCCATCCATCGGGAACGCAAGAGATAGGCAGCGGCCTTCGGCTGACGCTGACGCGTGAAGATCCCCTTGCGGTTCCCTAGGACGCGCACCGGGCTCTGTTTGGTCGCGAAGTCGGCGAAGTTCCAGACGTGTTCGCCGATGACGAAGTCGAGCCGATCAAAGACACGGTGATAACGCTCGAGGAATTCACACTGGAACTCCTCGGTGAAGAGGGCGGGCGGATCACTGTGGAACCCCGCGACGGTGTCGGCTCCATACTCAGTTACGAACACAGGCTTATCGAATCTCTCGTGCCAGCGAAGCAGGTCACGCTCTAGTTGACCCTCGATTAGCTCCGTCTCGCCGGGATCCGTATTCCACCCGAGGTACCGATTGACGCAGATGACGTCAAACAGGTCGCCCACGAGCGACTTGTCCGGCAGTGTGTACTCAACGATGGTTGAGGGTCGGCTCGGATCAAGTGCGCGCACCGTCTCGGCGACCCGGGCGAAGTACGGACGCGACGCGGGCTCATATGTCGCGGCCTCGTTGGCGACACTCCACATCACAACGCACGGATGGTTCCCGTCTCTTGCGACCAATTCACGCAGTTGGCTCAAGTGCGTCGCGAGGAGCCCGTCACCGGCGCGATCCTGCGTGAAGACAGTTTCGTGCCGGTCCCACAGGTTGAGTCCCACCGCCGGAAGCTCGTCAATGACGCACACGCCCAACTCATCGGCCAGGTCCATCACCTCTTCGCCGTAGGGGTAGTGGGATGCTCGAAACGAATTGGCACCAATCCAGCGCAGCAGATTGAAGTCCTTCACGTTCATCACGGCATCGACGCCCTTACCGCGAACGTCAGCGTCCTCGTGCTTACCGCACCCTCGGAAGTAGAACTCCTTGCCGTTGATCCAGAAGGACTGATCAGTAACGTGGATGGTCCGCACACCCACCCGCAGCTCGTACTCATCCACGACGAGGTCCCCCGGGTCAAGCAGGACAGCGACCATGGAGTACAGATACGGCGCTCCCGGCCCCCACAGGTTGGCGTTCGGGATAATCACCGTACCGGAGTGTCCGTCGCACGTTGCGACGTCAGTGCCCGTCGCATCTCGTAGGACACCCGCACGTGTGTGTTGTGACCCCCTCCCTCAGGAGGCTTCGCCTCGCTCGTGTCCGCACCGACCGTGACGTCGTAGTGAACAACACCAGTCGTGTCGTGGACCTCAGTTGCCACCCGAATGTCGTCGATGCGATCCTGTGGCGTCGTATACGCGAGCACCGGACGATGCAGGCCCGCGCAGTTGAAGAAGTCGTGGAAGTACCGCTGGCGTCTGCGCGTCTGCTCGCTACCGAAGTCATCGAGCCGGTCGAGCATCCCCGGGGGGGAGAGTAGTCCAGTCCAGTTCATTGTCAACTTTGATCGTCAGGCGGTTCTCCCGGCCACAGAGGGTATGGGGCGTGGCATCGCCCTCGAAGGGCAAGAACCCCCCTCGGTGTTGCGCGATCTGATGCCCATTGAACCACATTGTGGCGTTGTGAGTCGCACTGCCTACCTGCACGACGGTCCGAAGGCCACTCCATGAGGACGGCACGACGAACTTCCTCTCGTACCACACGGCACCAACGTGATCGCGAAGTCGTGCGTCTTGAGTGATGTCGTTGTAGCTGGCGGGCACCGACATCAGTATTGGATCCTCAAGGCTGCGAAAACTCCAGCCCTCGCGTTCACCCTCGGCGTGCCAGTCCACCTTGAAGTGCCAGACGCCTCTTAAGTCCTTGACATCGCGGGTTGACGATTCCCGGGGATAGAGCACGGTCTCCTCCTTGTCGGTGAGAACAGGCGGTGGTTCTCAGCGAAGCGCGAAGTCGGTACTGTTCGCGACACTGTGATCATGGGTGCCCGTCGCACCACGGTGGTCGGTCCGCGAATTGTGATGTGGGCCCAACAACGTGGCAAGAGGGGATACAACGCGCCAACCTCGTGCGTCGACACCGTGGATCGGCGTCCCGCATCAACCACACCCTCCTCGTGATTGCACCAACGGCCGCGCGTCGCTACGTCCTCTTCTCATTCTCCACGACGTACCGGCGAGCGAGCGCGCCGACCTGGGTCGAATAGCGCTTGGGAACCGTTGTCGCGCGAGCGTCAGGCAACTCCCCTCGAGCATCTCGGCGTCCTCGTGGCGGGGCATCCCGGCTACCTCGCTCAGGTGGCCCCAGGCTGTGCCCGCTCCGACTCATCCACCGTCGTGACTGGACACTCATCGCTCGACCTCTGACCCAATCCCGCGTCCTCGCGCCGCAGAGCCGACGTCGTCACGGCATCGAGCAGACGCACCGTGTACTCGTGTGTCGGATGCTGGAGCACGTGTTTGGTCTCGCCTCGCTCGACAACCTGCCCCTCGTTGAGGACCAGGATCTGATCGGTGATAACTCGTGCGCTGAGTAAGTCATGGGTGATGTAGAGAAGGCTGATATTGCGTTCCTCACGCAATGTGGCGAGCAGTTTCAAGATACCCGCGCGCATCGACACGTCCAGCATTGACACCGGCTCGTCGGCGACGATGAGCTCTGGTTCTGAGGCGAGGGCGCGAGCGATGACCACGCGTTGACGCTGACCGCCCGAGAGCTGGTGAGGTAGCTTTTTCGCGAACTGGGCGGTGGGAACGAGTCCCACCGCTTCGAGTAATTCGTGGGTCCTCGCCAACGCTGCGCTCCGGGACAGTCCGAGGAAGTTGATGCAGGGTCGACTGACGACATACTCAACCGTGTGCATCGGATTGAGGGCGCCGTAGGGGTCCTGGAAGACCATCTGCACGCGACGGTGGAGCGTACGAAGCTCGCGGCGGCGGATCCGCTCAATTGCCAGATCGCCGTAGTGGATCTGACCCGATGTGGGGCGATCCGTACCGAGGATCATCTTGGCCAGCGTGCTCTTGCCGCTCCCGCTCGCTCCCACCAGTCCGAGAGACGCACCGGGAGCAATCTCGAAGGACACGTCGTCGACGGCAGGGTGTGTCCCACGGGCGCCACGATGCACCAGATACGTCTTGGACACGTGTTCGACAGTAAGTGACGCCCTGGGCGACGACCCCGTGGTCTGCACCGATGCCCGCGAGTTACCCACGACTGGCTCCCTCGACCAGACCGGCGCGAACGTGACACGAGACCCGGCCGTTCCCGAGCGGTGTGAGCACGGGCTGCGTCGTCGAGCAGGGGGACGCCGCCACCGAGCACCGCGGCTCGAAGGAGCATCCGGGGATAGCCAGCGAGAGGTCGGGTGGAGTGCCCGGGATATCTTCGAGCACAACCTCGTCCGCCCGCGGATCGGCGAAACAGCGTAGTAGCGCCTCGGTGTAGGGATGATGCTCGCCGCGGGTCAGGTCGACGGTCGGCTGATCCTCGACGATGCGCCCGGCGTACATGACGAGCAACCGGTCCGCGGAGTCGAGCACGTCGCCCAGATCATGAGTGATGAGGATCGCGGTGAACCCTCGACCCTCTTGCAGGCTCTTGATCGTGGACATCACCGAACGCTGGACGATGACGTCCAGCGCCGTCGTCGGCTCGTCGAAGATCACGAGTTTGGGCTCGAGCGAGAGCGCGATCGCAATGGAGACCCGCTGGCGCATGCCGCCAGAGAGTTCGTGGGGGAACCGGCCGAGAACGCCAGCGTCGAGTCCGACGCCCTCGAGGAGCTCCGCGGCGCGCTCGCGAACCGACGCCCGATTCCAGCGCTCGCCGACTGCCGCGTGGGCTCGCAGCACATCCGCGAAGTGATGCTGAACGTCGCGCACCGGGTTGAGGGCGTTCATTCCGCTCTGCAAGACGAGTGCGAATCCGTTGCGACGATGCTGACGCAACGCCTCCTGATCGAGGGTGCTGATGTCGACACCGTCGAAGACGATTGAGCCACTCTCGATGCGCGCGGGCGGCCGCAACATCCTCGCGAGGGCGTAGGCCAGCGATGACTTCCCGCAACCGGACTCGCCCACCACCCCGACAAACTCCCCTCGCTCGAAACTCAGGTCGACGTCGCGCACCGCCCATATCCGATCGGCGCCCTGGGGCGCGTAGGCGACGTTCAGTCCCGTGACATCCAAGAGCGCCATCACCGCTCCCTCAGCCGCGGATTGGACAGTGCATCGATGCCAAAGTTGATGAAGGCGAACGATACCGCCAAGATCGCGATCGCAATCCCGGGTGCCAGGAGGAGCAGGATCTGCTTGGAGAGCAGCGCGTTGTCCTGCTCGGCCCAGTACAACAGGTTGCCCCACGCCACCGTGTTGGGGTTGCCGATGCCCAAGAACTCGAGTCCGACCGACGCGGCGAGCGCGGCACCCGCCGCCCCGAAGAAACTGGCTGCCGCCAGCGATGTCATATTCGGCAGAATCTCTCGGAAGGCCACCCGCAGCAGCCTCTCACCCGAGAGCACGGCGGCGTTGACGAAGTCGCTGGTACGAAGCGTTACGGCCTGGCTACGCATCACCTTGGCACCCGTGGGCCAGCCGGTGAGTCCGATGAAGATGATCGTGATCCATATCGACTCGCTCTGCACGTAGGTCGATACAACGATAATCAGGACCAACCCCGGCAGGATCATGTACTGGTTCGTGATGTACATCAGCGTCTCGTCAACGATGCCCGGACGGAACCCCGCGACGAGACCGACTAGGAGTGCGAGCACCGTAGCGATTGCGCCGGCGACGAAGCTCACCAACAGCGATACGCGCGTGCCGTAGACGAGTTGGGCGAAAACGTCCTGCCCGTTGCCGGTCGTCCCGAACCAGTTGACCGCGTTCGGGTTCTGATAGGGCACGAAATTGTTGGCCGTTGGCGACTGCTGGGCGATGAGTGGCGCGAAGACCGCGACAACGATAAGGGTGAAGAGGATGATGAGGCCGATGCGCGCCTTCGTGTTGCCCCAGAGCGTCGCGAGGGCGCGGCCAAGGAATCGAATGCTGGCCGGTACTTCGTGTTCTCGATGAGCACCGGGCCACTCGACCTCAGTGGTTGATCCTGGCACCGGCGTCGTCGCGTGTCCAGTCATCGCGCCTCCCTGTGGCCGCATTGTCGATGCTCGCCCCGTAACCGAATTCGCGTCATTGCGCACGCGTCCTCGGGTCGAGCCAGGTGTAAAGCAGGTCAACCGCGAAGAGCGCCACGAGCATGCTCACCGACGTGAAGAGCAAGATGCCCTGCATGAGCGGATAGTCCCGAGCGTTGATCGCCTGAATGAGTAGGCTACCGATCCCCGGTATGCCGAAGACGTCCTCGATGAGGACCGTACCCCCGATAGCCCCGCCCAGCGCTAACGCGAAGTTCGTCACGTTGGGCAAGAGCGCGTTGCGAGCAGCGTAAGACAGGGCCACCTTGCGCCCCCTCAAGCCGTTGGCCTCCGCGAAGGTCACGTAGTCCTGCCCGAAGGTGGTCACCATGTTGTTGCGCATTCCAAAGACCCACCCCGAGAGCCCGGTGATCACAAGTGCGATCCACCCCAGCACCAGGTGGTAGGACGCATCCACCATGAAGTTCCACGTCAGATGGGGAGTCACTCCGGGGTAGTAGCCGCCGACGAGGGGGAACCAGCGAAGCTTGAAGCCGAAAAAGAACAGGAGCATCAGCGCGATCCAGAAAGAGGGGAACGATGAGGTCAGCGTCGTACCAACGGTGACCAGTTGGTCGATTCGGGACTGGCGGTGCCACGCCGCATAGACGCCCAGCAGCGTCCCGAGGAAGAACGTCGCGATCGTCGTGGAACCCACCAATGCCAGCGACCACGGCGCCGCGACCTCGATCGCCCTCATCACCGACTCACCAGGAACCGAAGTGGACATACCCAGGCGAAGGCGAGCGACATTGGCCAGGTAGTCCCCATACTGAACCAGTAGTGAAGTGTGGGGAAGTCCCAACTGGATTCCAATGGCCCGCTTCATCGCGGCCGTCACGGCGACGCCCGACTGGGTCATGCGTTCGATCACTGAGTCCGCCGGGGAACCGGGCATCAGGCGGGGAAGGATGAAGTTGAAAGTGAGCGCCGCCCACAGGGTGCCAACGAACAGCGCCAACTTGCCTACGACGTTCCGCAACCTCATCCTCCCCACCTAGTGCTTCCGTTTCGTCTCTACCCGGAGCTACTTCACCGGCTTGACGTGCATCACGATCGCGAGCAGGTCATAGTTCCACGTTGCCGGCGTCGTGTACGGATTCTTCGCCGAAGGCCAGCCCACCCAGTGGCGCGTGGAGAACAAGCCCCACATGCCGCCGTAGTAGAGGTTGAGCACCGGAACCTGGTTGTACATCACGTCGGTCAGGGCGTGGATCCACGGCGTCGCTGCCGCCGTGGTACGCGCCGCCGCCAAGCCCGCGAGGTAGTGGTCCACCACCGGGCTCGAGAAGTGCTCGATGTTGCTGCTCGCCGGCGTGTTCAGGGGCACGTCAAAGGCGCTGTTCAACTGGGGGTTGTAGGTCGAGTACGCGCTTCCCGTTCCACCAAATGCGTCAATGTTGGCGTCGTAGGTCCCATTCGCGTTCCCGTTGGCCCAACCGGTGTAGTCCGTAAAGTTCGTAGTCACGTTCATGCCGAGGGCATTCAGTTCCTTGGCGATCTCCGTCGCGGCACCGTTCCAGTCGGTCCAACCCAACGGGCAATTGATATTGAAGCCCACCTGTGTGCCGGCCGAGTTCACGAGTTTGCCGTTCTGCTGGGTGTAGCCCGCCTTGGCGAAGTACGACAGTGCCAGCGAGGTGTTCTGCTGGATCAATCCCTTGTTCGGTATCGTCGGGTCGGTCCAGGCGGCCTGTCCCGGCAGCATTGCCCCTGTCTGGGGGGCGACGCCTTCAAGCCCGAAGAGCGCGGCGTTCTCTACGGCTGACCGATTGATCGCGTACGACATACCCAGGCGGAAGTCGACGTTGTTGAACGGCGCCTTGGTCAAGTTCATGAACAGTGAGATCACTCCCCCCGGCGGGAACCAGTAGACGTTGTGCTTCGGGTCTTGGCCCACGAAGGCGGTCTTCACGTTCGGGAAGTTGTCGTACGCGAAATCGTAGGCACCACTCGCGATGAGCAGCTGGTTCGCGGCCCCCGTCGACGGGCCCGCGACGAACGCGACGTTCTCTGGACGCACGCTCGACGCTTCGAACGACGACGGGACCCTCATAAAGACAGTCTTGGTCGGTGCGTAGGACTTAAGCGTGTAGGGACCCGTGCCCACGGGATGCGTGTTGGTGAACGTCGCCGGATTGCTCAGGCGCGACCAGATCGCGCTCGGAACGATCGGCACCCCGGAGATCACTTGGCGTAGCGGAACGTCCGGTGTCTTCAGCCTGAAGGTGACCTTGTTGCCGGCGTCGGACACCGACGTGACAACGGACCAAACCCCGCCGGTGTCGAGCGCGGGAAACTTCTTGAGCAGCTTGAACGTCCCCACGACGTCAGCCGGCGTGAACGCCTTGCCGTTACTCCACTTCACTCCACGCCGGATCGTGTAGGTGAGTGTCGTCGCGTTGGGCGCCGTGAAACTCGTGGCAAGCTCCGGGGCCAGGGACCCGTTCACGGGATTCAACAACTCAAGGCTGTTGTACACCAGGTTGACGCCGAGATCGCCCCCGACGAACGGGTTAAGGTTCAAGACGTTGTTCGTGTTGCCCTGGATGGTGAGCACGCCGTGCGCCGCCGTTTTGGCGTGCGGCGAACTGTCGATACCGCTAGCCCCCGCACCCGACGCGACCGCGATGGTGGGGGTCAGGGAGAGTCCCACCATCGCGGCCGCGATCCCAAGCCAGACACTGTGTGGCCTCATCTGTGTTTTCATGGTCTACCTTCTCTCTTCGACCGGACTCATCCGGCAGATAGTCGAAGCCGGGCGACGCCCGGCATGGGGATAAAGAATGTGACTGTGGCCTCCCCGCCCGTCGGCTGCACGTCGGCGAGCAGCTCTTGGTGGAGGACGTCGCTCGCGCGCAGGTGCAACCATGTCTCGGCGTCCGGCCAGTCGACACCCGCAGGCAGGACGCCAATGATGTTGGAGTGATCGACATCGACGCGCGCGAGTCGAGCGACGTACGACTTCTCCACCAGGTTGTGGAGGCGAACGCTCACCGTGCGGTCTAGGCGCGGATCACCGCTGCTCATTTCACTGTTGATCGTCCCGTTCCAGATCAGCACGTCGACGGAGCCGTCTTCGTGGCGAGTCGCGTTCGCCCCGACTAGGACCTCGGCCCCATCACCGCTGATAGCGAGGCTCAGGACGTCGTCACCCTGGGCCGAGGCGAGGTGCGTAGCCCAGAACCTCGGCTTGCGGAGATTGCCGACGCTGAGCAGGCCGAAGCCATCGTGAAAGAGCCTCGGCGGTCGTCCCAACTCCTCGAAGTGGTCGCTAATCACCCAGTAGGCGAGTGCGTCGATCCGCCCCTGAACGGCATCGTAACCATTGAGGATGAAGGGAGCACCCATCGGTGAATCGTGAATTGCACCGAAGTGCGTGCTGCCCACGCCCCATTCCGTCCACCAGATCGGGAGTCCCGCGTAACCGTAACGCGCAAGCAGCGGTCGCAGGTCGATTGGCAGGTTGCCGTAGGTGTGCGTCGACACGAAGTCGAGCGGCACTCGGTGGGCACTCGTGAAGTCGAGGAGCGATTCAATCCACTCACCGGCCGCGCTTCCGGGCCCACCAACACGAAGTCGCTCGTCGACCCCTTTGACAGCTCTTGCCGCCTCCTCGTAAAGATGCAGGTACTCGTCACGGGTACCCGTCCAGAACACCTCGAGGTTGGCCTCGTTCCACACTTCGAATCCCCATGCAGAGACCTCGTCGATCCCGTAGCGCTCGACGAGGTGGCGCGCCAGGGCAGCGACGAGATCGTGCCACTCGGTCCAGTCCTTCGGCGGAGAGATAATGCCCCGGTACGTGAAGACCGTCGCGTTGGGATCTCGGGCGAGGTCCGCCGGCATGAACGAGAGCTCCACAATCGGGCGGATTCCCATCTCGACCAAGCGGTCGTAAACGACATCGATGCCGCCGAAGTCGTACGCGAGCGAGCCACGGGTGTCTCGGCGTACGACTTCGAGGTCGTCGTGAAGGATGGCGTGAGCACGCACGAATCGCACGCCCAGCTCATCACGGGCGATCCTCAACGCCTCGGCGAACTCGCGCCCGACGTCGTGACCGTGCTCATCGATTCCTAAGCGCAGCTGCGAGAGTCTCTCCGCGCCCACCATCTCCCATACGCGCTGGAGCCTCCGGACAACCAAGGCAGCATCGATGGTCACCTCGATCGGGGCTGGCGCGCCACGATGCGTGGTCGCCACCACCGGCGCCGACCACGCTTCAATCACATCGCCGGGACTGCGCACCGCCGCTATCCGAAAGCGGTACTCGACGCCATCGTCAATGCCGGTCACCGCGAACTGCGTCACCGGAATCGCGGCGACGTCACTCCCCCCGTGACGAAGCACGGTCAGAGGGCCCTGGCCGGCGGCCATCTCGATGACGTAACCGGCGGCACCGGGCACCGCCTCCCAGCGCAGGCGGATGTGTCCGTACCCGGGCTCGGCGACCACCACCGTGGGCGCCGACAGCGTCGACAACGCAGCCTGGGCATCGGACCTCTCATAGATCCGAGACTCCCAGTCCTCTCGAGCCCTAAGCGGGTCACTCATGTCACACTCCTCGTTGCGAGATCGAATCGTTGGTACGACAGCCACAGCTACGGCGAACAACGGCGGCGGTCGGAAGTGTCACGACTTGGCGGTCCATGGTTGGATTCTCGATCCGGTTCAGCAACATCTCGACCGCTCGCTCCCCGAGCTCGCGCATCGGCTGACGCACCGTTGTAAGTGTCGGGCTCACTCGGCGACTGGACGCGATGTCGTCAAAGCCCGTCACCGCGATGTCGCCGGGAACGCGCACCCGCGCGCGGCGCAGGGTCCGCAGGCCACCGATGGCCATCTCGTCGTTGCCGAAGACCACGGCGCGAAGTTTTCGCCCCGACAGCAGTAGACGCCGCATCGCTTCAGCGCCACCCTCCTCGGTGAAGTCGCCGCAGTCGTCCGGTGCTTGCGGCGGGTTGATCCGTGCCGACGCGAGCACCTCACAGAAACCGGCGAAGCGCTCGGCCGAGTCGGGCGAACGGGACGGTCCTCCTACGAACGCGAGCTCCCGGTACCCGTGTGTCTCGACCAGGTGCGCGGCAATTTCGCGCGCGCCGGAGCGGTTGTCGACGCTCGCTCGGTCGAGGACGCGACGTCCCGGAAGGCTGGCGACGATGACCACCGGCACGATACGAGAGATCGTCGAGATTTCGCGCTCCGAGAGACTCCCCGACACGACAACCAGTCCGTCAACTTTGCCAACGATCGATCGAAGGAGATCGCGCCCCGAGGCCCCCCGCGACGCCGCGATGAGTACGGCCTCACCCGCGAGCGTCGCGGCACGCTCGGCGCCCCTGATCACCTCGTCGACGTAGAGAGGTGACTCGTCTTCGGTGGCGCCCGAACGACCCAGATCTGGAAAGATAACGCCGACGATTCCCGCACGGTTGGAGGCCAGGCTTCGCGCCGCCCCGTTCGGCACCCACCCGAGGTCACGTGCCGCGGCGAACACGCGCTCGCGCGTCGACCCCTTGCCGAAAGTGGCATCACTCATGATGCGCGACACGGTGGCCGTCGAGACACCACACCGCTGTGCTACGGCGTAAATTGTCGCCTTCCCTGACAGTGCCACCGAGCCCCCCGGAACTAGTCACACGCGCCCACTTGGTTAAGCGCTTGCGTATGTTAAGCGCTTATCTTACACAGTGACGAGTTCGTGTCAAGTCCTCTTCTCCAGAAAATCCAGCCCGCCCACACTAGAGATTTGCGAAGTCGGAACTGATACCGCTGGCATCAGACATCAGTACAGAAACCACCGGAAGCCGCACTAGAGTGTCCGTAATCCACACGGGGGCCCTAATGCAGGGGCTGAGAGGGAACTGACGCAGTTCCGACCGTTGAACCTGTCCGGGTAATGCCGGCGAAGGAAGTGAGTTTTGATGAGTGGTCCTGTCCAACCCTTCGATCAGGCACTTGTCCTCGGGCACAGCGATGGGCGAATCACCCCGATGCCGACCGCTGTCCGCCGCGCTGTCCGCGGTGGCATACTCGGTAATTTCGTTGATCAGTTCGACATCTTTCTCCCGGTCATCGCATTGACCCCAGCGGCCGCCGACGTGTTCGGTCCGCACAACTTGGTCAGCAGCGCCGGGTTAGTTTTCGTCGCAGCGCTTATGGGGCGCCCTTTGGGTTCTGCAATCTTCGGTCCGATTGCTGATCGATTTGGACGGACGCAGACGACAAGAATTGCTCTCGCGGGCATCGCACTGACGACGTTCCTCATCGCCCTGGTTCCCGGGTACTCCGTGCTAGGCGGCGGTACTTTGTTCTTGATCGTAGGACTGCGTTTTCTGGGAGGGGTCTTTCTCGGTGGAGAGTACGCATGCGCCGTGCCGTTGGCGATGGAGTGGTCTGAGCCGAGGCGACGAGGTCTGGCCAGCGGGTTTATCATGTGGGCGTCTCCGTGGGCGAATGCGACAATCGCGGGGATTGTGCTTGTACTCCTCGACGCCACCACTCCGAAAATGTACGGTACGTGGGGCTGGCGTGTTCCGTTCCTGCTCGGGTCGGCGCTTGCTATCGCGATGCTCGTCTACTACCACTTCGCGGTTGTGGATTCACCAGCGTGGAACTGCGCGCTAAAGAAGCAAAACCCCCTCAGAGAAATCTTTGTAGGGCCGCATCGAGGTGCGCTGTTACAGGTTTTCGTGTTGATGAGTGGATTGTGGCTGTTGACAGATATGGCGATTCCAACTCTGACTGGTGAACTAAGGGTCGCCTCTCACATGTCTGCGCAGTCGATATCGTTCACCATGCTGTGCGCCACTGCGGTGTCGGCCGTCGCGATGCTCGCGGCGGGGCAGATCTCCACGTTGATTGGAAGGCGAACCTTTTTCGCTAGCTTTGGTGTCCTCGCCGCTGTCGTCGCGCCGGTTACCTTTCTCGCGATATTCCGTGCGAGTGGCATCGCAGTGATCGTGTTGTTGGTGGTGGCGCTCCAGGTCGTAACGGTCTCTGGTTACGGTCCGGTCGGCGCGTATCTTGCTGAACGGTTTCCCGCAGCCGTTCGCTCCAGTGGATACGGGGTCGCTTACAGCCTTTCGATCGTACTCCCCGCGCTGTACCCGTACTATCTGCCGGCATTGCAGGCGGCCCTCGGGCAGCGGACGGCGATCGCCGTACTCCTCAGCCTCGGCGGTGTGCTGGTGCTTGTCGGCGGCGTCACGGGCCCAGAAACGAACAAGGTCGGAGAACTCAACTAACGCAGTCCCCCTGAAGCGACTTCCCACGGGCTGACGAAAATACGTGGCCCAAACCTTTCACTGATCAGAGGCGTGAGGACCGTCCTCGACCCACGGTTTCGCGACGGTCAGGACTGCGGTCCAGTCATTTGAACTGAGCCTGACGAGCGGCGACCACTGCGGGGGGGCCATGCCGTGCGTGTTTGTGCTTCCCACTCGGTGACATTCAATTCGAACTACGTGAGTCCTCGCGCTCTGTGGGCGCTCGGACACGCTCTTTTCTGACGACGCGCTCGCGAGCATCCACCAGGCCAGTCAGGGCCTTTCGCGCGCGGTGCGCAACCTCGCTCGTCAGACCCTCGTCGCCGCCTACGCGAACCGCTGCGCCATCGTCGACGAGAAGGCCGCCCGCCAGGCCATTCCCGAGATGGACGCCCAATGAGGTAGCCAGCGGACGACCCCATCTTCATTATCATTGTCGCCTGCGACAACGTGATCACAAGAGGTCATCATTACGACTGACTGACAACAGCGCGGGTCGGCTGGAATCTCTGATCCTCCGGTGGCCTCCGTTGCAGTGATGCTGAGAACCTGAGGAATCGCCGATCCTGATGTGGCTGTCATTGGTCCCACGCGGCGATGAGCAATTCGGCGTTGGATTGCGGATCTGGCGCGCCGCAGATTGCTGAGACCACAGCGGCTCCCGCAGCGCCAGCACCGCGGAGTATTGGCATATCCGCCGCCGAAATACCTCCGATTGCTACGCACGGTAGCGACGAGAGACTTGCGAGAGCTCTGAAGCCAGTTACCCCGAGAACCCGAGGATGGTCCGGTTTGGTTGCGGAGTTGCGAATTACGCCGATCCCGAGATAATCAACGGTACCCTCAGGAAGACTGTTCGCGTCCGCGATGTGCGCGATCGTGTTGGCGGTGAGCCCAATCAAGGCATCGGCCCCGACGATTCGCCTCACCTCGAGTGGCGCCATGTCGTTCTGCCCAATATGCACGCCGTGTACCGCGGCTCCATCGGACCGCGCAGCCACGAACACTGCTACTCGGTCATTGACCAGGAGCAGAGCTCGGTCGTCGACAGCGCTTGCAGTGCGCATGACGAGTTCGTAAAAGTCTGAGTTACTCGCCGTCTTGTCCCGAATCTGGACCATCCTGATACCGCCGGCCACCGCCGCACGCACAGTCTCTTCGACACCGAACTCACCGCACAACTCGGTGTCAGCCACAAGGTACACACCGTCGACAAGAGTCGGGCGAACCGTCATGCGATCTTCGCTCTGGACTGGATCTTGGTCGCATCAATCGCCGCCAACGCGTCAACAAAGGCAACTGCGAAGGTACCCGGGCCGTACGCGTTCACCACCGCCAATTCCGCCGCGATCGTATAGACGGCCGTGGCCGCTGCGGTCGCCGCCAACTGGTCGTCGCCGATGGCGAGAAACGCTGCGGTCACCGCCCCCAGTGCGCACCCTCCGCCGGTGACGAGCGTCAGATAGGGGTGCCCGTTGCTAATTCGGAGCACATCTGTTCCGTCGGTGATGAGGTCAGTTACGCCAGAAATTGCGACAATGGAACCGTGGGTGTGAGCGAGATGAAGAGCGGCATCCAGCGCGCTTTCTGCGCGGTCGACGGTGTCCACACCTTGCCCACCGGCTCCGAGCCCGGCCAAGGCCATGATCTCTGAAGCGTTGCCTCTGATCGCTGTTGGCGAATACTCCAGTAACTCCCGCGCCAACGCCGTGCGCACCGGAAGGACACCCACCGCGACAGGATCAAGAACCCATGGGCTGCCAGTATGGTGGGCAGCCCGCGCGGCCTCGATCATCGCGATTCGTTGCTCGGCGTGCGGGGTACCAACATTCACCAGTGTCGCCGACGCGATTTCGGCAAATATTCCTGCCTCGATCGGAATATCCGTCATCGCTGGGCTCGCGCCTATCGCGAGCAAGACGTTGGCGGTAAAGCTGGTGGCGACCGTGTTCGTCAGGCACTGCACGAGAGGTGTGCTCTCGCGCAATTTCTCCAGGAGAACGCAGACGTCAGCCGCGTCGAAGTGGATAGTCACCGTCTCTACAATGTGCCGACGACGGATTCCGGGAGATAAACCTCTCCGCCAGATTGCCGGAACGCTACTGATTTCTCTTGCATTCCGGCACGCATCTGCTCCTCAGAAACACCTCCAAACCGATCGCGGATGTCCTGTGAGATTCTCATCGAGCAGAACTTGGGTCCGCACATCGAGCAGAAGTGAGCCGTCTTCGCAGCTTGCGCCGGGAGCGTCTCGTCATGGAACGCCTCGGCGGTAACCGGGTCAAGGGACAGTGCGAACTGGTCGCGCCACCGGAACTCGAAACGGGCCTTGGACAGGGCGTTGTCACGTTCGTGAGCGCCGGGGTGGCCTTTCGCCAGGTCGGCCGCGTGCGCGGCGATCTTGTAGGTGATCACACCCGTTTTGACGTCGTCCTTGTTGGGCAGCCCCAGGTGCTCTTTCGGCGTGACGTAGCAGAGCATCGCGGTCCCGTACCGTGCGATCTCGGTTGCGCCAATCGCGGAGGTGATGTGGTCATAACCGGGAGCAATATCGGTGACCAGGGGACCGAGGGTGTAGAACGGAGCACCGTCGCACAGATCCTGCTGACGTTCTACGTTCTCTCGAACCAGATGAAACGGAATATGGCCGGGACCTTCCACCATTACTTGAACGTCGTATTTCCACGCTCGCTTTGTGAGTTCCGCAAGAGTGTCGAGTTCCGCGAACTGGGCAGCATCATTCGCGTCCGCAATCGATCCCGGGCGCAGACCGTCGCCGAGCGAGAACGCCACATCGTAGCGAGCGAAAATCTCGCACAGCTCATCAAAGTGCGTGTAGAGGAAGTTTTCCTCATGGTGGGCCAGGCACCACCCGGCCATGATCGACCCACCACGAGAGACAATCCCCGTCACCCGCTCCGCGGTCAACGGCACATACCGGAGCAAGACTCCAGCATGGACAGTCATGTAGTCCACGCCCTGTTCACACTGCTCGATAACCGTGTCTCGGTAGATCTCCCAGGTGAGCGCGCTTGCTTCACCATTGACCTTTTCGAGGGCCTGGTAGATCGGCACTGTGCCGATGGGAACCGGGGAGTTGCGGATGATCCACTCCCTGGTCGTGTGGATGTCGGCGCCGGTGGAAAGATCCATGACCGTGTCCGCGCCCCACTGGGCCGCCCACTGCAGTTTGTCCACCTCTTCGACAATTGAACTGGTCACTGCGGAGTTACCGATATTGGCGTTGATCTTCACCAGAAATGCTTTGCCGATGATCATCGGCTCCGATTCCGGATGGTTGATGCTGTTGGGGATGATCGCCCGACCTGCTGCGACTTCGGACCGCACGAGCTCCACGTCACAGCTCTCGCGAAGAGCAACGAAACGCATTTCCGGGGTGGTCACACCCTGCTTCGCGTAGTGCATCTGCGTGACCGTCCTGCCGTGCAGCGACCGGCGAATGACGGGCTTGTTGCCTTGCCACTCCGCAGAGGCGGCACCCCTACGGAGCGCCGCACGTCCGTCGTCATGCAGATCACGCTCTCGACTGGAGTAAGCCTCAGTATCACCACGTGCCTCGATCCACGCTGAGCGAAACGGCGCCAAACCGCGCACCGGATCACTTCCCGGCCCCTCCGTGCGATACACCGTGAACGGTCCGTTCGCCTCACCGTTCGGCGACGCCTCAAGAGCGATCTGGGTCACCGGAACACGTATGCCGCGCTCGACATCCTGCACATATCCGAGTGTGTGCGATGAACTGACAGATTCCATGTGCGGACTCCTACTTCCTTCGCCGGCATTACCCGGACAGGTTCAACGGTCCCAGGCCGCGTCGGCCTAATCTCAGCCCCCTGCAAGGAGCACCCGCTTGGATTGGACCGACGCTAGTGTTTCTCGCGTAGCCCGTCAAATCTCATGGTTGATTCCACATTCGCTGGTCGATTCAGTTTGCATTTTGTTGCGTTCGCAGGGTGTAGTTGGTCGTCTGCGTAGCAGCTGTACTAATGAACCAATAGTCATGGCTGTCCCCGCAAATAAAATGATCCGGATCAACGATTTGGACAGAGGCGGGCCTAGACGAAGCACGCCCGCTCCGCTGCTCATCAAAGCCACCGCTGCGGCGAGGTTTGTGAGCGGTAGTTCGTAGCCTCCGCGCTGGGACATCGGACCATTCTTTCGAAGCGCGACGGCGGCAACCGCCATATTTCCTGCGAGGAGCGCAGGACCCAGTGGATCCGCGACGCCCGCAAGAGTGAGGAGTCCCCCGCCAAGTTGACTTGCTCCAGCCACGGTCGCCATTGCTCTAGCGGGTTCCACGCCGATCGCTTCGAAACCTCGTGCCGTGGCGTCCAGCCCGGAGCCACCAAAGTACCGGAAGAGTTTCTTGAACCCGTGGACGGTGAGATAGCTGCCTAACACGAGGCGTACGGCGAGTAGTCCGATATGACGCACGCAAGACCTCCGACGAAGACATGACGTAGCAGAAACCGTACCTCATACCAATAGGAACCCTCCGTGTCCACGACGATCGAAAACCGGACACTTCGGAAATTGCCGGTGAGCCTTGGTGCCGAGTCGACCCCATGTGGACTCGGCTAAGTCTCACGTTGCGCTATGTGTCCAGCCTGCTACAGGTCCACCTCAAGTAAGTCTGAGTAATGGGGTATTGAAGCGTGGAAGTCGCCGAGGAAGGGTTCGCTCGTCACTTCGAAGTGGCGCTGCCCCACATGAACGAACTCCAGCGACGCGTGATCGTGGGGGGCCACCGCTGCACTGCTCGGACGTGGCGGCAAGAGTGCGGTGGCACTCGCCTCGGGTCTCTCGCGTAATACCGTGACCAAGTGCGAGAGCGAAGCCGCCGCGGGCATTGAGCTCTTGTCGCGTCCTCGCATCGTCGGTGGCGGCGACAAATTGAAGATCGACGAGCTGCCCGGCCTCTTGGCGACCCTCGATGAGTTGGTGAACCCTGACACGCGGGGCAACCCGATGTCGCTGCTGCGCTGGACGTCGAAGTCCTCGGTGAATCTCGCGAAAGAGTTGGAACGGCGAGGTTTCAAATTCTCTTCGAGCACGGTGCTGCGACTACTGCACCACCTGGGCTACTCCCTGCAGGCCAACACCAAGGTCACCGAGGGGGCCAGCGCTCCGATCGTGACCGAAAATTTCACTTCTTAAATGACGCCGCCGCGCCTTTCTCGCCCAGGCTCAACCGGTAATCAGCGTCGTGGACTCCAAGAAGGAGTTGATCGTCGACTACGCCAACGGGGGTACCGAGTGAGCGCCTTCAGGATCACCCGAGCGCGTCACGGTCCACGACTTCAAGGACCCCGCACTCGGTGAGTACGCCAAGGTCATCCTCTACGGCGTCTACGTCGTCTCGAACAACGAGGGCTGGGTCCACGTGGGCGACACCGCGGACACCACGGAGTTCGCAATCGAGTCCATCCGGCGCTGGTGGCGCCAGATGGGCCGCGAGCGCTTCAAGGACGCCGCGTCGTTGCTCATCACCGCCGACGCTGGCGGGTCCAACGGGTATCGCGTTCGCGCCTGGAAAGTCGAACTCGCCCGACTCGCCGAGGAGATCGGACTTGCCATCACGGAGTGTCACTACCCGCCGGGCACGTCAAAGTGGAGCAGGATCGAGCACCGCATGTTCAGCTTCATCACCATGATCTGGCGCGGCAACCCCTTACGAGTCTGCGCACCATCATCGAGCTGATCTCAAGCATCTCGACCTCGACGGGTCTCACCATTCAGGCGGACTACGACCCACACTGGTATCCCAACGGGGTCAAGATCAGCGACCGCCAACTCGCCGCACTGCCGCTCATCCCGCACACCTTTCGCGGTGAGCGGAACTACACCCTCAACGCACAATCAAACTCGACGTGAGGCCTAAGGTCGTGGTGGCCAACCCTTCAAAAGTTCGAACGCTTCACGTGCGGGAACCGGTTGGTGCCAGAAATAGCCTTGCCCTCGTTGCCCTCCTAACGTAGCCAGGAGATCACGCTGCTCAAATGTTTCGATCCCCTCAGCGATCGTCGCGAGGTCTAGTGCCCTCGCAAAGTCGAGAATCGACCTCACCATTACTGCGCCTTTCGGGGTTCCAGATTCCATCACGAAACTGCGATCAATCTTCATGCTATCGACGGGAAAATCGCGAAGGTACGACAGAGAAGAGTAACCAGTACCGAAGTCGTCAATCGACCAGCGGATACCTAGGGCCTTCACTTCCCATAACGTCGCCATGGTGTCGGCAGCGTTCGCCAGCGAGCTCTCGGTTATCTCAAAAATGACCGCACTGGGATCAACCTTGGATTCCTCTATCATCAATTTCGTTGCCGCGATAAAGTCAGAATTGCTCAACTCGTGTACAGAAACGTTGACGTGAATTTCTAGCGAGGGGCGGTTCGTCGCTCGTTGCCACTGCGCGAGTTGTAAACATGCTTGGAGGCGAATTTGCCGTCCGAGATCGACGATCAATCCGTTATCCTCTGCTAGTTCGATGAACTGATCGGGAGTCACGAGACCGCGAGTGTCATGTGGCCACCGAACCAACGCCTCGAAACCAACGATCTCGTTGGTTGCCAACTCCACGATTGGCTGATAGTACGGGACAAGTCGTCGCTCAAGCAATGCGATTCGCAGTTCTTGGAGCGTATTGACGTCGTTCGCCAGCTGGTGCCGGTGGAACTCGTCGAAGAAAGTGATCGGATTACCACCACTTGGCCTCGCCTGTCGGCTCAGAAACGTCACCTCGCTGATTGCAGCACTGAGATCGGCACCAGTGAGCTCCGAAACGCCAACGCTTATCGAAATGGCGAGAACCTGTGCATCCACTTCAATCGGTACCGTGACAACACGATGGACATCTTCGATGAATCGCTCGGCGTCCTCCCGGGATTTAGCTGCGTAGACGATCGCAAACTCACCGCGCCCGGTACAAGCCACGAAGGAGCCCAAGAGCGAGAACGCCGCAAGTCGTTCGGCTACGGCGCGAACGAGAGCTCTCGCGGTAGAACCGCCGAACACCGAATTCAACTGGTTAAGGCGGTCCACGTGAAGTTCTGCGATGTAGATCGGAGAAGGACGTCCGACCAGCACCGTCGGATCCGTCGTCTCCAACGTGCGCATGTGTTCGAGCAGTACGTCCCGGTTAGGCAGACCCGTCAGAGCGTCGGTTCGCAATCGTGCAGCGAGTTCTATCTCGGCAGTGCAGTCGTGAATCGCTGACGACACCCCGACGACAACCCCCGATGAGTCCACGATCGGGGCAGCGGCGAGCGATCCTTCGAACGTGCTGCCGTCCTTGCGTTGTCCCGTGAGTCTCGTCACCGTTACCGACTCGCCCGAGTACACAGCGTCGACCAGCGTGAGCAACCGATCTCGGTGGGGCGGCGCTAGTAGAACGCCCACTTCTCGGCCAACGATCTCCGCGGCGCCGTAACCGAAGAGTTGCTCGGCTGCCGGATTCCACGAATTGATCAATCCGTGATACGAGGTGACCATCGCGTCCGTCGAGTGCGCGACACCGGCACGTAGCTCCCGTTCAGTTGCCCGCAGTTCTTCCACCTTCGTCATGTCCATCGCCACTGCCGCCACGGCGTACGGTTCGCCCGACGCGTCACGCAAGAGAAAGTATGTCGCCAGTACGGGAGTAGAGACGTCGTGTACGACCAGTGTCTGTTCTGTGGTGAACTCACCATCAGCAATTGCTCGGCGATCGCCCGTCTCAAGCGCAGAAGCCACCTCGCTGGTGAACAGTTCGGCAGAGGTATGCCCAACGATCTCGTCCACGCTTCGATCCAGGAGTTGTGCGGCCCCTCCATTGACGCGCTGGAATCGAAGATCTAGGTCCTTTACATAGATGAGGAGTGGAGCGCGCTCCATTAGATCCGTCGAGAACAACTCTTCGCGTTCGAGGGCGACTTGCGTCAGCAGGCGCTGAGTGATGTCACGAATGTTCACGATTACCGCTCCAATGACCGGTCGGTCCGTGTAATCACACACGTTGACCTCGACGATGGTCAACCCATCTTCTCCAATGGGCATCGTCTCAGTGACCAACGCACTCGGTCTGTGTCGGGCAACTTCGAGAACGTCCGCCAGTCGTGGGGCCGTCAACGAGCACGCAAGTTCGTGGAATCGCGTATCTGAATCGTCACGAACCTCAGTGCCCAAGAGCCGCCGACACGCGTCGTTCGCAAAGGTAATCTTTCCGTCGCCGTCGACCAGCAGAATCGCGTCGCCTGCGTGTTCGAGCAGTGCGCGCGTCCTCCGTTCGCTGTCCTCGCTCAGACGGCGAAGGTCCGATGCGCGGCGATATGCCACGAGCCCCACGCCTCCCATAAGCAACGCGAGTACGAGCAGGAAGAGAAAATGAACCCACTGTGAAAGACGCTTGTAGTTTCCGTCTTCTCGCAGTGCCTGCTGCATCGCCGTCTGGCTCGAGCGATGAAGGGTCAGGGCAATCCTCGCCACCACATTGTTCTCAGTCGCCTGATCCAGGTGCAGGGCTTGCGGGTAGTGCCCCGAATCCAAAAACGCGGCGATGCGACGTTCGAGCGAGAGGTAGCCAGTGACACCACCTGGGGTTCGTTCGAACTCGCCCAACGCTGCTTTCGCGCCTTCAGCTTGTTCCAGCGCTGCCGCAAAGTCGCTAATCGAGCCGAGTGTGTGCGACGTTATGGCGGTGTTCTCGACCACACTCACCTTGGTTACCGCCAACTCAAGATTCGTCGCGGCCAGTGCACGCTGATATGAATGAGAAACCCCGTTAGACAGTCTCGAGGTCGTCAACGCTGAAGCAACGAAGACGCTGACCAACACGAAACCGACCATCGCCCCGAGAGCGTACGGTGCTGAGACTTGACGACTTCCCATCTACAACCACCAGGTATCCATAGCCACGCCAGATGCTAATTGTCGAGACGAAACGACGGGGCAATTGAAAGAATCTTGTTTCCCGGAGAATTCTGGTGACGACCGATTTGGAACTCTTTGCGCCAGGCACGGACTGAATCTCCCTTCGCACTCGGTCACGACCGCCACCTAACGTACGTACGTGACGCGCCCCGAGTTGCCGACGGTCCGGTTCGACAACATGCGCGATCACACGACGTCCATACTCTCCGACTTCGTCGGTGAGCTGCGGGCGACGACGATCGACGACGTTCGTTCCGTCCTTCGCGACGCCGAAGCATACGTGCGAAACAGCTACTGGGCCGCTGGCTACGTGTCCTACGAGTGCGCGCCCGCCTTTGATCACGTGCTCACCGTGCACGACCGCGACGACGCGTGGTGCCCGCAACTGCCGCTGGCGTGGTTCGGCGTCTATCGGCGCTGCGTCACCACCCGCCTGCGCCTACCCCACGACAGGGTGCCCGCGAGCCCGTCACGCTGGGAGCCACGTGCGACGTCCGGTGAGTATGTCTCTAGGGTCAAGACGGTGCTTCAGCACATCGCGGCGGGCGACGCCTACCAGGTGAACCTCACCGGTCCCGTCATCAGCACCGAGATTCGCAGTCATCGCACCCTCTACCGACAACTTCTGACGGCCCAGCAACCCGCGTACGGGGCACTGATCGAACTGGACGGTGTCGCAATCGTGAGCGCCTCGCCCGAGTTGTTCTTCGAGTGGGACGGCTCGACGCTACGGAGCCGACCGATGAAGGGCACCCATCGACGAGGCCGGTGGCCGGCTGAGGACCGCCAGTTCGCCTCGGCGCTCGCGACCTCGGGAAAGGACCGTGCGGAGAACGTCATGATCGTCGACCTCATCCGAAACGACGTGGGCAAGGTCGCCGTCGTGGGATCGGTCGCCGTGCCCGAACTCTGCGCGCTTGAGGCCTACCCCACGGTCTTCCAGCTCGTGTCAGAGGTCCGGTGTCAGACGTTGGACGGCCTCAGCGTCGCCAACATCTTTGACGCGATGTTTCCCTGTGGATCGGTCACCGGCGCACCCAAGCGCAGCGCGATGTCGATCATCGCGTCACTGGAATCGACGGCGCGCGGTGTCTACTGCGGCGCCGTGGGCCTCCTAGCACCAACCGACCACGGCATCAACGCGCGGTTCAACGTCGCTATTCGTACCGCCGTCGCCGATACGACCACGGCGGTGGCTCGATTCGGGAGCGGCGGCGGCGTCATCGCGGCCTCCCGGCCCGATGACGAGTACCGCGAGATGCAACTCAAGGCGGTCATGCTCACCTCAACGCTCAGCCAGCGATTCCGGCTGTTGGAGACCTTTCGCTACACCCCGAACGCGACGACGAGCGTCATCGACCGGCACCTCGCGCGACTCCGAGCCTCAGCTCAGTTCTTGGGCTTTTACGTGCGACCGACGCTCGAGGACCTCGTCTTTCGACGGCTCGCACCGGTTGACTATGACGCGCGAGTTCGGGTGTTGGTGTCGCGAGATGGTCGAGCAGAGGTCCAGGTCAGCGCCGCGCCCGAGGCGCGACTGACCCCGGTCACGCTCGCCATCGATGACCAACCCGTCGACAGCGCTTCGATACTGCTCTTTCACAAGACCACACAACGCTCCCTTTACAATCAGGCACGTCGGCGCCACCCGCGCGCGGACGACGTGGTACTCGTCAACGAGCGCGGCGAGTGCACCGAGACGACCACCGCGACGATCGCACTGCGCGACGGACCTCGCTGGTTGACCCCGCCTCTCTCGTCGGGCTGTCTGCCGGGTGTCGCGCGAGCACAACTCATCGAGGAAGACGTGCTCACTGAGGCGGTACTCACCCCTCGCCTGCTTCGCGACGCCGACGGACTCGCGGTCATCAACTCCCTTCGGGGCTGGCGAGACGCGGTGCTCCTCGAGACGGATGGTGGCCGGTGACAGCGGTCAGTCCCCGTGCGCGGTGAACGAGGAGGTCCCCGTCGTCACCTGAGAGGCGACCGGCCACGACGTTGGTGAGTCCCGACCGCGGTGACCGCGTCATCAAACACGTTCGGGCCAAGTGGCACTGACGTGAGGACGTGAGCCACTATGCGAGCCTTCTTACACGGCCGCGCACTCGCCTTCACCGACCTCGGCAACGTAGGGTGCGTCCTCACCGAAATCGACGTAGTAGTCGGGACGGTCGTCGGGGTGTGGCCACTCGTCGAGCTCCTTGAGATCCACGACGACGGCGTCGACACCACCGGTGCGCTCAATCCAGTCAGCGAAAGGCTCCTCGACTCGGCGCTCGTCCGCGTAGCGACCGACGAGACGCACGACGGCCTCGGCGACCGCGCGGGCCGGGAGGCGCAGGGCCCGTTTCGCGAAGTCGATCCCACCGTCACCGATGTGTCCACCGAGCAGCAGTTGATAGCCCGGCGCCGCGCGCCCGTGGGCGCGGCGCTCCACACCGTGCAATCCGATGTCTGCCACGTGGTGCTGACCGCAACTATTGGTGCAGCCCGACACGTTGATGCGCACACCCCCGACGTCACCCAGGCCCGCGGCCTCGAGCGCACGGCTGATCTCGGTTGCCAGTTCCCGGCTCCTCGTGAGGGCGAGGTTGCAGGTGTCGGCCCCCGGACACGAGACGATGTCACGGGCGAGCTCCGCGCTCGGTTCGGCCAGTCCAATCGCCTGGATGCGGGTAAAGAACTCAGGCACGTCCTCGCGCTTCAGTCGCCGAAGCGCCAGGTTCTGGCGATTGGTGGTGCGCAGCTCCACCTCGAAGTCACGCACAATCGCCGCGAGCGCTCGAAACTGCGCACTCGAGAGGTCGCCCAGCGGCACCCGCACGATCGCGGCCACGCGGCCGTCGGCGACGCCGGTGACGAGGTTCGCGTCGCACCAGCGTTGAAACGGGGACGATCCCGGGCGCGCGTGAATGGCGACGGGCGTGCCGACTCGCGACACCGCAACGGACTTGGCGACACCCGCCCGGGCGTCACCGCGCTCGACGACGATGGCTGGGACACCGCCGGGCCAGCTCGAGGAGGCAACGAGCAGCTGCCGCTCGCGCAGCACGCGGCGGCGCACCTCGTCGACGCCGAGCTCGTCGACCAGCCACTTAAGGCGCGCGCGGCGGTTGTTGGCTCGGTTGCCGTAGTGATCGAAGGTCCGCAGCACCGCCTCGATGGTCGCGAGCAGGTTCTCTCGCGTCGTGAAGTCTTCGAGCACCTGGGCCGTGTGCGGGTTGGCCCCGAGCCCGCCGGCGATGTACACCCGAAATCCCCTCTCGCGGGTGCCGTCCTCGATTTGGCGCGAAACCGCGACGACGCCAACGTCGTTGAAGAGCGCCTGGCCGCAGTCGAGCGCGCAGCCCGAGAAGTTGATCTTGAACTTGCGCGGCAGACGCTGGCTATAGGGGTGGCGAAGTAAGAGCGCGAAGGTGGCCTGGGCCCAAGCACTGATATCGAGTTCCTCGGAGGGGCAGGCCCCCGCGAGGTGACAGCCCATTACGTTACGCACCGCGTCGCCGCAGGCCTCGCGGGTCGTAAGACCAACGCGAGCCAGGTCACGCAGCATCGAGGGGACCCGCTCGAGTTGGACGAAGTGGAACTGGACGGCCTGTCGAGTCGTGAGATGTCCCCGACCACGGCTGTAGGTGTCGGCGATGTCGCCCAGTGCGTCGAGCTGGGCCGCGTTGAGGGCGCCGAAGGGCGCCTTTACCCGCAGGAGCTGATTGTGGCCCCCCTGGCGCTGGCCGTAGACACCGTTGTTGAGTCGAAACACCCGAAAGGCGTCCTCGTCCATTCTCCCGGCCAGATGATCCGCGAGCAGTCGCTCGAACTTCTCGATGTCCGCTTGCGTCGCCGGGTCCACGTGGGTTCTCGTCATAGGTAGACACTACAAACTATGACTAAAACAATCAACTTTGGTGAGTACCGAGACCGAGGGCCATCTGCTCCTCACTTGAAGCCTCTCGTCTGGCGAAGTCCGAACCACTAGGAGGCGACCCGCCGTGTGTCGGCCTCGGCCCCTTGTGACGGGGCCAATCCCGTCATTTACGGGGCCAAAGATGTTTGAAGACCGTACCGAAGTGACAACGTTCCCGGCGCTGCTTTCGTCGCGGTTGGAGGCGACCTACCGGCTACGTCGGTGCACCGGTCGTAATGTCGACGTATCAGCCGGGCGTATGCTCATCGATCTCGATCACGCCGCTGGGGGCGTCGAGCACGGCAACGGTCCGGCGCGCCGCGTCCACTACGTGGACACGCGGCGGCGGCGGTAGCTCATCGTCGAAGTATGTGCCGGGACCGAAAAACCGACCGTAACGAACGATGACGCCACCCGCATCGAGAACGGTGCGTTCGTGGAACCGAATCGCCACCCCACCGTCGCCCGGGAGCGGCCAGGCGACGCTCTGGGCAATCACCCGAACGCCGCGACGTTGCGCCACGTCCACCAGGTTCGTCGTCCCCTCGCGGCGCATCCGGTTATTCGCTTCGCTCTGGGCAGGGACGCGGGCAGCGTCATCGGGCAGGTCGGTGAGTTGGTGGATCACCATCTCAGGGACGAACCGAGCCACGACCTCCAACAGCAGGCCGCGATCGAAAACATCACAGACGACCGGTTGGGCACCGAGTGATCGCAACGACTCGACGTTGCCCGGAGTGCGAGTCATCCCCGCCACCACGTGACCCTCGGCAACGAGCAAGGGAACGAGGCGTCGCCCGATGACACCGCTCGCCCCGGCAAGAAAGATCCGCACTCGTCAATGGTACGTTTCGATTTCGATACCGCCCCAGCGGAGTGGGAAGTGACAACTCTCGTCAACACGATGGGCTCGATCGTCCACCCCACCAACGCCGCGCCTCCTGGGCCGTATCTTCCTTCCCGCCTCGCCGGTCGCCGCCCTCCACTCGCGGGGCGCCGGTCCAGATCTTCGCCGATTTCGGCTACGGCGACAGTCGCACTTTGGGACCACTCCGGGTGTTTGTCAAACAGGCATGGACTGGGTTCCAGGGTGGCGAGAGTTACTCCGGCTTCTCAATCTGTCGTTGACGGTATGACGATAGAACCGCTGACATTGGGGTAGAACTTGGTGGGGAATCCGGAGTAGTCGTGAGCATCAGCAGTCCGTTAGAAGTGGCAAGTAACCGCTCGCTAAAGGTGCCCGTCCGCACGCCTGCCTCGGGACCCTGTGGGTGCACTCGACGAACTTGCTGGCACTCCCGCGAGTGCCGTTCCGGTGGCGTCGTTCGAATCCTTCGAACTGGGACTTCGAACGGAGGGCCGCCGTCGTCGGTCGTGCTCTGTCGAGAGTGCTCCGCTCCCACAAGTCGTAATCGCATGGCGTAGCACCACGGCTCGAGGAAAGTTTCGATCGAATCATGGGGGAGGTATTGAACCGGACCCCCGTCTGCTCGTCGGAACCCGATGATGACGATCTCATCGCATTCGCAGCGATGACGCGTTCAATCGTCGTGTCCGGTGGCCATCATCTTCTTGACTTTGCTGATCGACTGCCGGTCCACTCCCCTGCCGCATTCCGAGATCTCCTGACTCAACCGGCCTGAGTACTCCGGAGGTCACTCGCTCCAGGAAAGCCGGTTCCCGGGTCCGATTGACGATTCATCGGAGAGGACGCTCGCCACGTGCGACACGAAGAGCTCGCGCACCCCGGCCGGGCCCTGTCCGAACAGCGCCAGGATGTTGTTGGTGAACTTAGTCGGCACCGGCACCGGGCAGCCCACGGCACTTGATCACAGTTGCAGGTCGCCGATCCACACGTTGTTGCCAGCGTCGATCACTCCGGCCTTGCTGTGGAAGTTGGTGAAGTAGGCCATGTCCGAGTACGCCACGCAGTTCCACGTGGGGCCGCTCACGTTTTCTTGACTTATCGCTGAAGGCTTGAGCTGATTGGCACCGGCGGTGTTAAACTGTGGAGGCAGTTACCGGATGATGCTCCGGTGGGCATTCGCCCGAACCGCCCCTAGGGCTAATGGCCTCTACGTAGATTCGATTGCGTGGAGATGACAACAATGAGACCTAGCGATGGGGCGATCCTGCAGGACTGGGTTTGTTCGGGCGGCGTCGAGGCACGAGCGGATCATCCAGTGCGATTCACCCCCACTGATGTGCTGGCCGTGCATATTCGGACACGTTGCCGAACGAAGAACGGTAACAGTCGGGCAACGCCACGCGGCAGCGAGTAGATCGATCGTGATCGAGAACGAGATGGCTGTAGGTGATCGAATACCCATGAACGGCCAGAGTATCCTGTTCGCTCTTCCGAAAGCGACTGCGGACTTAGTTTCGCTTCCAGAGCCTTCGTGCTTCGCCGACCTCTTGTTAGATCAGGTTGTCACAGCTGTCACTAAGGGCCGCGACGAGTACAACCTTCTGCCACTCTTCTACGAACGTCTCAGTGATGTCGACGCCATCAGTTTTCGACACGAAGTGTGGCGTGATCTTGAGGACGCAACGCTAACGCAAGACCTGCGGTCATTCAGCGAGGACATACGTCAGGTCCGTCAGAGAGTTGGCTGGGCGGCCAAGTCCTCGTTCATTCAGCAGCGTCGCGGCTGGATTCTTGACGCTGCCGACCTCTACTGCACTGCGGTAGCGAATCTCTCGCGGCAACTCGCTGATGCTTCGATCGCGTCGCGAGCGCTCCTCGAGTTCCGTGACTCCCTCGCGGGCTATGCGGCGTCACCCGCGTTCAATGATCTTGCCCTCGAGGCCAAGTCGCTCAAGGTCCAACTCTCCGCGTTGCGTTATTGCATCAACGTGAAAGGTCTTCGCGTTCGAGTTCTCCGGTACGAGGGCGAAGAGGACTACAGCGCCGAGATTGACGATGTGTTCAAACGTTTCCAGCAGGGCGCGGTGAAGGACTACCGGTTCCGTTACTCCGACTGGCCCGACATGAACCACGTCGAGTCGTCCATCGCCGATCGCGTTGCACGATTGTTCCCTGACGTCTTCACCGCACTCGAGACCTTCTGCGACGAGCACGACGCCTTTCTCGATCCAGCAATTGCCTCCTTCGACCGGGAACTCCAGTTCTATCTCGCGTACCTCGACTTCATCGAGCCACTCAAGGCACGCGGCCTTGCCTTCTGTCTGCCACAAGTTGAGTACCACTCCAAAGAGGTGTCCGCCAACGAAACGTTCGACTTGGCACTCGCCGCCAAACTCGTCGCGCTCGGCGCACCGATCGTTCCCAACGACTTCCGCCTAAACGGTGTCGAGCGGATCATCGTGGTCTCGGGGCCGAACCAGGGTGGAAAGACCACCTTCGCGAGGGCCTTCGGGCAACTTCACTATCTCGCCAGCCTCGGTCTTCCGGTCGCTGGCAGTCACGCCCAGCTCGTCCTCTTCGACGAACTCTTCACCCACTTTGGCAAGGAGGAGGACTCGAGTTACCAGAGCGGCAAATTGGAAGACGACCTGATTCGGATTCGCGACGTATTGCTTCGAGCCACGAAGAACAGCATCATCATCATGAACGAGATCTTTTCGTCGACCACCGTCCGCGATGCACTGGTGCTCGGTACGAAGGTCGTCGACAAGATTATCGAGCTCGATTCGCTTTGCGTCATGGTTACCTTCGTTGACGAATTGACTTCGCTGGGACCATCAATAGTCAGCATGGCCAGTACCATCAATCCCGACAATCCGGTGGAACGTACATTCAAAATCGTTCGGCGCCCTGCTGACGGCCTGGCCTACGCAATTGCCCTCGCGGCGAAGTATGGCTTGACGTACGGCCAACTTCGAGAGCGGATTAGCTCATGAAGGCTCACTTGATGTATCGCGACGAGGACTTTGACCTCAACGCATCCCTCCCACCCAACGAGGCCGATCTTGTCCATGACCTCGACCTCGACACAGTGCTTGGCGCGATGGCCAACGGCGACGAATTTCTGTTGCGCGTATCGAGGACCGCCTTACTTACCGGTCTCAACAATCCCGCCGCCATCCTCTATCGTCAGCAGGTACTCGCAGACTGCTTGGCGAATCGCGACGTTGTACGCCAAATCTACGCCCTCGTTGTCAAAGCGGTGGCGGACGTTCGCCGCCATTTCTGGTTCGCGTCCAATAATTCACCCTCGCACCTGATGTATCAGTCACCGCAGATCATCGAGATGTTCTTGGGCTTCTTGAGGCAGCTGTACACGATTGTCGACGAGCATTCGGGGAACTTCACGTCGCCGGGGTGGGTCACCCTGTTCAGTATCTTGCAAAGCGAACTTGACGCAGAATACTTCGCGGTCGTAGAGGAGCAACTGCAGCAACTCAGGTTCAAGGACGGGACCCTCATCAGCGCACAACTCGGCCCCGCGAACAACGGCGTGAACTACGTACTGCGCGATCCTCGTCAGACGAGGCAGACCTGGAAGGAGCGCCTGGGAGTCGGGGGGCGAAAGTCATTTTCTTTCGAAATCGCACCTCGCGACGAGGCGGGGGCACAGGCGTTGGCCGACATCGTGAACCGCGGTGAGAATCTCGCCGCCAATGCGCTCACCCAAGCGGCAGACCACATATCCGACTTCTTCACAATGCTGAGAACCGAATTGGCCTTTTACGTCGGCTGCCTGAATCTACACGAACGCCTAGCTCGAAAGGGTGAGCCCACGTGCTTTGCTCAAGCGCGGGACTGGTCTCCAGCTGTGCTTTCCTTCACCGGACTCTATGACGTCTGTCTCTCACTACGCAACGAACAACGAGTCACCGGAAACGATGCCAACGCTGACGGTAGGTCGTTGATTATCGTCACTGGCGCCAACTCCGGCGGAAAGTCGACGTTCCTCCGTAGCTTGGGCCTCGCGAATTTGATGATGCGATCGGGAATGTTCGTGGCCGCCGAGTCCTTCAGCGCCAGTGTCGGGGAGGCGCTCTTCACCCATTTCGGTCGCGAAGAAGACACCACTATGACCAGTGGAAAACTCGACGAGGAGTTGGCGCGGATGGACACGATTGTGCGCAGTCTGAAGACGAGATCCGTGGTCCTGTTCAATGAGTCCTTCTCTGCGACGAATGAGCGCGAGGGGTCCGAGATCGCACGTCAAGTCGTGCGCGCCTTTCTGGACGCGGACATTCGTGTCGTCTTCGTCACGCACCTCTATGA
Source organism: Actinomycetes bacterium (assembly GCA_021795095.1). The sequence continues at coordinate 1,156 of JAJYPU010000001.1, read as the reverse complement.
CTTCGCCGAGAGTTTCTTTCTGAGCGACCCCGCCACGACACTCTTCTTGCAGGCCGGTAGACAAACGGACTCGGTGCGTAACTATAAGTTGATCAGTGGCGAGCCCCTCTCCACGAGTTACGGCGAGGACGTCTACAACCGAATCGGGGGTTGGTTCGAATAAGCGGGCTCGTTCATCGACCACTCGTGGTGGCCCATGGTCGGCTTCACCCCGGGACGTTGTTGATGCTCAGCACTGTCCACTCCCGCCCGTCGTATTCGAGGACGTTGTAACACCCGGTCTCTTGGGGTAGTGGATCGTTACGGTCGAGCCGGGGGTCAAGGGCAACAAGCACTATCTGATTGACTGCATCGTGACTCACGACGACCGCCACTCCCCGCTCCACTCGTTTCACGGTCTCTTCGAGCCCCGCCATCGCCCGCGACTTGATGCGCGTCACATCTTCAACGTCGGGTGCGTTGTCCAGCGACCCCCAACGTTCTATGACCTCTTCTCGGGCGTGTCCGGCCCACGCCCCGTAGTCGCGATCGATGAATCGCGGATCAATCTCTAGGTCGAGACTCACGCGGGTCGCCACCGCTTGCGCGGTGGCGACCGCACGACGCAAGGGACTCGTAACGATCAACTGCACATTCTCGCGCGCGAGGACCTCGGCCAGTGCCATCGCCTCTTGACGACCGGTGGAATCGAGCTCTGGGTCGAGCCGCCCCCGCAGCACGCCGGCCGCGTTGAGCGCCGTTTCGCCGTGGCGCGCGAGATAGATCCGCACCCCCGCAGCCGAGGGCAGGTCCGCCGGCCCGACGGTGCGCGCATCTGCATTGCCATGGCTCGAAACATTCACGAGAACTCCAGACCCTGTGTCACACGTCGCCGTTCATCGAATCACCCACGACGCCAATCTACGACGCTGTGACTTTCCCCCGACGTACTCGTTGTACTTGAGCCAGAGCAGGGTGTGAAGGTCAAGCGCCAAGAATTGAGGGGGTGGGCTCCCGACAGTGAAGTGATACGGCCACGTCTACCGATTATCCCGCTCCCAACTCGCGACGGTTCTTGCACCTACGTCTTCGGTCGTCAGATCGCGAGGCCGAGTGCCAAACCAAGACCTGCCCCAACCAAACCAACAGCCGTACTCACCGTCACGTTGAGGACCGC
>JAJYPU010000099.1 GCA_021795095.1 Actinomycetes bacterium | reverse complement strand
CGCGGACCGGTCCGTCGTGCCCGGTTGTCCCGCCGCCGCCCCGGGGGGGCTGAGCGCGAGCGAGTTGCGTCACGCCGTCGGCCGCTTGGCCGCCGACGTGCGGGTGCGCGCGCTCGACCTCACCGAAGTCGACGTGGGACGAGACAGTGACGATCAACGGACGGTGCGCCTGATGGCGGTGCTGGTCCTAGAGGCCCTCGCGGGTGTCGGGAGACGAAGCGAATGACGGTAACGATCACCCTGGAGGCGCTCACGCGCGCCGACGTGCTCGCGGTGGCGCGAGGCGACGAGCGTGTCGAGCTCGCCGAATCGGTCCTCGAGCGGCTCACGCGCCAGCGCGGCGCGATCGACGCGATGGTCGAGAGCGGCACGCCGGTCTACGGCCTCTCGACTGGCTTCGGGTCGCTCGCCACTACCTTCATCTCGCCCGACCAGCGTCGCGAGCTCCAGCGATCGCTCATTCGCTCCCACGCCGCGGGTGTCGGCGACGAGGTCGAGACCGAAGTCGTGCGCGCCATGATGGTCTCGCGGCTCACCAACCTCTGCAGCGGCGTCTCGGGCGTGCGCCCGACGACGGCGCTCGCCTACGCCGCACTGCTCAACGCACACATCACCCCGGTGGTGCTCGAATATGGGTCGCTCGGCTGCTCGGGGGACCTCGCGCCCCTCGCGCACGTCGCGCTCGCGCTGATGGGCGAGGGCGAGGTCCGAGACGCGCGCGGCGTGCGACGCGCGACGGCCGAGGCGCTCGCCGAGGCCGGTCTCGAGCCGGTGACGCTCGCCGAGAAGGAGGGGCTCGCGCTCGTCAACGGGACCGACGGCATGCTCGGCCAACTCATACTCGCGATCGCCGATCTCACGTCGCTTTTCGAGCACGCCGACCTCGCCGCGGCGCTCTCGATCCAGGCGCTGCGCGGGACCGACCGCGTCTTTCTCGAGGAGATCCACGCGCTGCGACCCCACCCCGGTCAAGCCACGAGCGCGGCCAACCTCATTCGTCTGCTCGCCGACTCACCAATCGTCCAGTCCCACCTCGACGACCCGAGTCAGGTCCAAGACGCCTATTCGTTGCGCTGCGCGCCCCAGGTCCACGGCGCTGCGCGCGACACCCTCGAGCACGCGACGCGGGTGGCGGACATCGAGCTCGCCTCCTCGATCGACAACCCCTCGGTGCTCGCCGACGGGTCCCTCGTGTCCAACGGCAACTTCCACGGCGCGCCCATTGCCTACGTGCTCGACTTCCTCGCCATCGTGGCCGCCGACGTGGCCTCGATCGCCGAACGGCGAACCGACCGGCTCCTGGACGTCGACCGCAGCTGGGGCTTGCCGCCGTTCCTCGCCGACCAGGCCGGCGTGGACTCGGGGCTCATGATTGCCCAGTACTCCCAGGCCGCCCTGGTCAGTGAACTGAAGCGACTCGCGTCGCCAGCGAGCGTGGACTCGATCCCGTCCTCGGGGATGCAGGAGGACCACGTCTCGATGGGCTGGCACGCCGCGCGAAAGCTCCGTCGCGCCGTCGAGGCGCTGCGCAACGTGCTCGCAATCGAACTGCTCGCAGCCGCGCGCGCATTGGCGCTGCGCGCTCCGCTCGAGCCCTCGCCGGTCACCGCCGCGGTGCGTGACCGGGTCAACGAAGCCTCGGGTGGTCCGGGCCACGACCGGTGGCTAGCGCCGTCAATCGCGGCGGTGGGCGATCTCGTGCGCGACGACTCGTTGCTCGACATTGTCCACGAGTACCTCGATTCGCGCCCGAGGAACCGCTGAGAGCACTCGGCAACGGGCGTGGACGGCCGGTGGTCGACGGTCTAGAGTCGTGCCCATGAGGGGCGTGACGGCCGGACTCGACGGGGTGGGATCGGACGACGGGCCGAACGACAACAGCGCGCTCGCGCGCGGTCTGCGGGTCTTTCGGGCCATCGCCGAGCGCGGCTCGGCCAATGTCGCGTCGATCGCGGCCGAGCTCGACATCCCGACGAGCACCGTCTACCGTCTCGTGCACACGTTGCGCGACGTCGGACTTGTGAGCGTGCGCGACAACGAGTACCGGGTGAGTCGCACGTTCGCCAACATCACCACGGTGCGACTGCACCACGATCTGCTCAGCACCGCCGCGCGTCCCGCGCTCGAGCGCCTGGCCGAGGAGACCGGCGGGACTTCGAACCTGCTGGTGCGCTCGGGACTGAGCGCTTTCTGCGTTCACGAGGTCGAGTCGGAGCGCGGCGAGGGGCCGCGCCTGCCGATTGGTCAGCCGATGACGCTGCACGCCGGGGCTGAGCACCGCGTCCTGCTCGCCTTCGCACCGCCGCCGTTGATCGACGCCGTGATCGGTAGCGGCCTGACGACCTACACGGGCACCACGCCCAGCGCGCCGGCATTGCGCACGAGCCTCGCTGCGATCCGCCAGCGCCGTCTCGCGGTGTCACACGGTGAGTACCTGCCCGGGGTCGTCGCGGTCGGCGTTCCCGTCTTCTTGCACCACAGCGTGGTCTGCTCGGTCGGGGTCGCGGGCCCCGACGAACGGTGCACAGATGAGTGGGTGCGACGCTCGGCGAGCGCACTGGCCACGGCGTCGTTGACGTTGAGCGGCCTGCTCGCCTCAGCCTGATCCCGTCTGGACCCGTCGGTCCGCGCAGATTCTCACGTCATGAGAATCGCGACGACGCGCCTCGCGCCGCTCAGTATCTTGGCCCACGTCGCCAATGACGGCCGGCGGCAAAAAAAGGGGGGGGGGTGTGATGCCGTTCGAACTGACCGAGACCCAGCGGGCGATCCGTGACGTCGTGCGCGACTTCGCGCGTCGGGAGGTGGCGCCCGGCGCGCGTGGGCGCGACGAGAGCGGTGCATTCCCTCACGACCTCGTCACGCGCCTCGGTGCGCTTGACGCAATGGGGATCACCGTGCCCGTCGCGGACGGCGGGCTCGGCCTTGACACGATGACCCAGCTGCTCGCCATCGAAGAGGTCGCGGCCACCGACGCTGCGCTCGCATCGATCTACACCGCGCACTTGCTCGCCCTCGAGGTCGTGTCCCTCGGAGCCACGCCCGAGCAGCGTCGGCGGTACCTGCCCGGGTTGGCGGGCGGCTCGCTGCTGGCCGCTTTCGCGCTCACCGAACCTGACGCCGGTTCGGACATCGGCTCGATGTCCACCACGGCGGGCCGCACCGGCGACGGGTGGCGCCTGACGGGGGAGAAGACCTACATCAGCAACGCCGCCGAGGCCGATTTGCTCGTCGCCTTCGCCAAGACCGATCCGTCGGCGGGCGTTCGCGGGATCAGCGCCTTCTTCGTTCACCGAGACAGCCCCGGTCTCTCGTTCTCCTCACCCCAGGAGAAGTGCGGTATACGTTCGGCCGGGACCTACAGCGTCTACTTCGACGACGTTCGCGTGGACGAGGCCGACCTGATCGGTGAGCTCGGTCGCGGCGCGAAGCTCGCTCTGACGGCGCTCAACGGGGCGCGCATCGACGTCGCCGCGATGGCCAACGGCATCGCTGCGCGGGCGCTGCAGCTCGCGACGTCCTACGCAACGAGCCGTCGCCAGTTCGACGGGCCGCTGCGCGACTTCCAAGCCGTCCAGTTGATGCTCGGCGAGATGGACGCGCGACTTGAGGCCGCGCGGGTCACCGCGTCGTGGGCCGCCGCCGTCAAGGACGCCGGCGGCGAGCTGCGCCGGGCCGGCTCAATTGCCAAGTGGACCGCCACCGAGCACTGCTCGGCGATCGTGGACATGGCCGTGCAGGTGCACGGGGGAGCGGGCTTCATGCGCGAGTCCGAGGTCGAGCGGCTCTACCGAGACTCGCGGATCCTGCGGATCTTCGAGGGGACTTCTCAGATCCAGTTGCTCACGATTGCCGGCGTGCTCGCTGGGCGCTTCGACGCGACGGCCGAGGCCGTGGCGTGAGCGCTTGGCCCGTTGCCACGGGGCCGTTGGCCGGAGTCCGCGTGCTCGACCTCACCCGCGTGCTCGCCGGGCCCTATTGCACAGCCCTGCTCGCCGACCTCGGCGCCGAGGTGATCAAGGTCGAGGCGCCCGGGACCGGTGACGACGCGCGCTCCCTCGGGCCGTTTCGCGACGGCGAGAGCGTTTACTTCTCGATCCTGAATCGCTCCAAGCGAAGCGTGACGCTCGACCTCAAGCGGGTCGAGGCCCGTGCGGTGCTGCTCGATCTGGCCGAGCACGCCGATGTGTTCATCGAGAACTTCCGCCCGGGCGTCGCCGATCGCCTCGGGATCGGCCACGAGACCGTGATGGCGCGCAACCCTCGACTGGTCTACGCGAGCATCTCCGGCTTCGGCCAGAGTGGACCGCTCGCCCAGCTGCCAGCCTACGACCTCGTGATACAGGCAGCGTCGGGGCTCATGAGCTTGACCGGCGAGCCCGACGGCGAGCCGATGAAGGTCGGCGAGTCCATCGGCGACCTCGTCGCCGGGCTCTACGGGGCCTTCGCGATCACGACGGCGCTGCGGGCGGTCGAGCGCACCGGGCGCGGTGACTACCTGGACGTCGCGATGCTCGATTGCCTGATGTCACTCGAGGTGACCGCCCAGAGTCAGCTCGCCGCTTCGGGGGTCGCGCCCAGTCGCGTCGGCAACCGTCACCCGCTGACTACGCCCTTTGGCACGTACTCGGCCCGCGACGGTCACGTGGTGATCGCCGCGGCCAACGACGAGCTCTTCGCGCGCGTGGCGACGTTGGTCCAAGACGCGGACCTGCTCGGCGACGTCCGCTTCGCTGACGACGAGTCGCGCACCGCCCACGAGACCGTGCTGCGTGAACGGATCGAGGCGTGGACCTCGTCGCGCACGGTCGACGAGGTCGTCGCGCGCGCTCGTGAACTGCGCGTACCGTGCTCTGCGATCCTCGATCTGGGCCAGGCGATGGGCGCCGAGCAGCTCGCCGCGCGCGGTGCGGTGTCCACGGCGCACCACCCGGTCCTCGGCGCGGTTTCCTACATCGGCCAGCCCGTGCGCTTCGCGTCCTTTTCGCCCGCTGACCCGTCACCGAGCCCGCAGCTCGGGGGCGACACCGAGGACGTGCTTGCCACGGTGCTCGGTCGAACCGTCGACGAGATCGCCGAGCTGTACCGGGTTGGTGCGCTCAGCCACGAGGTCTTCGCGAGTGGTCGCGAGAGAGGAAAGTAGGGGGAATGGCAACCAACAGTAAGGAACCGGCAGCCCGGCGCGGGGCACTCGACGTCGAACAGCACGGCATCGACTACATCCCACCGGAGCACCGCTTCGGCAAGCCCTATCGGCTGTTGACGCTCTGGTTCGCGGGCAACGTGCAGATCACGACCCTCGCGACCGGTGCGCTCGCGGTCGTGCTCGGGCTCAATCTCACGTGGGCGATCGTGTCGATCCTCATCGGGAACCTCATCGGGGGGCTCTACATGGCGACCCACTCGGCCCAGGGGCCGCGTCTGGGCGTGCCCCAGATGATCCAGAGCCGGGCCCAGTTCGGCATGTGGGGTACGTCGCTGCCGTTGCTCATCGTAATCATCATGTACCTCGGGTTCTTCATCTTGAGCAGCTACCTCGGCGGGCAGGCCCTGTCGAGCCTGTTGCACGTGACGACCAACGAGGGCATCATCATCGCGAATGTGGTGGTGCTCGTGGGCACGTGGTTCGGTCACAACTGGATCCACGCCTACAACCGGGTGATGGCGGTGCTGTCGCTCGGCATCTTCCTCGCGATGATCATCCATTTGCTCGGTCACATGCCCACGCACCTGCCCAAGGGCTCGGTGAGCTACGGCACCGTGCTACTCGTGATCTCGATCGTCGTCTCCTGGCAGCTCACCTGGGCGCCCTACGTGTCGGACTACTCGCGCTACCTGCCCGAGGACACGGCGCCGATGAAGACGTTCTGGTACACCTATATCGGCTCGGCGGTCGGCGCGTCCTTCGTGATGATCGCGGGCGCTCTGGCCTCGTTGACGGCCTTCAACGCGATGTCCGCGGATGCGCCCCTCTACCTCGCGGGACTCTTCCCTTCGGTGAAGTGGCTGTTCCTACTCATCATCGCCGGTGGGGTGGTGTCGATCAACATGGAGAACCTCTACGGTGCGTTCCTCACACTCTTCACGAGCATCTCGCCGTCGGGCGAGAGCTCCCAGGGTGCCAGGGGTCGCATCATCTCCACGACGGTCATGGCGTTGGTCGGGACCATCGTCGCGGTCAACATGAGCGCGAACTTCTCGGTCAACCTGACGAACTTCATTGTCTTTCTGCTCTACCTGCTCATTCCGTGGACGGCGATCAACCTCACCGACTTCTACCTGATCCACCACGGCCGCTACGACGTGAACCAGTTTTTCCGCGTCGATGGCCGCTGGGGTCGGGTCAACTGGACCTCGGTAGGGATCTTCGTGGTGACCTTGCTCGTCGAGTTGCCCTTCGTGGACAGTTCGCTCTTCGAGGGCTGGATCGCCAAGCGGATGGGCGGCGCCGACATCGCCTGGATCGTCGGCTTCGTGTTCGCCGTGGTGACGTACTACTTCAGCGCACGTTACGGCAAGAAGGGCCGCCTCGCCGCTGAGGAGATCGCGACCTTGCCCGCGACCGCCTGAACCGAACGGGGCTGGCGGTTACCCGCCAGCCCCGAAGGCGGCGACGCGCGTGTGCCTGGCCGTCGGATCGGTGGCTCGAGCACCGTGCTAGAGATTGACCAAGAGGAGGCAACACAATGGATGGAGCACGACCGGTGCGCGCGACGAGGGGCTCGACGCTCACGACGCTCGGCTGGCAGCAAGAGGGCGCGTTGCGCATGCTGCAGAACAACCTCGACCCCGAGGTGGCCGAACGGCCCGATGACCTCGTCGTCTACGGCGGCACGGGACGCGCCGCGCGCGACTGGCGCAGTTTCGACGCGTTGGTGCGCACACTCACCACCCTGAAGGGCGACGAGACGATGCTCGTCCAGTCGGGTCGGCCCGTCGGG
>JAJYPU010000098.1 GCA_021795095.1 Actinomycetes bacterium | reverse complement strand
TTGTCGGCTCGGTGCCGCATACCGCCCGCCTCCGTCTCCCGTGAGAGCCGCGGATTCTTGGCAGGCGCTGCGTAAGACGACGCGGTTCGTCGCTCGACGATTCGGTTCCAGCAAAGCCAGGCGCGGTGAGAGTACTAGCCCAATCGGTCCGCGAACGTGTTACCGGTGCGAGTCGCGTTACGAGATGTAGCCGTCGGTCGCGAATGGGTTGAGAATCTGTCGCTGCCAGAGGTACGATCGTTCCGCTTCCGACAGGCGTGCGACGTCGGCGGCGTCGGACCACTGAGCTGCGATCACGGCGAGTTGGTGGTCGATGATCGCTCGCGCCTCAGCGGTCGTCAGCAGATAGGTCGACGCGGCGTTCACGCACCCGATTACCTGGCTGAAACGGAACCCGTCGCGTGCGATGGCCATGGTCTGGACGGCCTCGCCACCGGAGCGGGTTTGGGGGCAGATGTCGTACGCCGGCGTCAGCGAGAGCGACGAGCCGTCCCAGAACGCGGCGTGGTTTCGAGCGTGATCGTCGGTGTTGCCAACCAAGATGTTGAAGACGATGCGCGAGAAGAGCTCGTGCAGTGTCTCCTTGGGCTTGGTGAACCGTTCACGAATGACGTCAGCCAGTGCGGGATAGGTGGCGTAACGGGCCATCATCTCGTCCAACTCGAGGATGGTGAGTGCCGAGACCATCATCCGCCGCTCGTTGGTTAGGCCAGTACGGTCAAAACGCTCGATGAGCAGAACATCGTGCCCGAGCGACTCGACGACCTCGGTAGCAGCCACGTTGAGTCCGACGCGTCGGGCCAGCTCCATCGCGACGGCCTCCGCCTTCACCACGGGGTACGGGTCGGTGCGCGATGAGAACTTCGCGATGAGCGTGCGTCCGGCGTCCTCGAGCAACGCCTTCGGGCGCGTACCGCCGATCGAGGAACCGCGCAGCAGGGCGGCGTCGAGCTCGGGCGAGAACGGCTCGCCGGCCTCGAGCCGCTCGGTGGCCTGCATCAGTTCCTCCAGGGTTGCTCGGATTGAGCGCGGTACGTAGTCACTCGGACTCGCCTGGAAGTCGAGCGCTCCGATCCGCTCGGAACCCGATTCGAGGAGAAAGGTCAGCGGGTTCAGCTCGACCCCGTTCGAAGGTCGCCCCTCGCCCGCGGTGCGGTGCAGGATCACTCGTCGGCCCCATGCGTCCGGACCTGCATCAGCGATGCAGCCCGCGATACGCAGTCCCGCGACGGGACGGATCGGACCACGGCGCAGTGGCAGCTCTGGGAAGTACAGCGCAATGGCATCGTCGCGACCCAAGAAGCTCTCACCGTAGCGAAAGGTGATCACAGCGCCGTCCGCTTCCAAGACGCCAGCGACGACTGGCTCGGTGGCACCGGGCAGCCACGCCCAGACGTAGACGTTCGCTGGAGTCGACTCAAAAGGCATCGTGATCCCGGTGAGTGGACTCGCGTACGCGGGCGGGTAGGAGTTGGAGGCGCGTGCGCGCGTGTTCGAGCATCGTCGTGAGCTCTCGGCGATCAGGGGCGAACAGGACGATTCCGAGGAGGGTGGCGACCTCAAAGGCCGAACCGAGTTGCACGGTGGGCTCGCCTCGTTCGATCTTGCGTAGGGTGACCGGCGAGATGCCCGCCCGCTCGGCTAGTTCCGCGGTGGTCCAGCGCCGATCGCGCCGAGCCCGGGCGATTTCGACGCCGAGAAACTGTGCCGCGTCAAGGGTTTGTGGGTGAAACGTATGGGGTCGTCGCATCACGTGAGCTTTCACAGTGTCGGTATAATATCGCTTAAGTGGCTAAACGATATTATAACGATCTCGCTACCTGACTGTTGTGACTTCGTCGCGTTGGTCACCGTGACTCGGTGCCACGCTGAACCAACCGACGGTCTTTGACGCAGCGTTATCGTTCGGCGTTTGGTGCACTCTCGTGTTTTTAACGACAATCGACGGGAGATTCACGTCATTGGTGAAGTGTCTACCGTGATGCCCCTGATCGCGCTGATTCTGATACCGGGCGGGCAACGCCGTCTAACCCTGCCCTTGCATGTGGTGGCTCTCGAATTCGCTCGAACGGCCGTCTGTTCTCGGGGCTTTGCGCCAAGTCCGAGTGCGCGACCGCCCGGTCACGGCGCTGTTAGTGGTATGCGTTATACTACCACTATGAAGAACATCGACGAGATCCTGACCAGTCTCCGGCGCACGAGTGGACTCTCCGGGCGAGAGCTAGCCCGTCGCGCTGGTACAACGCACTCGGCTCTCATCGACTACGCGAAGGGCCGTCATGACCCAGGATTCGCCACCTTGGAGCGGATCGCCGCGGCCGCCGGCTGCGACCTCATCGTCGAGGTGCGCCCGCGCCTCACGGCCCCCGAGATTCGCACGCTCGAGATGCACCGAGCTGTTGCAGCCAAGATCGAAGACAACGCCGCGGGTGTGCTTGAGCGCGCGCGACGCAACCTGGAAGTGCTGCGTGCGGCGGATACCGGCGCGAACACCGAGCCCTATCTCGCTGCGTGGGAGGACCTCATCGATGGACCAGTCGCCAGACTGATACGGGTGATGACGTCAACCGACCAGGCGGCGCGAGATCTACGCCAAGCGTCTCCGTTCGCTGGCGTGCTCAGCGACGAAGAGCGCCTTGCGGTGATCATGCGTACCGACGGGGTACGAGTCGCAGAAAAGGCCGGCAGATCGCTCGACGACGTCCGCCAAGAGATTGCGGTCGCGATTGGTGCGGGGCGTGAACTGGTAGAGAACCGCCCGTGAGACGTGAGGATCTCGATCACATCGTGCGCGCCGCGGGTGACGTGATCAACGAGGACGAGGTCATCGTTGCGGGTTCGCAAGCGGCTCTCGCCCAGTTCCCCGAAGGGTTGCCGAAACTCGCCACGCTGTCAGTCGAAGCAGACCTGGTGGCACTTGATGACCCGAACGACCTCAAGGCCACCCAGATCAACGGCGCGATCGGAGAAGACACCCTCTTCCATGAGACGTACGGCTACTACGCGGAGGGGGTCGGTCGCGCACTTCTGGTCTTGCCCCCTGGCTGGGAAGGGCGAGTTCACAGAGCGACGTCCAGTGGGCAGAGGGACGTGACGGGAATCTACCCCGAGATTCACGACCTAGCGGTTGCGAAGTTGGCTGCCGGTCGCGATAAAGACTTCGCATGGGCTCGTGCTCTCTTCCAGTCTGGCCATCTCGAGCCAGCAACGCTGCTCGAGCGGGCGGGGTCCACGCCACTAGAGCCTCACCAGCAACGCTTCATTCTTGCGGCCGTGCGCGAGGCGCCGCCGCCGGGTCGGCGCTCGCGGCGCAATGTCCGCCGCCTGACCAATCTGTTAGAGCAGACGGGATTGCCCGATCAAGAACAGTGATCTGCTCGTACGCGGTGCTTGAATGCGCCATTGTCTAATGAACCGTGGGAGTTTGTGGATGCCGGGTTAGACGGCGTTGCCCGCCCGGTATCAGAATCAGTGTGATCGGAGCATCACGGTAGACACGCCTCACATATGACGTGAATCCCCCGTCGATGCCGCTAAAAACACCAGAACCTCCTCCAAACGCCGCACCCTGCAGCGTTCACTCGCGATCGCCACGAAACACCCGACGTGACCTCTCCATGAAGGCAATCAGTGATCTCGTAGCGCTGACGGCTCGCGTTCTGATGTCACGATCCGGTGTGGAGGAGGTTGGTGTACGCACGGGACAAGACATCGGCCGCTGTTGCCACGTCTGAGTCGTCGTTGCCGTGGCCGAGAGAGATCCGAATCGCCCCCATGGCGAGGTCTGGCTCGACGCCCATCGCGAGCAGGGTCGCGGCGGGTGCGTCGATTCCCGCGTGACAGGCGGACCCGGTCGAGGCGATGATCCCGGTCGCACCCGCGAGGAGGTCCTTGCCGCGCACGCCGGGAAAGGAGACACTGAGCGTATTGGGCAGGTTCGCGTGCATCGGTGTGTGGCGCACGAGCGTTGGAATCCGTTGCGCCAGTGTGCGCCAGAGGTCGTCGCGCAGCGCAGCCAGTCGGGTGGCCTCACTCGAGCGACGCTGCCCCGCGAGGCGGGCCGCGACACCGAGCCCGACGATGCTCGCCACATTCTCGGTGCCCGGACGCAGCCCGCGTTCCTGGCCACCGCCGTAGGCGAGTGGGGCGAGTCGCACGCCTGAGCGAACGTAGAGCGCCCCGACACCCTTGGGCGCGTAGAACTTGTGACCGGCGATCGATAGCAAGTCCACGCCGAGCTCATTGACGTCGACGTCGATCTTGCCGATGGCCTGGGCGGCGTCACTGTGCACGAGGACCCCGTGGGCCCGCGCCGCGTGTGACACGTCGGCCACGGGCATGACGGCACCGGTCTCGTTCTGGGCGAGCAGCACCGTCACCAGTGCCACGTCGGCACCCAAGGCGCGTTCCGCGGCACCGACGTCGAGGACGCCTTCGGTGGTCACCGGCACTTGCGTGACGGTCCAGCCCTGGGCCGCGAGCGCGTCGCAGGTCATTGCGGTGGCGGGGTGTTCGACCGACGAGGTGACAATCCGTCGCCGCGGCGTCGCTGCGGTCGCGGCGACGCCGCGGATGGCGAGGTTAGTGGACTCGGTGCCACCGGAGGTGAAGATGATCTCGTCGACGTTCGCGCCGATGAGGGTGGCGACGGCGTCGCGAGCGTCCTCGAGCGCACTGTGAGCGCGGCGACCGAGCGCATGGTCGCTCGACGGGTTGCCGAACGCCTCGCGTAAGTACGGCAACATCGCCTCGAGCACCGCCGGGTCGAGCGGTGTGGTGGCGTTGTGGTCGAGGTAGATGGAGTTCTCGGTCATAGCCACCGGCGAAGCACGGTCTGTTCGAAGGCGACCTTGCCCCAGTGTCGGGTGCGCGACGGTGCCGTGACCGTGACCGCCGGCGCGGGCTCGGCGAAGAAGTCGCCCGATCCGTAGCCGGCCTTGGAAAAGCCCGACTCGATGAAACAGCCGCCGTGGCCGTCGAAGCGGGCGCTGGGTGGTCGACCCTCGATGCGCGAGGCGATGTTGTCGGCGACGACGAGTGCCTCGGCGTGGGCGAAGACGCCCGCGCGCGGGAGTGGTTTGCCGATACTGAGGGGCAGGTGGACGTTGTCGCCGATGGCGTAGACGTTGGGAAAGGTGGTCTCGAGCGTGCTTCGCTCGGTCTCGATCCAGCCCGACGTACCGACGAGTGTCGAGTCGGCGAGGACGCGTGGCGGTTGGATCGCCGGCATGTAGACGAGCAGGTCGAATGGCTCGCTCGCCCCGTCGGCGAAGTTGGCGTGGTCGGGCTCGACCGTGGTGATCTGGTGGCCGGGGTGGTAGTCGATGTCACGCTGGGCGAGCAGTGCGGTGACTGCGGCTGAAACGGTAGGACCGGCGACACCCATCGGTGCCGGTTCGGCGCTGTGCAGGGTGATTCCTACCCCGCCGCGCACCCCTCGCCGGTGGAGTGTTTCGTCGATGAGCAACGCCGACTCATACGGCGCGGCCGGGCACCGGTAGAGCGGGGACGCGGTCACGACGAGGACGCGACCGGCGGTCTCAGTCTCGAGGCGTTGGTGGAGTCGTGTCGCACCCGCCAGGGTCGCGTAGGTGTAACCGTGGTCTTCGAGGCCTGCGACGGTTCCGGTGGCGTAGTCGGCGCCCAGCGCGATAACGAGGTGGTCCGCGTCGTACGTGCTACCACCGGCGACGACCGTTCGGGTGCTCGGATCGATGGACTCCACTTCCGCGATGACGACCTCGATGCCGCGACGTTCGAGTGAGCGCAGTGGTCGGGTCACCTGTGCGGGTGTTCGCGCGCCCGACATCACCCATAAGAAGGATGCGGCGAAGGTGAAGTTCGGTTCGCGGTTGATCAGGATCACCCGATGGCGCCGGTCGAGTCGGCGACGCAGTCGGTTCGCGGTGGCGACGCCACCGACGCCGCCGCCGAGCACGACGATGGTCTGGGGCTTGGCCGTGCTCGTCATGAGAGACCTTTCACCGCCATGGCGGATGGGAGATGGGTTCGACGAACGAAGACGGCTGAGCCTTGCAGGAACAGCCGAGCATCGCGTCGCTGCATCGTTCGTGGTTGCTGGTGCCTGACGCTCGGACTGGTTGAGTTCGTCGGTGCCGTCATGACCGTGTCGCTTCCGACGCTCGTGCGCGGGTGGCCGGGTGGTGGGGCGCTTTAAGCATGGGCGACCGGGCGAGCTCGATCCCTGCGGCGCTCCATTCCACTGGCCCATCGGCGAGGCGACTGGCCGTGATGCCGGCTCCGCGCAACTGGGCGACGGCGAGGGCCGAGAGCACGCAGTAGGGACCACGACAGTAGGCGACCACGGTGGTGTCGGCGAAGCGGTCGAGGTGGTTTGCCATCTCCTCTAATGGGACGCTGAGGGCCCCGTCGAGGTGTCCCGCGTCGTACTCGAGCCGGGGCCGGACGTCGACGATGACGACATCACCGCACTGGGCGCGCGCGAGCAGCTCGTCGAGTTCGACCGGCTCAGCGCCGTCGACCTCGCCGAAGAAGGCGGATGCCAGCTGGCGGATCTCAGCGATGCGGGACTCGGCGAGAGCTCGCAGATGGCGGTAGCCCAGAATCACCGACTCATCGGCGATCCGGTAGATGACGTAGGTGCCGTCGCGTCGTGCGAGGACCATGCCGTGGGTGCGAAGGATGCCGAGGTGGCGCGAGGTGTTCGCGACCGTCATGGCGGTCGCAGCGGCGATCGATTCGACGCTCCGCTCGCCTTGCGAGAGCAGCTCGATGATCTCGATGCGTTTGGGGCTCGCGAAAGCGCCCGCGACGTTCGCCAACTGTTCGAAGATGGCGTCTTTGAACTCCCGAGGCTGCACCACCGCTCCATTCAAGTGATTAATTGAATACTACAACAAGGGGACGCCCTGGCGAGCAGCGGTTGTGGAAGTGGTCGATCTGTCCCCAAAGGCGGAGAGATCG
>JAJYPU010000012.1 GCA_021795095.1 Actinomycetes bacterium | reverse complement strand
CACTGGTTTATCTGGTGGCGATGGACGAGGAGCTTCCGTTTCCGATCTGGGTCGTGACTCCCGAATCCAACGGCGTAGCTCCACGGTGGGATGTGGGAGGCGAACAGCCAGAGCTCACCATCGTCGATCCGGGCGTAGCTCTCAGTGATCTGTGCCTTGCCTTCTCGCAGCGACTTCACTTCACTGCCGGTGAGCACTAGGCCGCATTCGAGGGTTTCGACGATCTCGTAGTCATGCCGGGCGCGCCGATTCGTGGCGACCACACGGTCGCCGTTCGCGTTCGCCTTGGCGTTGGCGCGACGTTCTTGAATCTGTTTGGCTCGTGCCACGCGTCCAGCGTAGTGACCAGCGTGTCTGCAATCTCTGGTCGGTAGGGTGGGCCCGTGCTGACATTGACCCCGGCAATCCGAAACGCGATGGTCGCGACGTGCATTCGGGCGTTGCCGAATGAGGGGTGCGGACTCCTCATCGGACGAGTCGACGGTGATGATGCCACGGCCACCGAAATCGTTCCGAGCCCGAATGTCGCGGCATCGGCCCGCGTCTACGAGATCGACAGTCGCGTGCTCTTGCGGGCCTTCCGCCGAGTCGACGACGAGGGGTCCGCGGTGCTCGGGGTCTTTCACTCGCACACGCACTCCGAGGCCTATCCGAGCCCAACCGACGTGCGTCAGGCACCCGATCCTGCCTGGCACTACATTCTGGTCTCGCTTCGCGACATACCAGCCGTCGTGCGTAGCTTTCGGATCAAGGATGACACGGTGACCAGCGAGGACATCTACATTGAGGAGTGACGGGTCTCCCGTCGCCACGAGGGGGTTCTGCCAGTGACGAGCATCGCAACCAATTCGATCTCATACAACCTGGTGTTGCTCGCGTTACGGTTGTTCCTCGGCTCCATGATCTTTGCGCACGGATACCGGAAGTTTTTCGGTGGTGGAAAGTTGCCGGGGACCGCGAAGTGGTTCGAGTCGATTGGCGTTCGCTACGGCGCGCTGAACGCGCTCATGGCGGCGTCGACGGAGGTCGGTGTTGGGGTCTTGCTCGTGTTCGGGCTCTTGACGACGCTCGCGGCCGCGGGTCTCATGTCGCTCATGGTGGTCGCTATCGCGACGGTGCACCGAAAGAACGGGTTCTTCATCTTCAACAAGGGCGAGGGAGTCGAGTACACCCTTGGCGTCGCGGTCACGACGTTGATCCCGGGTACGTTCGGGGCGGGCCGGTACTCACTTGATCACCTGTGGAACATCTTCGCGTGGACACCGTCAGTGCATCTCGGCGTGACCCTGGTGGTCGGCCTGGGTGCCGCGGCGGCCCAACTCCTGGCCTTCTATCGTCCGTCGCGTTCGTCGTAGGTCACGACGCACGGGGTGACCACTAAATTCGACCGAAAAGGTCGTAATTGGACCGGTGAAGGAGAATGTGATGGCGGCGACAGTGCGAATCCCCACGGTGCTCCGGCCAGCGATGGGCGGATTGACGACGGTAACGGTTGAGGGGTCGACGATCGGTGCAGTGCTCACTGAGTTGACCACCACGTATCCGGCAATCGAGGGGCAACTGCTCAACCAAGATGGCACCCTGCACCGTTTCCTGAACGTCTACGTCAACGACGATGACGTTCGCTATATCGGTGGTGTCAACGCACCGGTCGGGGAAGACGACGAGATCACGTTGCTGCCCGCGGTCGCCGGCGGTGTCGCCTAGTGGCCCGCGTGCAGTCGGTGCTCGACCTCGTGGGATCGACCCCCGTCGTGGACGTGAGCGCGCTCTCACCGAGGCCTAACGTCACGATTTTGGCCAAGCTCGAAGGACGAAACCCGGCGGGTTCGGTGAAGGACCGCGTCGCGCTGTCACTCGTTCGCGCGGCGGAACGTGACGGTCGACTCATCCCAGGACGCGACAACCAGATACTGATCGAGCCGTCCTCGGGGAACACAGGGATTGCGCTAGCGATGGTGTGCCGGATGCGGGGATATCACCTGAAGGTCGTGATGCCCACCAACGTCTCCCCGGAACGGCGCCAGTTGCTTCTGGCGTGGGGTGCCGAAATCATCGACTCGCCAGGGACGGAGGGGTCAAATGGCGCAGTGCGCATGGCCCAATCCATAGCGGCAGAGCACCCCGATTGGGTCTTTCTCTACCAGTATGCCAATCCGGCCAACCCGATGGCGCACTACGAGACGACCGGGCCGGAGATTCTCGCGGATGTACCCGAGGTGACCCACTTCGTCGCCGGACTAGGCACATCGGGCACACTCATGGGTGTCGGGCGGTATCTGAAGGAGCACAAGCCGGGGGTTCAGATCTGGGCCGTCGAACCGCCCAGCGGCGAGATGGTGGACGGTCTACGCAGTTTGGACGACGGATTCATCCCGCCGATTTTCATCGAGAACCATGGCGTAGATCTGCTCGACCGAAAGGTTGTTGTTCGCCCACGCGAGTCGATCGAATGGACCCGGGCGATGACCGAGGTCGGACTCTTTGTTGGAATCTCGTCGGGAGCAATCATGGCCGGTGCGGTCAAGTGCGCCGCGACGATTCCCGAAGACCAGACAGCGACGATCGTCACGATCGTTTGTGACGACGGATGGAAGTACCTCTCGACCGGTGCCTGGAGCGACGACATCGACGACGTCGTCGATCGGGCGAAGCGGATCATCTACTTTTAACGAGTTCGTGGTGTCAACTACGGTGTTCGCACCGATGAGAGGGAGACCATGACCACGCGATCCGACGGACGTAACAACGACGAGGCCCGTCCACTGCGGTTCATCCGCGACTACACCGAGATGGCGGCGGGCTCAGTTCTCGTCGAAGTCGGCAGGACGAGGGTGCTCTGCACGGCATCGGTCGAGACCGACGTGCCGCGATGGCTTCGAGGGTCGGGGCGCGGTTGGGTGACGGCCGAGTATTCGATGCTTCCCGGATCGACGCCCGAGCGAGCGTCACGTGAAGCGGCGCGCGGCAAGCAGTCCGGGCGCACCCAAGAGATTCAGCGGCTGATCGGGCGATCGTTGCGCACGGTTACCGACCTCACGCTGCTCGCGGACGTGCAGATCATCGTTGACTGTGACGTCCTGCAGGCCGATGGTGGCACGCGCACGGCGTCGATCAGTGGGGGATACCTGGCGCTGCACGATGCGATCACGCGCCTCGTCGATGACGGCACGATCCGCAGCCACGCGCTCACCGACCTGGTGGCCGCGGTGTCGGTGGGCATCGTCGACGGGGTGCCGATGCTCGACCTTCCCTACGAGGAGGATTCGTCAGCCGAGACCGACATGAACGTCGTGATGACCGGCTCGGGTGGTTTCGTCGAGGTCCAGGGCACCGCGGAACGCACCGCCTTTAGCCGTACGGAACTCGATCAACTCTTGGACCTGGCCTCAGAAGGGATCACGTCGATCCACGAAGCCCAGCGACTCGTGTTGGCGACGCCGCCAACCCCTCGGACACGATGATGGGACTTACGTTTGTTCTCGCCACGGCCAACGCGCACAAGGCCAACGAGATGCGCTGGGTGCTCGCCGAGGTAGGCATCGACGTGGCGGCACGGCCCGCCAACGTGCCGGATGTCGCTGAGACGAGTGACACCCTCGAAGGGAACGCGTTACTGAAGGCACACGCGATCTGCGTTGCCATCGGCCAGCCGGCGATAGCCGATGACACCGGCCTGTTCGTCGATGCCCTCGGTGGTGCACCCGGCGTGCACAGCGCCCGATACGCCGGACCGTCAGCGATCGACGCCGACAACGTGAGAAAATTACTGAGCGAGCTCTCAGAGGTCGACCGTGCGGATCGGGTCGCGCGATTCCGTACCGTCATCGCGGTGGCGTACCCAGACGGATCGGCGTTGACCGTCGAGGGTTCCCTTGACGGCTGGATCGTCGAGGAGCCTCGCGGGGAACGAGGTTTTGGATACGACCCCGTGTTCGCGAGCGCGGCGTTGGGCGGGCGGACCCTCGCGGAAGTGACCGCCGACGAGAAGAATGCCGTTTCGCACCGGGCGCGCGCCCTGGCGGCGTTGGCCGCGCGACTCGGGTCGTGATCGGTGCTTCACGGAGCGTTCACCTTTAGGCTGGAACTGTGAACGACGGCGTCCTACCCATGTTTCCCTTGGGGATGGTGGTCTTCCCACATCAAGTGGTGGGGCTGTGCGTGTTCGAGCCCCGCTATCAAGCGATGTTGCAGGAACTCCCCGACGACCAAGAGTTCGGCACCTGCATGATCGAAAGGGGTGCCGAAGTCGGCGGCGGCGAGGTACGCACGTGCGTCGGCACGGTGCTTCGGATCCTGGGCTCTCAGAAACTGCCCAACGGCCAGACCCTGCTCAGGGTTGAGGGAACCCAGTGCGTCGAGGTGTCGGCGTGGCTTGCTGACGCGCCGTATCCGCGTGCGGTGGTTCACGAACGGTGCTGTGACGAGATCAAGATCGAACCGGCCCTGCTCAAGTCGACCGAGTCCGCCGTGCGCGCACTTCGGGCACTGCGCAGCGAAGTGGTGACCGAGGAGTCGCTGCGCCATGACTGCGCGATGGACCCGAACCCGTCGGTACGTAGTTGGCAGCTCTGTGCGATGACGCCGATGTCAACGCTCGATCAGTTCAAAGTCCTGAGTTTGAGCAATCCCAACGACCGACTTCGGCTCGTGGCCGAGATCTGTTGCGAGCGATACGGCGATTATCAGCGGCTGTTGGCACGTGATTCGTCGCCGTATCTGCTCGGCTAGTGGACCTCGAGTAGGTCGACAACGAAGATCAGGGTCTCGCCCGGTGCGATGACACCGCCAGCACCGCGCTCGCCGTAGCCCAGGTGAGAAGGAATCACGAGGCGACGTCGTCCTCCAACTCGCATACCCATCACACCCTGGTCCCAGCCCGTGATGACGTAGCCACGGCCGAGTGGGAATGCGAAGGGTTCGCCGCGATCCCACGATGCGTCGAACTGTTGGCCGGTCGATGCGCTCACGCCGACATAGTGGACGGCGACGGTTTGCCCCGCCGCGGCGACGTCCCCCTCACCGACGACGAGGTCTTCAACGATCAGTTCGGTCGGTGGTTCACCGAGGTGCGGCTCAACGAGAGGCTTATCAGTCACGGTTCGCAATGCTACCGGTGACGTGCGCTGCCCGTGACGACACGAACGTTGCGAGCCTCGCGACCCTTGGGGCCGGTTGCTTCGTCATAGGCGATGGTCTGACCCTGACTCAGGGTCTTGAAGCCATCGCCGACGATGTTGGAGAAGTGGATGAACAGGTCGTCGCCCTTCTCGTCACTCGCGAAGCCGAATCCCTTGGAGTCGTTGAAGAAACTGACCACCGCGTGTCCCGCGGCCGACCGCTTTGTCGTACCCGAGGTCTTCAACTCGCGGTACTGCTCACGTGGGGCTCGAGACGTCGACCGGTCAGCGGGGCGCGACGCGTCGGATCGGAACTCGTCGCGCGACGTGCGTGGCACGCGCGCTTCGCTGCGTGCGTCAGTCGGCGCGGTACGGCTGCGTCGAGTTTCGCTCCGCTCCCGTGTGCGTTCGCCGAAGCGGCTCGCAGAACGGTCGGCACTGTCACGCCGGTTGGATTCGGCTGGGCGGCTCGAGCGCGACCGCGGACGTTCGTCCAAAGACTGGGCGGCGGCAGCGTCGTCCACGGCGCCGAGACGGATCGCGGTCGCGTTCTGCGGGTCGTCGAGCGTGGTGGGGATGCCGAGCGATCGCTGCATCCGCTTCACGTGCCCGGCGACGTCATCACTCACGAGTGAGATGACAGCTCCCGTCGCGCCTGCGCGTCCGGTGCGACCGGAGCGGTGGAGGTAGTCGGTCGCCTGGGTGGGCGGGTCGTAGTGCACGACGACGGGTAGGAGATCGATGTGGATACCACGGGCGGCGACGTCCGTCGCCACGAGGACCCGCGTCTCACCGTTCTTCATCGCTCGCAGGGCGCGCTCACGCTGGGCCTGTGTCCGGTCTCCGTGTAACGCGACTGACGACACGCCACGTTCGCCGAGCTGACGGGCGAGCCGGTCGGCGCCGTGCTTGGTGCGGGTGAAGACGATGGCACGCTCATACTGTTCAACGATGTCGGCCGTCACCTGGGGGCGCTGGTCGCGAGCGACCCGCCAGAAGTAGTGGTCGACGTCGCTCGGTGCCTCGTCGCCCACCACATCGTGGATGATTGCGTCGTGGGTGAAGGCATTCACGAGGGTCGCCACGTCAGGGCCCATCGTGGCGGAGAAGAGCATCACATGGCGATCCGATGGGGTCGCCCCGACGATGCGACGCACTGCGGGAAGGAATCCCATGTCCGCCATGCGGTCGGCTTCGTCGACGACGACGGTTGTCACGGCGGATAGGTCGAGGGCGCGCTGCTCAAGCAGGTCCTCGAGTCGTCCGGGACAGGCCACCACAAGGTCTACGCCGGCGTTCAATGCCTTGCGCGTCGTGTTGTACGAGGTACCACCGAAGATGGTGATAATCCGACGCCCACGGTCGTTGGTCAACTGGGCCAACTCCTTTTGGACCTGGGACGCGAGCTCCCGGGTGGGGACGAGAATCAACCCGAGTGGCTGACGCGGGCGAGCCGTGCCGAGCCTGGCGAGCATGGGTAGTCCGAACGCGAGCGTCTTGCCCGAGCCCGTCGCTGCCTTGCCCACGACGTCGCGTCCCGCGAGTGCGTCGGGGATGGCCGCTTCCTGGATGGGGAAGGAGTCGGTGATTCCGCGGGCGCGAAGGCGATCGACGAGGTTGGTGGGCACGCCGAGGTCGGCGAAGGATACGGACACGATGACTCCTGTGGGTTGAGGTGAGCCCAACCCGAAATGTCACGGTCGAATCGGTCTCCACCGCGATGTGCGGCGAACGTCCCGTACACGCTAGCAGATGAATCAAATCCCCAAGCGTTGGGTTGTGTGCCGTCTGGTCCGGCGGGGCGACGAGCGCTGGAGCATCGTCGGGTGATGGTGCGGGCGGAGGGACTCGAACCCACACTCCGAAGAACTGGTACCTAAAACCAGCGCGTCTGCCAATTCCGCCACGCCCGCGAGTGGCTCCAGACTAGGTCGCCAACGAAGCGGGCGCGTGCACGTCCAGTAGATTGGTGCCATGAACAACTCCGCCATGGCCGAAGGAATGGGTGCGAACGACCTCAATCAGCGACTGCTGCGTGAGCGGATCGTGTTCCTCGGCTCTCAGGTCGACCAGAACACGGCGAATCGGATCTGCGCTGAATTACTGCTGCTCGAGGCTGAGGACCGCGACAAGGACATCAGCCTCTACATCAACTCGCCCGGTGGATCGGTGACCGACGGACTGGCCATCTACGACACGATGCAGTACGTGAACTGCGATATCAGGACGATTTGTGTGGGCATGGCGGCGTCGATGGGGCAGTTCCTGCTCTGCGCGGGCACACCCGGCAAGCGCTTCTCCCTGCCGCACAGCCGCATCCTTATGCACCAGCCGTCGCTCGGCGGTATGCAGGGACAGGCGTCGGACATCGCCATCCAGGCCGAGCAGATCGTCTACATGAAGAAGATGCTTGCCGATCGCATCGCGTTCCACACGGGTCAGCCCGTGGAGCGGATCGAGGCGGATTCGGATCGAGACCGTTGGTTCACCGCCCAGGAGGCGGTTGAGTACGGTTTCATCGACGCCGTGATCGACCGTTCGGCCATTCGCCAAGGGGCCTAGTGGACGAGCCATCGACGGCGGAGCAACGGTCACTCGTTGCATCACCGGTTCGCGTCGTCAGTGCACGGGCGAGTCTGCGTACGAGACTCGCGAACCTGATCGAGCGCCGTGAGTTGCTCTTCAGTCTCATCACCTCGGACATACGAATCAAGTACAAGGGTTCGGCACTCGGGTTGTTCTGGTCGATGCTCTCTCCCGCGCTGACGCTCGCGACCTACTACCTCGTCTTCTCCGTGTTCCTGAAGAACGGCATCCCGCTCTTCGTCGTGTACCTCTTCGCCGGACTCATCGTGTGGAACATGTTCCAAAGTGCGGTGAGCAGCGCGACCGGCGTGATCGTCGATCGCGCCGGCCTGGTCAAGAAGGTGTCGTTCCCCCGGGAGATCCTGGCGCTGTCCAACGTCGGCGCCTCGGTGATCTACTTCGTGATCCAAGTCGTGGTGCTCGCCATCTTCCTCGCCATCATTGGTCACGCGCCGGCGTGGAGTTTCCTCTGGCTCCTGCCGATATCGTTCCTCGCCTTGTACCTGCTCACGGCCTCGATCGCGGTGGTGATGTCGGCGATCACCGTCTACCTGCGTGACGTCCGACACCTGATGGACGTGGTGCTACAACTGTGGTTCTGGGTGTCGCCGGTGGTGTACTCCTACGAGAACTCAATCGCGCCCGCACTACGTATCCGCGGGCTCACGGCGCTCTACTTCATCAACCCGATGACGCCGATCATTTTGACCTTCCAGCGGATCTTTTACGTCAACACGACGGTCCGTTCGACGACGACGGGGCTGCCGCTTCACATCTTGCCGGCCTGGTCGATGGCGACCTTCGCAGTCGTCAACCTCGGGCTGCTCGCCTTCGCCATCGTACTTTTCCTCGTCGCGTTGGTGATCTTCGGTCGCCTCGAGGGGAACTTCGAGTCGGAGCTGTAGTGACCAACGTCATCGAAGTCGAAGACATCTCCAAGCGCTTCACCATCCACCACGAGCGCAATCAGACGCTCAAGGAGCGGATCCTGCACCCGCGATCAGGCTCCTCGGAGATCTTCGACGCGCTCAGTGACATCAATTTCACGGTCGAACAGGGCGAGACCTTGGGAATCGTTGGACACAATGGTTCGGGCAAGTCGACGTTGCTCAAGTGCATCTGCGGTGTTCTCAAGCCCACGACCGGGCAGATCCGACTCCGGGGCAACCTGGCGGCATTATTGGAGCTCGGGGCCGGCTTCCAGCACGAACTCTCCGGTCGCGACAACGTGTACCTCTACGGCTCGATGCTCGGTTTCACTCGCAAGATGGTCGACGCCATCTTCGACGAGGTGGTGGCCTTCAGCGAACTCGAACACTTCATCGATACGCCGGTCAAGTTCTATTCGAGCGGAATGTACGTTCGCCTGGCCTTCGCCGTTGCGGTAAACGTCAATCCCGACATCCTCGTGGTCGATGAAGTGCTCGCGGTGGGGGACGAGCGATTCCAGGCCAAGTGCATCGATCGCATCCGGCACTTCCAGCGCGAGGGGCGCACGATCTTGTTGGTGACCCACCAGGCCGACACGGTCCGGGCCATCTGTGATCGCGCGATCGTCCTCGACCACGGCAACATGATCGCGGACGGCCCCGTCACCGAAGCACTACGGATCTTCCGGGGGCGTTTGCTCGGCGACGTGGTCGATCACCGTCCCGGAGGAGCGGGTGTCGTGACGATCGACGGGCTCACGGCACCATCGGGCTCCTTCGAGGTCCGCCACGGCGGGAACCTGCATTTTGACGCCACGCTCACCTGCGACCATGCGGTGAGTGGAAACCTGGTGATTGAGGTCTTCACCCGAACCGGACTGCTGGTCAGTCGCAACGACGCGGAAGCGGCGCCGGTTTCATTGCGACCCGGGGTGAACAAGATCGGTGTCGACCTCGCTGACGTGCCGTTGCTTGACGGCGTCTACGACATCAACGTTGGTCTCGTCGAGCCGCAGGGCGCCACGATGCTCGCCTGGCGAGAAAAGGCCGCATCCCTGCAGGTACTGTACGACGGCCGGTCGTCCGGGGTGGTGGCTATCGAGTCGTCGGTCACGCAGTGGTAGGTGGCTCGCTCGTCAGCCTCGGGTAGCGACGCAGCGACCCCAGTCGACCCATCTTGCCGGCGTTGAACGGGTAGGTCGCGAGCCGCAAGAGGCGTCGGTCGCCCCGCGAATTACCGTAGGCGTAGACGACAGGTTCTTCGGAGTAGTGGCGCTGATCGATCCAATCATTGAACCGGCGCATCTTCTCAGCGCCTCGACAGTTGCGCCCGAGGTAGCCGCCGGTCAGGCGACCGAGTGGATCGGCTGCGAGGCGTGTGCCCAAGGCGCCGTGTGCGCCCAGCTGTTCGGCCACGACGTTGACGTACATCTGAGGTGACGCCGAGACGATCACCACGTCGTGTCCGGCCTCGAGGTGCCAGCGGAGCCGAGCCAGCGCCTTGGGGCGGAGCCGTCCGCCGAGGTGCTCGAGGATGAAGGCTCGCGAGTGCTCGATGACGTCCGTCTCCTCACGGCCAGCGAGTAGCAACAGAAACAGACGCTCCTTCGCGTTGTCCGCCGCGCGTCCACTGCGTATCGCACCCACCGTGAGTGGAACGGCTAGGCGCAGCGCCGCGAGGTAGGTGCGCCTAGCCCCGGCGATCCAGCGCAACCAGCGAAACACGCTGCCACCTTCGGTGAGGGTACCGTCGAGGTCGAAGGCGGCGACTACGGGTTTGGGGTTCTCGTCGGAGTTTGGCACCCAGTTAGTTTCCCAGGCTTTGGCGCCCCCCGTGAGCACCGTGGCGAAACGTCGGGTGATTCGTGCCTCGAGGCGGCGCCGGTGATCGACGAGTCGCGTCGAGGTCCGCCGTCGCTCGCACACAGGTTCAGCGGCGCCACAATGCGGGTGCTCGCGGTGGCAACCTCCCGTTAACTGAGAATCTCCAAGGTGCCAGCCGTACGGGCTTGGTCGCTCGATTCGGTCCCGACCGGGTGGAGAAACCATCCCGGTAGGCTGGCCGCGCAGTCGAGCGACTGATGTAGCGAAGAAGGAGCGAACATGACGATTCGTCTCGGTGACGTGGCCCCCGATTTCTCGGCGGACACCACGGATGGCCCAATCAATTTCCATGAGTGGCTCGGGGACAGTTGGGGAATCCTCTTCTCGCACCCCAAGGACTTCACACCGGTGTGCACGACCGAGTTGGGCGCCTTCGCCGCCCGCAAGAGCGAGTTCGACAGTCGAAACACCAAGATAATCGGCGTCTCGGTCGACGACGTGGCGTCTCATCAGCAGTGGAAGGGTGACATCGCCGAGACGCAAGGCACGGCCCTCAACTTCCCGATCATCGGTGACGAGGAGCGCAAGGTCGCCACGCTCTACGACATGATCCACCCCAACGCGAATGACACCTTGACCGTGCGCAGCGTCTTCATCATCGGTCCGGACAAGAAGGTCAAACTGACCCTGACGTACCCTGCATCCACCGGCCGCAACATCGACGAGATCATTCGAGTCCTCGACTCACTGCAGCTTGTCGCGGGCTACTCCGTGGCTACGCCGGCGAACTGGAAAGACGGTGATGACGTCATCGTCGCGAATTCGATCACCGATGACGAGGCCAAGACGAAGTTCCCGAAGGGTTTCCGCAAGCTGAAGGACTACCTGCGTCTCACGCCGCAGCCCAACAAGTAGGTAACCGCCGTTCGGCGGCGCAGTGGCCACCGATCTAGAGAAATTGAGAAACTACGATGACGTCTACATTCACGTACGCCGGTCAGACGGTGAAACGGCTCGGCTTCGGCGCGATGCGCATCACGGGGCCCGGCATCTGGGGGCCGCCGCGTGACCACGCGGCGGCCATCGCGGTGCTGCGTCGCGCCGTCGAGTTGGGGGTTGACTTCATCGACACGGCCGACTCCTACGGTCCCGCCATCTCCGAGGAATTGATCGCCGAGGCGCTTCACCCCTACGGCCACGTTCACGTCGCCACCAAGGCGGGGTTGCTTCGCACCGGTCCAGACCAGTGGACGCCGTGCGGACGACCGGCTTATCTACGTCAGCAGTGCGAACTATCACTTCGTCGGTTAGGCCAGGATTCGCTCGACCTCTTCCAGTTGCACCGCATCGACGCCACGGTCCCTGCCGACGAACAGTTCGGACTGCTCGGCGAGTTGCTCGCCGAAGGCAAGGTCCGCGCGGTCGGACTCTCGGAGGTACGCGTCGAGGACATCGAAGCCGCCCGAGCCGTGGTGCCGATCTCGACCGTTCAGAACCTCTACAACGTATCGAATCGCGACAGTGAGCCGGTCCTTGAGCACTGCGAGAAGAACGGGATCGGGTTCATTCCGTGGTTCCCCGTGGCGGCGGGTGAACTGGCGCGTCCGGGCGGGGAATTAGACCAGCTGGCCGCACGAGCCGGGTGCACAGTTGCCCAGCTGTCGCTCGCGTGGTTGCTCGCGCGTTCCAAGGTCATGATGCCGATCCCGGGTACCTCGTCGGTCGCGCACCTCGAGGAGAACTGCGCTGCGGCCGACGTCCACCTCGACGCCGAGATCCTGACCGAGCTGGACCGATTGTCTTCCGTCGAGTCAGTCGGCGAGTAGCGACTCTCGCAACGCCCGTTTGAGTACCTTGCCTTGGGGATTGCGCGGGAGCGCGTCGCCACGAAAGTAGTACCGGGTCGGTACTTCGAAGCGGGCGAGTCGGTGGCTCACGTGCCGACTGAGTTCTTCGGCTCGTAGCACGCGTCCTGGTCGCACGACGATGACGGCGGCGACCTCCTCGCCGAGGAGGGGGTGGGGAACGCCGATCACAGCGCAGTCGGCGACGTCAGGGTGCTCGAAGAGGGCGGCTTCGACGGCAACGGATGACACGTTCTCGCCACCTCGAATGATCATGTCCTTCGCGCGGTCGACGATGTAGATGAAACCGTCGTCATCGATCCGGCCGATGTCGCCGGTGTGCAGCCATCCGTGAGTGAACGAGCGCTTCGTCTCCTCGGGTTTGTTCCAGTAGCCCCGCACCACGTTGGGTCCCTTGATCCACAGTTCACCCACTGGACCCGCCTCGTAGGTTCCGGGAGGTTCGTCACCGAGGAAACCCTCGGGCACCACCGCGACGCGACAGACGGGGACCGCCGTTCCGCAACTCGATGGGCGCTGCACGTAGTCAGGGCCATTGTTCAGGGCCACGGCTGCGGCGGTCTCGGTCAGGCCGTAACCGTTGCCAGGTTGGGCGAGTTGAAACGCCAGACCGATTCGCTTGACGAGCTCGGGCGGTGCTGGCGCGCCGCCGTAGGAAACGAGCCGAACGCTCGATGTGTCGAAGCGTTGGAAGTCCGGGTGATCGAGGATCTGCATGACGACGGCCGGCACACCACCGATAGCAGTGATTCGCTCGCGTTCGATGAGCGCCAGCGCCTGGCCGGCATCGAAGTGGTGCATCATCACTAACCGGCCGCCGGCCGCCGCGTTGACCACCATGACGGCCAAGCAACCGGTGGCGTGGAAAAGCGGGATATTGAGCAGGTTGGCGGGCGGGTACGTCGTAATGTCGGCCGGTCCATCGCCGAAGCGCAGCGACGAGCGTTGGCTGATGAAGAAGAGGTTCATCAGGTTGGTGACAATGTTCCGATGCGTCGCCACCGCGCCCTTAGGCCGTCCGGTCGTGCCTGAGGTGTAGAAGATCGTGGCATCATCGTCGGGGTCGAGTGACGTGTCGATGGGTTCCACATCGAGTTCGACGGTTCCCATCAGGTCCTCAAAGGCGACCACGCGCACCCGTTCGTGCTCGTCGGCAACGGGTTCGCCGGAACCGCTCGGCCGGAGCACGATGACATGCTCCACATCGGCTAGTTCGTCGAACAACCCTCGGACGCGTTCAAGTCGCTCCTCGTCGACGAACAGGATCCGTGCCCCGGAGTCGGCGAGGCCGTAGCGGAGCTCGTCGGCGGTCCACCAGGCGTTCAACGGTACCGCGATGGCCCCCGTCGTGACAATCCCCCAGTACGTGCACACCCAGTCCGGCAGGTTGCGTGCCGCAATCGCGACCCGATCACCGGCTCGGACCCCGAGGTCGTGTAACCGGTGGGTCAACGCGGCGGCGCGTCGATAGTGCGCATCGAACGTGACACGTTCGTCGTCGTAGACCAGGAACTCGCGCTC
The DNA here is from genome assembly GCA_021795095.1 of Actinomycetes bacterium. The sequence continues at coordinate 15,563 of JAJYPU010000012.1, read as the reverse complement.
ACCATAGCGACGGGTCATCTCGAGGATGTCTCGCAGCGTTGACGGGGCGTTTTTCCACACCGTCATCGCTACGCCACCGACCACCCGGTCTTCGAGTTCGAAGACCTGACCAGGCTCCGTCAGACGGGCCGTCGCCGCCGCCAGGGAAAGCGGCTCGTCGCTCATCGGCGTGAGACTACTCGGACGGCGGGCGGGTGAACAACTGGTCCCGATAGTGAGCTAGCTCGGCGATCGATTCGCGGATGTCGTCCAACGCCCGGTGGTTCGTCTCCTTCTCGGGCATCGAGGCCAACACGTCGGGGTGCCACCGACGGGCGAGCTCTTTAAGCGTCGAGACGTCGACGTTGCGGTAGTGGAAGAACGACTCGAGTTCGGGCATGTAGCGCTGGAGGAAGCGTCGATCGGTCCCAATGGAGTTGCCGCACAACGGCACCGTGGCTGGCTCGCTGATGTGTTGGCGCAAGAATGCGAGTGTGGCGCGCTCGGCGTCGGCCATGGTTATCGTCGAAGCGCGGATCGCCTCAAGCAGCCCGGACTTGGTGTGCATCTGGGTGACGAAGTCACCCATGTGACTCAACTGTTCCTCGGTGGCACCGAGCACCAGATCCGGGCCTTCGGCGATGACTGCGAGGTGATCGTCAGTGATGATCGTGGCGATCTCGACGATCACGTGGCGGTCCGGCTCGAGTCCGGTCATCTCTAGATCCATCCAGGCAAGCATCCCCCGACACTACCTACGCGCGGCGACGCGACGGTAGTCTCAGACGGATGGAGATCGCGTACACAACGTTGCGGGACGATGCGGTGGCACCGCGCCGCGCCAATGACGGTGACGCCGGTTTTGATCTGGTCGCTGTGGAGGATCACCGACTCGCGCCGGGCGGCGGACGCGCCTTGGTCGGCACGGGTCTCGCGATTGCGATCCCCGCGGGCTTCGCCGGACTGGTCTTGCCGCGAAGTGGATTGGCCATCAACCACGGTGTGACGTGCGCGAACGCGCCGGGGCTGATCGACTCGGGCTACCGCGGCGAGATTCGCGTTGCGCTCGTCAATCACGATCCACTGCTCGAGTACGTGGTGCACGCGGGCGACCGGGTCGCACAGCTCGTCATCACCGCGGTGCCCGCGGTGACACTGCATGCGGTGGACGGGTTGCCGGGCTCTGAGCGCGGCGCCGGGGGTTTTGGCAGTTCTGGTCGGTGACCGGGGGTGGCGACCGGCTCGTTGGGCTGGCCAGCCGTCGCGCGCGTCGGCTACACTGGACCTCGACGCGGACGTAGCTCAGTTGGTAGAGCGCGACCTTGCCAAGGTCGAGGTCGCCGGTTCGAGCCCGGTCGTCCGCTCCAAAGAATTGTCGGCCCGGCCGGCCGACAACCCCGAGGCGTTTCCCGTACGTATGGCGCCGTTGGCGTCCGTCGATGGGAATTATCCGACAAATCGATGGGCTGACCTCGGATTCACCTGCCACACTGGGGAAGACCGAGGAGCGGCATGCTGACCGTTGACGCAGGGGAGATCGAACGTCGCGTCGCCGCAATGACCGTGCGTGAGCCTCGCGTCGTGGTGTCCGGAAACTTCGCAACGCCTTGGGCACTGCTTGGCATTATCGACCGGACGCTCGAGCGTTATCGGGCATTCGTCTTGAACCCGCAGCGTGGATGGCCCGAACGCGAGGGCCTCATCACGGAGTCCCCGTTTCTCGGCGAGGGTGTGCGACGGTCCTCGAACGTCGAGTTCTTGCCGATGCGACTGTCGCTCGTGCCACGCCTCTTCGCGACGTCTCGACCACCGGACGTCGTGCTGGTGCAGTCGTCGGCGCCGCACCGGGGCCGGATCTCGTTGGGCATTGAGGTGAACATCATGCCCGCCGCGATCCACGAGGTGAGGCGACGTGGGGGCCTCGTCATCGCCCAGGTCAACCCGCAGATGCCCTACACGGTCGGTGACGGCGAGATCGACGTCGAACTCGTCGACCTCGCTCTTGAGGTCGACGAGCCGCTCCCGTCACCGCCCGAGCGCGAGGTCGACCCGGCCGCGGCGAGTATCGGCGAGCACATCGCGTCACTGGCGGGCGATGGTTCGACGCTGCAGATGGGCATTGGCCTGTTGCCCGACGCGGCGCTCACCTTCATGCACGGTTACCGGCACCTCGGCGTGTGGTCCGAGATGATCAGCGACGGCGTGATGGGACTGGACCGCTCGGGCAGCATCGACCCCGATCGTGTAATCACGTCGACGTTCCTCTACGGGACCGCGGACCTCTACCGGTGGGTCCATCGCAACCCCCGAGTCGTCATGCGTCGAACCGAGGTCGCGAACAACCCGGCCCGCATCGCCGAACAGGCGTCGATGCTGTCGATCAATACCGCGCTCGAGGTCGACCTCTTCGCCCAGGCCAACGCCAGCTACGTCCACGGGAGTGTCTACTCGGGTTTTGGCGGACAGCCCGACTTCGTGAGCGGTGCCCTGCACTCTCGCGGTGGGCAGGCGGTGCTCGCGCTGCGGTCCTGGCACGACAAGTCCGACCAGTCGACGATCGTCCCGCTGTTGTCCAATCCGGTGTGCTCGTTTCAACACAGCGCCATCATCACTGAGCAGGGGATTGCATCGATCTTCGGGCACAGTCAGGGCGATCAGGCGACTGCGATCATCGAGCGCGCGGCCAATCCGCGAGCCCGAGACTCGTTGATCGAGTCGGCCACGGCGATGGGAATTCTGTCGCGGCACCGCGAGGGCGGTGCCTAGGCTGCACGCAGGAGGCTCCATGATTGATCCGGCACTGCAACGCTACGTGGACGACATTCGCGCGAATCCCGCGCCGCACCCCTCGTCCATCGACATCGAACGGCGCCGGGTCGCCTATCGCGAGGGGGCGACCGCCTTGTGGCCGACGCCCGTGCCGCTCGCCGAGATCCGCGAGTGCCAGTTCGACTTGCCCGGGCGGAGCATCGCCGGTCGCTTGTACGTTCCCGCTGGTGACGAGGCCCGGGGGTTCGTGGTCTACTTCCACGGGGGATCGTTCGTCGTCGGCGACCTCGAGACCCACGACGGGGTTTGTCGCCGCCTCGCCGTCGACACGGGCATGCGATTCCTCGCCGTCGACTACCGGCTCGCACCCGAACACCCGTTTCCGGCTGGCCTCGATGACGTCGTCGACGTGCTGCGCCACGTGTCCGCACACCGCGAGGAGTACGGCGACCCCGCGGCGACGATGTTCGTCATGGGTGACTCGGCGGGGGCGACGCTGGCCACCGTGGCCGCGACGCTCACTCGTCACGAGGGACTCAGGATCGGCGCCCAGGTGCTGCTCTACCCGACGCTCGGTCCTGAGATGTTGACCGACTCGGCGCACGCGTACGGCACCGGTTACTGGCTCGAGATCGACCACCTGCGCTACGACTACGGCCAGTACCTTGCTGGCGCAGACCCGACGGACCCGAGGGTCTCGCCATTGCTCAGCACCGATCTCGCCGCTTCGCCACCGGCGATTGTGGTCGTGGCGTCCTGTGATCCGCTGCGTGACGAGGCGGTGGCCTACGCCGGCCTACTCGAGCACTACGGCGTGCGCGTGGAGTTGTTGGAGGCTGAAGGCATGGTCCACGGCTTCATCCGCCTCGGCGGGATGTTTCCCGAGGCGCTGGCGATCGTCGACGACATCGCCACGCACATGCATCGGCTCGTCGAACGTCCGTGAACGTCCTGTTCGTCACGCTCGATCAGTTTCGAGGTGACACCTTCGCCGCGGCGGGCCACCCGCTCGTAGCCACGCCGAATCTGGATCGAATCGCCCGCGAGGGGGTACGGCTCGGCCGTCACTACTCCCAGGCCGCGCCGTGTGCGCCGGGTCGTGCGGCGCTCTACACCGGCACGTACCAGATGAACAACCGAGTCGTGGCCAACGGCACACCCCTGGCCAGCGGCGTCGCGAGCGTCGCGAGCGTCGCCCGGCACGCGGGGTATGACCCCACCCTCTTCGGCTACACCGACCAGGGACTCGATCCCCGTGGCGCGAACGGTGCCGACGATCCACGGCTCGACGAGTACGACGGTGTGCTGCCTGGGATGTCCGTGGGTCTCTACCTGCCCGAGAGTCAGGCGGGGTGGGTTCAGTACCTTCGCAGCAAGGGCTATGACGTCCCGAGCGGTTGGGCACTCGCGTTGCGAGGTGAGCCGGAGCGTCACGAAGACGATTCGTTGAGCGGCTTTCTCACCACGCGATTTCTCGAATGGCTCGGCCACCAGGATTCGGGATGGTTCGCGCACCTGAGCTATCTGCGACCTCACCCGCCCTACGGCGCCGCCGGGCGCTACTCGACCATGTACGACCCCGACGACGTCGACTTACCGATTCCGCCCACCGACGTCGACCGGCACCCACTCCACGAAGCTGCACTGTCGATTGAGGAGAGCGCGGCACCGACGTCGACGCGAGCGATGCGCCACCTTCGTGCGCAGTACTACGGCATGATCAGCGAGGTCGACGCGCAACTAGGTCGTGTCCTTCGGGCTATTGAGGACCGGGGGGAGTGGTCCGACACCTTGGTGGTGGTCACGTCAGACCACGGTGACCAGTTGGGCGATCACGGTCTCATCCAGAAGCTGGGCTTCTTCCCCCAGAGCTATCACGTGATCGGGCTCTGGCGTGATCCACGCCGTGACGCCGCCGGCGCCACGATTGAGCGTTTCACTGAGAACGTGGACATCCTCGTGACCCTGGCCGACGCGTTGGGGGTCGACGCGCCGGCCCAGTGCGACGGCCGGTCACTGACCCCGCTGCTCGACGGGCTCGACGTTCCCTGGCGAGACGCCGCGCACTACGAGTGGGACTACCGATATTTGTTCATCGGCGATGGGCGCAAGCCGTGGCCCCACGATCGTTTCCTCAGCCGACGCAACCTGGCCGTTTCGGTGAGCATGGACGTGGCCTACGTCCAATTCAGCGATGGCAGCTACCGGTGCTACGACCTGCTCGCCGATCCGACGTGGCGCACGCCGTACCGCGACGGCGACCGCGTGCTCGCCGCCGCCCAAGAGCAACTCGTCTGGCGCCAGGAGCATCTTGGCAGAGACCTGACCGACATGGTCCTCGGGCCGGATCGCCGCGGACGGTGGCCGCAGCGGGTCGGCTAAGATGGCTCACTTCCTCGTTGGCCCTCGCGACGAGGAGAAATGTCGGCGAAAGCGAGTGGCGCGTCGCGCAACTGCTACTTCGGTGACTTCGCGCGAAGACGAGGAGGCGTCCCACGGGCGCCCGACCCCCGTTGACCGGGTCAATCTGATAACAATAACGGTTGCGTCACAACGGCGTAAACAGTGAGGGAGAATTCATGCAGCGGATTTCACGCGTGCGTCAAGCACTGGCCACGGTGGGCGTCGCAACGCTCGTCCTGGCCTCGAGCGCGGTCGCGGGAGCGTCCCCGACAGGGCACTACAACGCCGCGGCGGCCAAGTTGGTGCCGGCGGCATACAAGGGCAAGGTGTTGCAGGTCGCGACGGACGCCACGTACGCGCCCGACGAGTACATGAACGGGACCAAGATGGTCGGCTTCGACGTTGACATGATTAACGCGATCGCCAAGACACTCGGCCTGAAAGTGAACGAGAACAACGTGACGTTCGACAACATCATTGCCGGTATCAAGTCGGGTCACTATGTCATTGGCAACTCGTCGTTCACCGACACCAAGGCCCGCCAGGCCCAGGTCAACTTTGTCGACTACTTCCAGGCCGGTGAAGGCGTGTACGCGAAGTCCTCGTCGAAGTTCGGCTTCTCTGGTTTGAAGAGCTTCTGCGGTCACAGTGTCGCGGTCGAGACCGGTACGGTCGAGCAGACCGATGCCCAGACGACCGCCAAGAGATGCCCGTCCAACAAGAAGCTGAGCGTCCTGACCTTCTCGACCCAGACCGAGGCGAACGTCGCGGTCTCGTCGGGCCACGCGCAGTTCGGCTTCGCGGACAGCCAGATCGCCGGATACATCGTGGCGACCTCCAAGGGCGCGTTCAAGCTCGTCGGTAAGGCCGTCAACGTCGCACCGTACGGGATCGCCACGCCCAAGACCGCGGCCGGCCACCAGCTCGCCAAGGCGATCCAGGCCGCACTGAAAGTGCTGGTCGCCAACGGGACCTACCACGCGATTCTTGTCCACTACGGCGTCCAGGCCGGTGCGCTGCCGATCAGTCGCATTCAGCTCAACGGAGCGACTTCCTAGGACCGTATCTGCGTTGTCGGTTGTGTTAGAAACGTAACCATGACTTCGGACGGGGGCGACGCGGTAAAGGTCGTCCCCGTCCGTCATGTCGGACGGTGGATCGCCGGTGCGGTGATGATCGTGGTCGTGGCCATGCTCGTCCACACGCTCTTCTCCAAGGTCTCTACCGGTCAGACGTCTTGTAGCACCGTGAACGGGTTGCGTACCTGTCACCCGGTAACTAACTGGCGCTTCAGCTGGAACATCGTGTTCCACTATTTCACCTCATCGGAGATCCTGCACGGGCTGCTTTTAACGATTGAGTTGACCATCCTCGCGATGGTGATGGGGATCGTGCTCGGCATCACGATCGCTGTCATGCGGCTCTCACCGAACCGGTTGCTCTCCTCGACGGCATGGAGCTACACCTGGTTCTTCCGCGGAACCCCGGTGTACGTGCAGTTGCTCTTCTGGTTCAACATTTCGGCGATCTACCAGTCGTTGTCGATCGGCATCCCGTTCACGCATGTGGCGTTCCTGCATATCAACGCGGTCTCCCTCTTCAATCCGTTCCGCGCCGCGCTGATCGGCCTGGGTCTGAACGAGGGTGCCTACATGTCCGAGATCGCTCGCTCCGGGCTGATCGCAGTGGACGAGGGCCAGATCGAGGCGGCGAGCTCACTGGGTATGACGCGGGGCCAGACCCTTCGTCTGGTGGTGCTACCTCAGGCAATGCGCGTCATTATCCCGCCGACGGGCAACGAGGTGATCTCGATGCTGAAGACCACCTCGCTCGCCAGTGCCATCTCCGTGGTCGAGGTGCTCGGTGCCGCTCAGAACATCTACGCCGCGAACTACGAGGTCATGCCGCTATTGATCACTGCGAGCGTCTGGTACCTCATCATCACTACCGTGCTGTCCATCGGCCAGTTCTACTTGGAACGGCACTTTGCACGTGGCGCGCAACGGACGCCGCCCCCGACCCCGATTGCGCGCCTTCGACAGGACGCGAAGGGCATCCTGGCGAAGTTCCGCACGCCTCGGCCGGCGATGACGAGGGAGGTCTCGGCGTGAGCGTGGACGTCGTGCCCATGGTCGAGGCACGGGCGGTGTGCAAGCACTACTCCGGTGTCGAGGTGTTAAAGGGCGTTGACCTCACGGTGAACCGTGGCGAGGTCACGTGCCTCATCGGACCTTCCGGGTCGGGTAAGAGCACGCTGCTTCGGTGCATCAACCACCTGGAGAAGCACGACGCGGGCGAGTTGCTCGTCGATGGTCAACTGGTGGGTTACGAAGCGCGCGACGGCAAGCTCTACGAACGCAGCGACAAGCAAATCTGCGTTGAGCGCTCGCGCATCGGGATGGTCTTTCAGCGTTTCAACCTCTTCCAACACCTCACCGTGCTCGACAACGTCACCATTGGTCAGGTGAAGGTGAAGAACGTCGCACCCGACGCGGCGGTAACGCGCGCGCGCGAGCTGCTGGCGCGGGTGGGACTCGACGCGAAGGAGAAGAATTACCCGAGCCAACTCTCCGGGGGCCAGCAGCAACGCGTGGCCATCGCGAGGGCCCTGGCCATGGAGCCCAAGCTGATGCTCTTCGACGAGCCGACCTCAGCACTCGACCCCGAACTGGTGGGAGAAGTGCTCGACGTCATGAAAGACCTGGCTCGCAGTGGGATGACCATGATTGTCGTCACTCACGAGATGGGATTTGCTCGGGAAGTGGCCGACACCGTGTACTTCCTCGATCGAGGGATCATCGAGGAGTCGGGGGATCCACGCCAGGTCCTCACTGCGCCATCCTCGGAGCGCTTGAAGAGTTTCCTGTCGAAAGTGCTCTAATGCGCTGGGAGATACACGAGTCGAACCGTGGTACGGGGCTTCCCCTGGAAGGACTGCGTGTGCTCGACTTCTCGCGGGTGCTCGCGGGTCCGTTGTGCGCGATGATTGCCGGCGACCTCGGAGCGGACGTCGTGAAGGTGGAAGGCCCCGATGGCGACCCCGTCCGTGCGCTGGCGCCACCTCGTTTCGGCGACGACGCGACCTACTACCTAGCGGTGAATCGTCATCGTCGCAATGTCGTGGCCGACCTGCGAGATCCGGCGCACGTCGCGGCGATCATCGAGCTGGTGCGCCAAGCGGACGCGGTGGTCGAGAACTACCTTCCCAATCAGCTCGCTTCACTCGATATCGATCGGCTCCACGACGCGAACCCTGACTGCGTCTGGGTCAGTGTCACTCCGGCGACCTCCGGTGGTCCGGTCTCCGCACAACCGTCCTTTGACCTCTTGGCGCAGGCGAGGTCGGGACTGATGGGCGTGACCGGTCGCGGCGACGGTGAACCGACCAAGGTGGGTTCACCGCTGGCCGACGTCGTCACCGGTCTGTACGCCACGATCGGACTTCTGACCGGCCTGTACGCCAGGGCCGTGGGTCACGACGCTCGACGCTTCGAGGCACCGTTGCTCGAGTCGACCATGTCCGCATTGATCAATCAGGCGCAGGGTTACCTTTCGACGGGGGTCAACCCGAGACGCCTTGGCAATGATCATCCGAGTATCGCCCCGTACGGTCCGGTGTCGACTTCGGACGGCTACGTCCTGCTCGCCGTCGGTACCGATGGGCAGTACGAGCGCCTCGTCGCGATGCTCGACGATGAGGCGCTGCGCTCGCGAACCGAGTGGGCGACCAACGCCGCTCGAGTCGCCGACCTTGCGGCCCTGCGCACGGCCCTGGACGCGGTCTTTGCAACGCGACCGACGAACTACTGGCTCGAGCGGCTCGCCGCGTCGGGCGTACCGCACGGTCCGATCTTCGACGTGGCGGGGGCATTCGCCCAGCCGCAGATCGCCGGTGGCGATTTCGTGGGGGTCATGGACACACCAACGGGTCCGACGAGTGTAATGCGGTCGCCGCTGCTCATCGACGGTCGACGTCCGCCTATTCGGCGAGGTCCGCGTCGTCTCGGCCAGGACACGGTCGAACTACTCGGCGACCTCTCCTAGCGCCGGTCCGTCGAAGGTGTCGACGGTCGTGAACGCCGAGACTCGCCGACGGGTCAGTCGGGTCAGCCGACGTTTCGGGCGTCCGAGGGCGATGATCGCGGCCACGGCGTAGGTGGCTGGAATGTTCAGCGCCGCAAGAAGGTCTGGTTCGTTTCGCACCGCTACCGTGGTCATGACCCCGCCGAGGTCGTGTTCGCGCGCCGCGAGCAGGATGTTCCACACGAACGGGTAGATCGATGCGCCACCGATGAACTGATAGCGGTCGAGGTCTCGGTCGGTGGCCGCGAGTACCGAGAGATCGGCGCAGACGACGAGCATGGCCGGGACGGTGTCGAGGGTCTCGGGGAAGCCATCGGGTCGCGAGGCGTGAACCGCATCGTCGTAGCGCGCTTGCGCGGCGGCCCGCTCCGCCGCCGTCGCGACGGGGGAGAAGGGAACGACGCCCGCGAGCACGTGCGCGACGTAGTCGTGCCAGGCGTTGAGGTAGAGGTCGCGCACGACCCGGCGCGTGGCGGGATCGTGCACGACGATGACGTGCCAGGACTGGCGATTGCCACCCGACGGGGCGAATCGCGCAGAGTTGAGGATTGAGTGGATCGTCGCGTCCGAGACCGGCTCGTCGAGGAAGGCTCGCACGGCCCCGGTGGTGCGCATGGCGTCCAGGAGCTCCATGGCGCCAACCCTACTCACGCGTCGCGGCGAACGAGCAATGAGGCACCGGCCACGAGGACGACGGCGACGTACCCGAGGAGCAGGAGCGTGGCGGTCCACGGACCGAACATATTGAGTGGGGCGGTGGTCGACATCATGGCGTGTCCGAGCGAGGACGGTTCATACCGGGTGACGGAATCCTGCCAGCTTTGGGGAAGGACGAACACGATGATCGGCACGATGAGTAGTAGCGAGGTGAAGACGCTGATCGCCGCAGATTGCTGGCGCAGGATCAAGCCGAGTCCGAACCCGAGGGTGCCGAGGAGCGTGAGGTAGACCCCGCCGAGGATGACCGATCGCAGCACGGCCCCCGAAGCGAGTGTCGCCGTTGGCACCACGCCCTCGTAGATCAGTTGGCCCATGATGAACGCCACGAAGACGACGACCTCCGCCACCACCGTTGTCACGCTGATGAGGACAGCGAGTTTGGCGAGCACGACCTGGATCCGCCGGGGCGTGGCGGCGAATGTGGTGCGGATCGAACCCGACGAGTACTCGTTGGTGATGAAGAGCACGCCGATGACGCCGACGGCGAACTGAGCGAAGAGGGTTCCGCCGAGGCTGGTCGAGACGGGATCGAAGGCCAAACGGCGCAGGGAGTTCATCGTTTGCCAGTGACCCCGAATGGCCGTCGTGATCAGCGCGCCGATGCCCAGTGTCAGGAGGATCGTGACGGCATATCCCATGACCGTCGAGCGAACGGTGCGGAACTTTATCCACTCCGCGTGGGTGGTCGAGACCATGGTGACCCTATCCATGACGCCTCGACTCGACGGCGCTCGCGTATTCGACGGCGTCAGCGGTGAGGTCCATGAAGACCTCTTCGAGTGACGCGCGCTGTGGCGTGAGCTCAAAGATGGCGATGCCAGCGGTGAGTGCTGCGGTTCCCACCGACTCCGCGCTGGTCCCGCGCACGGTCATCGTCCCGTCATTGGCTGAGTCCACCGTGGTCCCCGCAGCTTCGAGCAGGCGCCGCAGCGCGGCGTTATCGGCCGAGCGCACCAGGACAGTCCCGTCGGCGGACGCCGTGAGCTCATCGACCGTGCCCTGGGTGATGAAGCGACCACGGCCAATCACGATGATCTCGTCCGCGCTCTGGGCCATTTCGCTCATCAGGTGTGAGCTCACGAAGACGGTTCTGCCCTCGATGGCGAGTGTCCGGAAGAACGCCCGGATCCAGCGGATGCCCTCGGGGTCGAGTCCGTTGACGGGCTCGTCGAAGAGCAGGACCGGTGGGTCACCGAGCAGCGCGGCCGCGATCCCGAGTCGTTGGGACATCCCCAACGAATAGCCCCCAACCTTCTTGTCCGCGACGGCGGCGATGCCGGTGAATTCGAGGACTTCCTCGACCCGACGCGCCGGGATTCGATTCGAGGTCGCCAGGGCGAGCAAGTGATTGCGTGCGGTACGACCGGGGTGCACGGCCGCGGCATCCAACAACGCGCCCACCTCGCGCAAGGGGGCCTTCAGGTCTCGGTAGCGCTTGCCGTCGATTGTTGCGAGACCCGCCGTGGGTGCGTCTAATCCCATGATGACGCGCATCGTCGTTGACTTCCCAGATCCGTTGGGTCCGAGGAATCCCGTGACCACACCAGGACGAACCTCGAAACTGAGGTCGTTCACGGCGAGGGTGTCGCCATAGCGCTTGGAGAGGTGCTCGACAGAGATCACGATTGGTGCGAATCTAGCGACCGGCGAGGACTAACGGTGCGCTCGCGGGGCGCCGGCATCACTCGTCTCGACAACGAGCGCACAAGCCAGCGATCGCGACATGATGGCGGTCAAGCCGGAATCCGTACGTCTTCAGCAGATCTCCGCTCAACGCGTCGAAGTGGCGCGACGGGATCTCGATCGTGACACCGCAGTTCGTGCACACCAGATGACCGTGGATGGCCCCCGCCAGGTGATACACGGTGGCGGCGTGTCCGACGTGGGCGTGGACGACCAGATCGAGTCGTTCGAAATCCTCCAGGATCCGATAGACCGTCGACGGACTGACGTCGGATGCGTATCGTTGGGCGGCCCGGGTGATCTCCTCGGCGCTGAGGTGGTCGGGCTGTTCGACGAGCACGCGAGCAACCGCTCGCTTGGCGACGGTCACCCGCCTACCGTCGGCGCGAACGGCCGAAATGATGTCCTCGAGTCGATCGTGGTCCACTGTCCGAGACTATGCCGACGCAACGTCTGCGCGGGACCCGTAATCTGCCACTATGCAATCGTCTACTTCCATGGTTTCTGCGGCGCAGGCCTTGCCGGGTCGCGCCGAGCCCATCGTCGTCGATCGCACCCATCTGGTCTTGGGTACGAGACTTGACGCGCCGGTCGATCCCGCCCACGAGGTTGCCTACGTCGCGATGGGCTGTTTTTGGGGCGCCGAGCGATCGTTCTATCGATTGGCCGGAGTCGTCTCGACGGCAGTCGGCTATCAAGGTGGCTTCACGCCGAATCCGACCTACCGCGAGGTCTGCACGGGGATGACCGGCCACGCCGAGACGGTTCGTGTCGTCTTTGACCCGTCGGTGAATACCTACGAGGCGATCATCGGTCATTTCTTCGAGGGACACGACCCAACCCAGGGGAACCGTCAGGGCAACGACGTGGGCACGCAGTACCGAAGCGCGATCTTTACGACTACGGTCGCACAGACGGCTTCGGCCACCAGCGTGGCGGCCCGCTACGCCGACGAATTGCGCGCAGCGGGGTACGGGCCGATAACGACGGAAATTACCCCGGCTGGACCGTTCTATATGGCTGAGGAGTACCACCAGCAGTACCTGGAAGCGAATCCGAACGGGTACTGCGGCATCGGCGGCACAGGGGTCTCGTGTCCGGTCGGACTGCTCGGCCGTTAGCGGCCGAGCCGAGACAGGATCGCTTCGGCTTCGGCGTTGATGCGCGCGACCAGTTCGCTTGCGCTCATGAGTTCGGCGATGCCGCCCACTGACTGACCGGCCGGGTAGGCCTCGACGGTCTCGTCGACGCCCGGAGTCGTGTCGTCGCCCCCGAGGTGAAACGAGCCGTCAGCGAGGGAAACCGCGAGCTGCTCAGGGAATGGTCGAAGTATGGTCGGGTCGGCCTCGTACCGGTCGGTTCGATCGTTGCGCAAGACGCGCATCGTTTTTCCCGTGTACGCCCGAGTGATGGTGGTTGCGTCCTCGGCTCCGACCAGGATGCGCTCTTTGAAGCCGCGAACCGCTCGTGCTTCAGGCGTGGCGATGAAGCGCGTGCCGATCCAGGCACCATCGGCACCGAGGGCGAGTGCGGCCGCCAGGCCGCGTCCGTCGAAGATCCCACCGGCAGCGACGACGGGGATCGCGGCGCCAACAGCGTCGACGACCAGTGGCACGAGCGGCATGGTGGCGACCGTCCCGGTGTGACCACCGGCCTCGGTTCCCTGGGCGATGACGGCGTCGCAGCCACTGTCGAGGGCACGGCGAGCGTGGTCGACCTTTCCACACAGCGACATCACGAGGACGTCGTGGTGATGGCAGGTGTCGATGACGTGCCGCGGTACGCCGAGGCCAGCGACGAACACCGACGCCCCACCCTCGATCGACAGCTCGACGTTTCGCTCGAGCGACTCGGGGAACGCAGTAAGCAGGTCAACGCCAAAGGGCCGGTCAGTGATGGCGCGGACCTCAGTCAGTTGGATTACGAGTTCGTCGCTCGACATGGTCGATGCGCCCAAGCACCCAAAGCCCCCGGCGTTTGAGACCGCGCCGACGAGGGCACTGTAGGACACGCCGCCCATCCCTGCGAGCATGATGGGAATGTCGATCCCCAAGAGGTCGGTCAATCGTGTTTTCACGCGCCCCCTTCGTTGGTACGACCGTACCCCGAAGGGAGGATGTGGTGCAGCAGGATTCCGCCGACGGCGGCGGCGATCACCGATGCACCGAGGAGACCGACGGTGAAGGCGCCGTACGTCGCGCCCGACGTAGAAAAGAGTGCCTGCGCGAAGAGCAGCGGCACGGTGAAACCGATAGCGCAGAGGACGGCGCCGGCTCGAAGCACCGGACCACTAATCGAGGTCGGCGGCGGAAGTCCGAGGCGACGAGCGAGGGCGACGCCCGCGGTGATACCGAGCACTTTGCCCACAATGCGCACGACGACGACTGCCACCACGATTGTGGTCGTGGTACCGCCCCAGCGGAGGTGGGACCACTCCACGCCGCAGGAGACCAGCGCGTAGAGGGGTAAGACCACGGCGACGGACCATCGGTTAGTCGCTTGCTCTAGCCGAGGCGCGACGTTGTCGTCATACGGGGCGAGCAACCCGGCGGCGACACCGGCCAAAGCGGGCTCAACGTTCGCCCAGGTCAAGGCGGCCCAGAGCGCCACGAGAATGATCACGCGTGAGGTCCGGGTCACGTGACGACGCGACAGCAGGAACGCGAAGGCGGCGACGGCGATGCTCGCGAACACGCCGATGACGTGGATATTGGTCGTTCCGTCGACGGAAAGCACCAGGACGCTGAGAACATCGTCAGCCACGGCGAGTGCCAGCAGGAACAGTCGAAGTGTGGCTGGAACGCGCCGACCCACGAGAGCGAGTACTCCGAGGGTGAAGGCGATGTCGGTCGCCATGGGAATTCCCCAGCCGTGTCGCAATGCCGGTTCATGAGTGAGATAGCCGGCCGCCACCGCCAGCAGTGCGGTCACGGACATTCCACCGATCGCGGCGAGGACCGGCGCGGCCGCGTGGCGCAGGTGCGCGAGGGTCCCGCGGCGACGTTCGCGAGCGAGTTCGAGGCCCACGCCGAAGAAGAAGATCGTCATCAGCGCCGAGGCGGCGACTTCGTGTGGTGACGAGAGCCCGACGTCTCGCATGAGTCGACTCGACCAGCCGACGTTCACGATTCGCTCGTAGTTTGATGGGTCCGCGAGCGACCAGACGAGGGCGGCGAGCACACCGGCGATCATGGTGAAGGCCGGTGCGACGTCGGCATCGAGCAGTCCAACGAGCGCCGGTCGCTCAGCCATCGAGTTGACCGTCAGACGTGTGCACGGGGGTCTCGTCAGCGTTCCAGCGGTCGAGTAATCGTCGACTGGCCTCGGTGATCACCGTGAGACAAGCATCGAAATCGTCATCGGATCCGTAATAGGGGTCGGCGACGTCGAGGTCCAGGCCCGGTTGGAGCAGGTTTCGGACCATGACGACCTCGGTACAAGGGTTGGTGAGCCGAGCGAGCACGTCAGCGCGATGTTCGCGAGTCATCACGAGTACGAGGTCCTGGCGATCCAGGTACGCCGTGTCGGCGTATGCGGCCCTGGGTCCGCGCTCGAGGAATCCGGCTCGGTCGAGGGCCCGTCGGGCCCGCGGATCCATCGCT
Source organism: Actinomycetes bacterium (assembly GCA_021795095.1). The sequence goes on along the minus strand of JAJYPU010000012.1, from coordinate 324 downwards.
GAACCCTCGTGCCACCGAGCGGTCCCCGCGCTGGTCACGCTGATCCGTGCGGAGAGGTCGGAGGACGCCCCAAGCAGGTGCTTCAGCGCGACCTCACCCATCGGCGAACGGCAGATGTTCCCCGTGCAAATGACCGCGACGTGTAGTTGAGTCATAAACCTTCTTTGTGACGCCACTCGGCGCGAACTTGACGTGCGTACTTCGACACCAAGACGGTACGATAAATCCGAGACGGAAAGGGGAAGCGATGCCATTGTCAGAGCACGAACAGCGGATCTTGGCCGAGCTTGAAGAGTCGCTTTCCAAACAGGATCCCCGATTCGC
>JAJYPU010000097.1 GCA_021795095.1 Actinomycetes bacterium | reverse complement strand
GCGTCCTGCGCCCGGCAATGGTGAGAGTGAAGGGCTAGATGGCCGAACGCGAGTGGTTCGAGAAGGACTACTACAAGGTGCTGGGTCTGACGTCGAGTGCGACGGACAAGGAGATCACGCGCGCCTACCGCAAGCTCGCCAAGGAGTCGCACCCCGACACGAACGCCGGTTCCGAGGAGCAGTTCAAGGAGATCTCGGTTGCCTACGAGGTGCTCGGTGACCCCGCCAAGCGCAAGGAGTACGACGAGGTCCGTCGCCTCGGCCCGGTCGCGGCCGGTTTCGGCGGTCCCGGCGCGGGTGGCTTCGGCGGCCCGGGCGCGGGGGGCTTCCGGTTCAACCCGGGCGACGCCGGGGACTTCGGGGACCTCTTCAGCGGCCTCTTCGGTGGCAGGCGCCAGCGCGCCCAGCGTGGCGCCGACCTCGAGACGGCGCTGCACCTGAACTTCCGAGACGCGGTCATGGGGGTGACGACCACCGTGAGCCTGCCGGGCAACGAGGCCTGTCGGACCTGTGGCGGCTCGGGGGCGGCCCCCGGCACGGGGTATGTCACCTGTGAGCGCTGCGAGGGCCGCGGGGTGTTGACCGACGACCAGGGGCCCTTCGCGATGTCGAGCGTCTGCCCGGTCTGTCAGGGCCGCGGTTCGCGCATCGTCACGCCCTGTCCCACCTGCCACGGCACCGGTCGCGAGCCGTCCTCGCGCCGCGTGAACGTTCGCATCCCCGCGGGCGTGGTTGACGGCCAGCGCATCAAGTTGAAGGGCAAGGGCGCCCCGGGCGCCCAGGGCGGGCCGGCGGGCGACCTCTTCGTCGACGTGCACGTCGCACCCGACCCGCGCTTCTCGCGGCGCGGCCGACACGTCACGACCTCGGTTGACGTCGGTGTGACCGCGGCCATGCTCGGCACCACGGTGTCGGTGGACACGCTCGACGACCCGGTCACCCTGAAGGTGCCCGCCGGCACCCAGAGCGGCACGACCATGCGCGTTCGCGGACGCGGCGTGCCCGCGGCGGGCAAGCACCCGACCGGTGACCTGCTCGTCACCATCAATGTGCGCATCCCCGCGAAGCTCACCAGGGATCAGCGCGCGATCGTCGAGAAGCTCGCCCACGCGCTGCACGAGGACCTCGACCATGAGTGACACCTCGCGGGCCATCTACGTGATCTCGGTCTTCGCCGAGCTCGCGGGCGTGCACCCCCAGACGCTGCGCAACTACGAGCGAACCGGGCTGCTCAACCCCCAGCGTACCACCGGGGGATCACGGCGATTCTCGGACGAAGACCTCCAAGTGCTGCGCCGGATCCAAGAGCTCACCAACGATGGGGTCAACCTCGAGGGCGTCAAGCGCATCTTGCGCCTCGAACGCGAGCTCGACGAGGCCCGCCGCGAGGTGGCGGCGCTGCGCGACGCGGTCCAGTCCTCGGTCGAGGCGACGCATCGTCAGTACCGGCGTGACCTCGTGCCGGTCCAGAACACCATCGCGCTGTTCGTCGCGGCCCAACGTCAGCGTCGAGGAGGCGTGTGATGACCCTAGATCCCCAACGTTGGACGGTGAAGACCCGCGAGGCCTTCCAGGCCGCCACGACCCAGGCGGCCGCGGCCGGCAACCCCTACGTCACCCCGTCACACCTCTTGCTCGCCCTGCTCAACCAGGCCGATGGCGTCGCGCGCCCGTTACTGGTGGCAGCCGGGCTCGACCCGATCACCGTCACCGCCACGCTCAACGAGCGCGTCGCGAGCGAGCCGCGCACGGTCGGCGGTACCCAACCGGGGCTCTCGCCGGACGCGCGCCACGGCCTTGAGCAGGCCGACGAGCTGCGCGCCGACCTCGGTGACGAGTACCTGTCGGTCGACCACGTGATGGTCGCCTGGGCCGAGGAACTCGGCACGACCCGTGAAGCCCTGCTCGGGGCGCTTCGCTCGATCCGCGGGTCGGCCCGGATCACCTCGGAGAACCCCGAGGAGACCTTCCAGTCCCTCGAGAAGTACGGCCGCGACCTGACGGTGCTCGCGCGCGCCGGCAAGCTCGACCCGGTCATCGGCCGTGACGAGGAGATCCGCCGAGTCATTCAGGTTTTGTCGCGGCGCACGAAGAACAACCCGGTGCTGATCGGCGAGCCCGGCGTCGGCAAGACCGCCATCGTCGAAGGCCTGGCACTGCGCATCGCCGAGGGCGACGTCCCCGAGTCGCTGCGCGAGCGCCGCGTGATCGCCCTCGACCTCGCGTCGATGCTCGCGGGCGCGAAGTACCGCGGTGAGTTCGAAGAGCGCATGAAGGCCGTGTTAAAGGAGATCCAAGACGCCAAGGGCGAGGTGATCACCTTCATCGACGAGCTGCACACGATCGTCGGGGCCGGCGCCAGCGAAGGCGCGATGGACGCGGGCAACATGATCAAGCCGCTGCTCGCGCGCGGCGAACTTCGCCTCATCGGCGCGACCACGCTCGATGAGTACCGGCGCTACATCGAAAAGGACGCAGCCCTCGAACGTCGCTTCCAGCAGGTCTTCGTGGGCGAGCCCTCAGTCGCGGACACGATTGCCATCCTGCGCGGTCTGAAGGAGCGCTACGAGGTCCACCACGGAGTGCGGATCCAAGACGCCGCGCTCGTGGCCGCGGCGACGCTCTCCCAGCGCTACGTCGCCAACCGGTTCCTCCCCGACAAGGCAATCGACCTCATCGACGAGGCGGCCTCGCGGCTTCGCATCGAGATCGACTCGATGCCGACCGAGCTCGACGTCGTGATCCGTCGGATCCGTCAGCTCGAGATCGAGCGCGTGGCGCTGGCGAGTGAGACCGACGACGCCTCGCGCGAGCGTCTGGCCAAGCTCGACGAGGAGCTCGCGGACTACCGCGAGCAGTCTGACGCCCTGGCCGCGCGCTGGCAGGCGGAGAAGCAGGCCATCACCAAGATCCAGACGGCCAAGCAGGAGTACGAGGACCGCCGCGCCGAGGCCGACCGGCTGGAGCGCCAGGGCGACCTCAACGGCGCCGCGGTCCTGCGCTACGGGACGATCCCCGAGCTCGAGCGCACGATCGACCAGGCGACGACCGAGCTCGCCGAACTCCAATCTCACGGCGCGTTCTTGAAGGAGGAGGTCGACGCCGAGGACGTCGCCGACGTCGTGAGCCGCTGGACGGGCGTTGCGGTCTCCAAGCTCCTCGAGGGCGAGGTCGACAAGCTCGTTCGCATGGAAGAGCTCCTCCACTCGCGCGTGGTCGGCCAGGACGAGGCCGTGGAGGCCGTCGCGAACGCGATCCGGCGCTCGCGCGCCGGGCTCTCTGACGCAAACCGGCCGATCGGCTCGTTCCTCTTCCTCGGTCCCACCGGCGTGGGCAAGACCGAGCTCGCCCGCGCGCTCGCCGAGTTCCTCTTCGACGACGAGCACGCGATGGTGCGTATCGACATGAGCGAGTACATGGAGAAGTTCTCGGTCAGCCGGCTCATCGGCGCGCCCCCGGGTTACGTCGGTTACGAGGAGGGCGGTCAGCTCACCGAGGTCGTGCGACGCCGCCCCTACGCGGTCGTGCTGCTCGACGAGATCGAGAAGGCCCACCCCGACGTGTTCAACGTGCTGCTCCAGGTGCTCGACGACGGCCGTCTGACCGACGGCCAGGGCCGCACGGTCGACTTCACCAACGTCGTCTTGATCATGACGAGCAACCTCGTGGGCGACCCACTCAGCGTCTTCCGACCCGAGTTCGTCAACCGGATTGACGACATCATCCGGTTCCGCTCGCTCACCGAGGCCGACCTCGCGATCATCGTCGGGATCCAGCTCGGCCGGCTGCGCGAGCGTCTCGCTCAACGCCACCTCGTGCTCGAGGTCAAGCCCGCGGCCGCGTCGCTGCTGGCCCACGAGGGCTTCGACCCCGCTTTCGGCGCCCGCCCGCTCAAGCGAGTGATCCAGCGTCGCCTCGAGGACCCAATCGCGCTGTCGATCCTGCGGGGCCGCTTTCACGACGGCGACACGATCACTGTCGACGTGCTCGACGGTGACCTCGCCATTCAGTGATCGCGGCGCCGCGCAGTAGGCTAGAGGGGTCCCGAGCCCGAGGAGTCCCGTGCCCGCAACCGTCGTAGTCGGTACCCAGTGGGGGGATGAGGGCAAGGGTAAATTGACCGACCTGCTCGCGCGCGACATGGACATGGTCGTTCGCTACCAGGGCGGCCACAACGCGGGCCACCGGATTGTCGTCGACGGCGAGGCCTTCGCGCTCCAACTCGTGCCCTCGGGCGTGCTCTACCCGCACATCACCCCGGTCATCGGCAACGGGGTCGTCGTCGACCCCGCGGTGCTGCTCGCCGAGCTCGACGCCCTGAGCGCGAAGGGCGTGGACGTGTCGCGGCTGCTCGTGTCGGGCAACGCGCACCTGATCATGCCCTACCACCAGGAGCTCGACCGGCTGAACGAGCGCTTCCTCGGCAAGAACGCGCTCGGCACGACCAAGCGCGGCATCGGCCCGGCCTACGCCGACAAGGCCTGGCGGGTCGGACTGCGGGTCCAGGACCTGCTCGACCCCAAGATCTTCCGCGAGAAGCTCGACGTGGCTCTCAACGAGAAGAACCTCCTGCTCTCCAAGGTCTACAACCGCCCCGCGCTGAAGGCGGCCGACATCGCCGCGCACTACCTCGACGAGTACGCGCCGCGCCTCGCGTCGATGATCGGCGACTCGGTCGGCACCGTGCACGAGGCGCTCGCCAACGGCCAGCGGATCCTGCTCGAGGGGGCCCAGGCAACCTTCCTCGACCTCGACCACGGCACGTACCCCTTCGTCACCTCCTCCAACCCCGTCGCCGGCGGGGCCTGCACCGGGTCGGGCCTCGGGCCGCGGGACCTCACGGGCATCGTCGGCATCGCCAAGGCCTACATCACCCGCGTGGGCGCCGGGCCCTTCCCGACCGAGCTGCACGGCGACGCGGCCGACTTCCTCGTCGACCGCGGCCACGAGTACGGCACGAACACCGGGCGGCGCCGGCGCGTCGGCTGGTTCGACGCCGTGATGGCCCGCCAGGCGGCGCGGCTCAACTCGCTCACCGAGATCGCCCTCACCAAGCTCGACGTGCTCGACACCCTGGATGAGGTGAAGGTGTGTGTGGCCTATGAGTCCGAGGGCGTGCGCTACGCCTACCCGCCTTACCACCAGTCGGTGCTCCACGAGGTCACCCCGGTCTATGAGACCCTGCCCGGCTGGCGCACGGACCTGTCGGCCTTCACGACCTACGACCAGTTGCCGCGCGCGGCGAAGGACTACGTGGCCTTCCTCGAGCAGACGATCGGCGTGCGCATCTCGGTGGTCGGGGTCGGACCCGGCCGCGAGCAGTTCGTCCGACCGGCGTGAAGCGCGCGGTTGTCGTCGGTTCGGGTGCCCGCGAACACGCGCTCGCGTGGCGCCTGGCGAGCAGCGCCGACGTCGTGGTCACCCCCGGTAACGCCGGCATCGCCGCGCACGGCATCGCCTGCGTGGACGTCCCGGCGACCGAGCTCGAGGCCGACCTGTTCGTGATCGGGCCCGAGGCACCCCTGGTGGACGGCCTCGCGGACCGGTTGCGCGCCCAGGGCAAGGTCGTCGTCGGCCCCGGCATCGACGGCGCACGCCTCGAGGGTTCCAAGGCCTACATGAAGGAGTTCCTCACCGCGGCCGGCGTGCCGACGGCCGCCTACGGCTCGTTCAGCGACGTCGAGGCGGCCCTCGCCTTCCTCGCCGCGATGGCTCCGCCGTACGTCGTGAAGACCGACGGGCTGGCCGCGGGCAAGGGCGTGCTCGTTACGAACGACCTCGACGCGGCCAGGGCCGACGTCGCCGAGAAGCTGAGCGGCAGCGCCTTCGGCGCCGCTGGCACCACGGTCGTGATCGAGGAGGGCCTCGTCGGTGAGGAGTGTTCCCTGCTCTACCTCTGTGACGGCGCTGCGGCGACGGCGCTCGCGCCGGCCCAGGACTTCAAGCGCGTCGGCGACGGCGACGCGGGGGCGAACACCGGTGGCATGGGGGCTTATGCCCCGATGGACGCGGCGCGCGGCGCGATCGAGACCGAGGTGCGTGAGCGGATCATCGAACCGACCCTCGCGGAACTGGCGCGTCGGGGCATCGACTTTCGCGGCGTGCTCTACGCCGGGGTGATGCTCACCGCCGCCGGGCCCAAGCTGCTCGAGTACAACGTGCGCTTCGGGGACCCCGAGACCGAGGCGATCATGGCGGTCGTCGACGGTGACCTCTTCGAGGCGTTGGTCACGATCGGCCGCGGCGAGGGCGCGCCGGCGGTCGCGAGCGCGGGCTACGCGGTCACGGTCGTAGTGGCTTCGCCGGGCTACCCCGAGCGGCCGCGCACCGGCGGTGTGATCGAGGGGCTCAGCCCCGACGGTCAGCTAGCGAGTCCGCTCGAGGGCGTCGTCATCTTCCACGCCGGTACCGCGCGCGACGACGCGGGCCGGTTCGTCACGGCGGGCGGGCGCGTGCTCGCGATCACCGCGACGGGTCCGTCCATCGACGCCGCGCGACGCCTCGCCTACGAGGCGAGCGCGCGCGTAACCTTTGAGGGGATGATCATGCGCACTGATATCGCCGCCGCGGTGAGCGGTTCGTGATCCCGCGTTACGCGCCGCGCGACGTCGCCGCACTCTTCAGCGACGAGAGCCGCTTTGACACGATGCTCGAGGTCGAGCTCCTCGCCGCTGAGGCACTGAGCCGACGCGGGGTGGTGCCCGCAGCGGACGCCGCCGCGCTGCGCGCGCGCCGTCCGGTCGTCGACGGCGCCTTTGTCGAGGCGGTCAACGAGCGCGAGCTCGTCACGAACCACGACACCGCGGCCTTCGTCGACGTGGTCCAGGCCGCGATCGGCATGCCCGAGGGCGCGTGGATCCACTACGGCCTCACCTCCTCAGACGTCGTGGACACGGCCTTCTGCCACGTGATGACGCGCGCGATGGACGTGGTGATCACCGAGGTCACGGCGCTGCGCGACGCGCTCGGTGCA
>JAJYPU010000096.1 GCA_021795095.1 Actinomycetes bacterium | reverse complement strand
GGCCGAGGCCACGGCTCGGCTCGGTAATCTCCTCGACAACGTCGAGCGCGCCTTCGCCGTGCGCTGCGCGTTGTCCTTCACCGGTGGCACGCCGGCGGTCGTCAACGACCCCGCCGTCTTTGAGACGGTGATGGCCAGTGCTCGACGCGTCCTTGGTGACGAGCACGTGCTGACGATGCCCCCAACGCCGGCCAGTGACGACATCTCGGAGCTCTTGAACCGCGTACCCGGTTGCTACATCTTCGTGGGGGGCGCTCTCGCCGACGGCACCAGCGGCTCGCACCACGGGCCCGACTTCGCCGTCGAAGACGCGTCGGTCCCGGTGATGGCCCATGTGCTCAGCGAGAGCGCGATCGCCCTCGCCGGCGTTTAGAACAGGCGGGCGGCGCCGCGCAGCGGCGCTTCGTTGCCCTCGATGGTCACGGGCACGCCGATCGACGAGAACCACGTGGGGTCGACCCGACGTGCGTTGCCCCCGGCCAGGTGAACGACCCGTGGTCCGAATTCGGTGACGAACTCCTCGATGACCCGTCCGAGGTCGGCGCGCCAGCGCAACTCATCGGTGGATCGGGCCGACTCACCGAACGACTGGTCGTAAGTTCGCCCGTCGGCTCGCACTTCGGCACCCACGTCGCGCACCGGCGTCGGTACGCCGTCCACGACGAGGGCGAGCCCGAGACCCGTCCCGAGCGTCAAGACAACCTCCACGCCCTCACCCGTGCTCGCGCCGAGCGCAGCCAGCGTCGCGTCGTTGACGACGCGCACGTCGAGCCCGGTCGCCGCGCACAGCGCGTCCTGGAGTGCGAAACCACGCCACTGCCGATCCAGGTCCGGATCGACCTCGGTCCCTACCCCGCCCGGTCGGGCGAGGTTGCCCGGCGCGATCACGCGGCCGTCACGAAACGCCCCGGGGAACCCGACGCCCACCCTGGTGCAGCCGCTTCGCCCGGCGCGGCTCGCGATCAAGCGGACGAGCCTGACCGGTGCGAGTGGGTAGGGGGTGGGTCGGCGACGAACAGGGTTGAGGAAGTTGCCATCGTCGTCGACCACCGCGAACTTGATGTTGGTCGCACCGACGTCGACGGCGAAGATCGCCTCGTTCGATTTGCGCGCGATGGCCATCCGCGAATCGTACTTACCACGTCGCGGGATTTCGATCATCGCGCATTGCGCGTGATCCGTCGCTTGCTCCGTCGTACGCCGCGCACCCGCAGTCGCCCGTCGCGCCACCACGGGCGGATACGGACTGTGACGGGCCGACGGTTACCCGCGACGACGAGCGCGGTCCCTCGGGGCCGTTCACGCATCGACGGCGCCGGCCTCGACGAGGTGGACCTCGAACTCGACGCTTTGGCCGGCGGGGCGACCTCGGGCACGTAGGTCGCAGCCGTTGGATCGGCGAGGCCGGCCAACACCAGTCGTGTCGCGTGGTTGTTGACGATGGTCGAGGCCCGCGGACCCCACCGCGCCACCAGCTGGGCGAAGTCCTGGACGACGGTGATCAAGGTCACCGAGAGTCCGGCGAGCGTCGCGGCCAACTCGTCGAGCTCGTCGAGGGGTGCCACCACGGCGGCCTCATCGAGCACCAACAGGAGCGGCCGCGCGGTGCCGTGCTCGACGCGGCGTTGTTGCTCGTCGAGCACGCTACGCAGTGCCCCCGCGAAGAGCGACTGGTAGTGGGCCTGCTCGCCACGTGGACTGCAGAGATACAGCGTGTGGGCGCCGTCGACGACGCGGCGGACCCGGGCGCGCGGCTGATCGAATCGCCACGGCAGGAGCATGGTCTCGGCCGTCGTGATCACGCCGTCGATCGTGCGGGCCTCGTGACTGAGGAAGTCCGCGACGACGCGCGCCGCGACGCTCGTCGGATCGTCGGTCCACCCGTCGAAGTCACGCGACTCGAGCACGAGTGCCACGTCCACGACCGTCTGGCCACGCTCGAGTGCGCGCACGAAGAGCGCGCCGAGCAACTTGACCGCGAGGGTGTTCCAGAACTCGGTGTCACCGTGACCCGACGAACGTAACGTGAGGTCGCGCGCGACGCGCAGTGCGTCGCGCATCGTCCTCACGCCCTCCAGGGGGTCCCAGGTCAGACCGTCCGGGGCGCCGGGGTCGAGCACCTGGACCTCGCCGAGCGCCGAGCGCCAGGGCTGGGTCGCTGCGACGACGTCGCGTTTCACACTGGTGACGACCAGTGCGTCCGGCCACGACAGGATTGAGGGGATGACGAGCGAGGAAGTCTTGCCCGCCTGGGTTGGCCCGACGACGAGCAGCGAGTGGCGATGTTCGAGTCGCACCGACCTCCCGAGGGCGAAACCGGCGACGACGCGGCGTCCGAGGCGAAGGCCGCGCGTCATACGCGCATCGCGGCGTCGGTGTCGATGATCTGATGGTCGGCGGCGTCGGGCGTGACGCGCACGACCGAGCGGTGGGCCCCGTAGCGCACCAGCGCCTCGCCTCGCCGAAGATCGCTCAGGGTACGGCGCTCGAGCGTGCTCAACGCGAGCGCCGTCGCCACGTCGTTCGCCTCGTCGGGTGGTTGGCGGAAGAGCCACGCCGTCTCACACTCGCGTAGCAGGCCCCGCGCCCGCTCGCGCTGCGCGCTGCCCTCGTCTCCGACCGCGGCGACGTCACCCCACCGGTGCAGGACCAGCACGTGGCTCACGCCGCGCGACCGTGCCAGCTTCCACGAGCCACGCAGCCACGCCAGGGCGTTCGGGTCCGAGAGCAGCGCCCACGCCTCGTCGAGCACGACGTAGCCGGCGCCCGCCGCCGCGGCCACTCGCTGAGCGGCGGCCACGGCACTGAGCGCCGCCACCGCCATCGCGTCACCGGACCACTGGGCCGAGAGATCGAGCACGACCAGGTCGCCGTCGAGGGTCACGGGTTCGCCCGGCCCGTCGAAGAGGCCGGCGAGGTCCCCGTCGACGAACCGACGCAACGTGAGGGCGAGGGAACGCGAGGGTGAAGCCTGCCCGTCGAGGGCCGGGCGCGTCGACTCAAAGAGCGCCCGCATGACCCGAGTGGGGCGGTCTCGACCGAGGGCCTCCCACGCCTCGTCAAAGGCGAAGTGCTGTTCGTCGGTGAGCGGTTGACCCTGGGCCGAGGCGATCATGGCGCGAGCGAGGGCGGATGCGTCGGTGGCGTCGAGGAACGGGTCGCACCAGCCGTCACGCCCGAGGGCGACCGAGCGGCAGCCGTACCGCCGCGCCAGGTCGCCGTACTCGCCCTTGGGGTCAACGATGACCGCCCGTCGGCCGCGGGCGAGTGCCCGGTCCACCATCATCTTGACGACGGTGCTCTTGCCGACGCCGATCGCCCCGGCCACCACGACGTTCGGATTCGCGACGAGCCCGGCGCCGTAGAGGTCGAACGGGTCGAGCGCGAATGGGGCGCCCCCCGCGACCGTCCCGAGCGCTCGCCCGTCGAGGCCGCTGCCGGCGTCATGGGACGGCACCCGCAACGCGTCCAGGTCCGCGCTCGTGATCCAGTGCGTCGCGGCCCGGGGGGTCGACCCCGTGAGCTGGTCGATGAACCAGAGCCACTGGCGACCGCCGCCACGGTCGAGGCGAACGCCGGCGTCGAGCGCGCGGCGTCGAGCGGCCTCGCGCGCGTCGCGCAGCGCCGAGCACGAGGACGCGCGCACGGTCACGTACACGCGCAGGCGCATGAGCGAGCGCCCCGAGGCCACGTCGAGTTCGCGCCGCTCCGCGCGGGCCTCAACCAGTTGGGTCCGGGCCGTCGAACGGAACCCGGCCGCGACCGTGGTGGCGCGGTCGCTGCGCTGGCGGTGCACGGCGCGTTCGGCGACGCGACGGGCGCGTTCGGTCCCGCCGATCGCGGTGACCTGTATCGAGAGCGTGACTCGGTCGCCGAGGTCCTGGAGTCCGGCGAGCAGCGCGTCGTGGGACGTACCGCGAAGGTCGCCCACCCGCAAGACGCAGGTGACGTGGTCGCTGGTGCGCAGGTACCACCACCGCTCGAGCCACCACGACGTGCCGCGGCGGGCCGAGGCGGCGGTGAAAAGGGCGTCGTCGTCGCGGTCCCATCCGGCCGGCGCGACACCGTCGGCGGGGGTCACGAGGACCGTCGACGCCCGAGCGCCGTCGCGACACACGTGAACCCCAATCCGTCGATCGTGGCGATCGGCCGAGGCGGCGGCGTCGATGGAGGCGGCCAGACGGACCGCGACCCGGTGGTCTTGACCGTTGAGGTCGAGCCGGCCCCGGTGCTGCAGGACGAACGCGTTGACGCCGAGCACCTCGCGGCTCTCGACGACGACCCGGTCCCCGGCACGCGCGACCGTGAGTCGCGACCACCGACGGCGCAGCGAGAAGGCGATCGCCGCTGCGACGACGCCCCCGAGCGTCTCGGCACCGAGGGGCAGCGCGCCCGCGCCGAGCAGCACCGCCAACGTCACCTCCAGCACCGAGCGCGTTCGCAGTAGCCCGTCACCCAACGCGACGACGCCGAGCACGGCGAGCACCGCCTGATGGCGACGCACCCCGATCCAGCGCGCGGCGACATCCGCGGGCCCCGGGCCGAGCGGCTCACTCATCGAAGTGCCAGCCCACGACCGGGCCACGACCGTCGCTGTAATACGCGACGTGACCACCACGACGTCGGGCCTGGCCGACGGGGGCCTTGGCCGGCTCGCCCCCCTGGGGCGGCATCGGCATCTCGCCGTCGCCCTCCCAGAGGCCGAACCCCAGATCCTCGGGCCGCTCGGGTGCCGGCGGCAGCGGTGGCTCGGGTCCGATCGCTCGCGCGGCCGCGGCGAGCGGCGACGACGGCAATGCCTGGACCGACTGGGTGAAGCGCTGGCGCAACCCCGCGACGTGCTGCATGGCGGACTGCTCCATGATCGGAACGATCCGCAAGAGCACGAACGGGCTGAACGTCGCCAGCACGATCGTCACCGCCCCGGTCACGACCGCCGTCACCGAACCACCGCGCAACTCGCCAAAGCCCACGCTGAGTGCGATCACGATCAGGACCTTGCTCAACGCGACGGCCATGAACGTCTCGAACAGACGCCACCCGACACGGCGTAGGGCGGGCACCGTCACGAGGGGGACGACGACGGGCACGAGGACGATGAGCAGCGTCAAGACGACCGCCCGCACCACGAGTTCACACCACAGGAGCCACCCGCCGAGCGCGACGGCGAGTGCCACCAACAAGAGACCGAAGCCCGGCGTGGACCCGGCGAGCACCGCGACCTGAGCGCCGAGCACCGGCACGTGCCGTGCGACCGAGGCCGACGCACCGGTCGTCAGCTCGTCGGTCGCCGCGAGGATCATCCTCGCGATGGGCTGAGCGCTCGCGACGGCGAGGACCGCGGCCGGCGCGATGCCGAGATAGACGCGCCACAGCGAGCCGGGGTCGTTGCGCACCACGCCGTGAACCGTGGCGACGACAAGACCGACGAGCAGCAGCACCGGCGCCAGGGTCACGAGCGACGCATACTCACCCGACGCCGCGTGCACCACGCTGGTTGGGTCCCCCGTCGAAGTCAGGACGTGACCGGTGGTGCTGAGCACCCACGACACACTCGCGAGCACCCAGGAGGTCATCGCGTTGAAGATGTCACCGAGCGTGGCCTTGGCGACAGAGGTCGTCGCACAGCCCAGGGGTGAGAGTAGACAGCCGATACCCATCAGTGCACCGACTGTCCGGCCTTGAAGAAGAAGTCCACCAGGTGCGGGGCAGCCCCAATCAATAGCGCCGCAACGAGCGACGTCATCACCGCGCGCCGACCGGTCATCGACTGATGCATGTTCTGGGTGTGGCTGCCGATCGCCCAAAGGGCGGCACCGAGCAGGAGCGCCACGAGCGCTCCGATGAGGCTCCACGCCGCGAGACCGTTGGCGATCTGCATAAGCACGGCGCTGCCGGGCAGCGCCGTGAGTGATGGACTAAGTGAAACAGCGAGGATTTGCATCGAGGACCTTTCTCCCTGGGACTTCGCAACGGTCGCGGTCCCCGCCATTACGGCCAGGTCTGCGAGAATGAATCCGTGATCGTTCCCGCCGTTGTCAATCCCGTCGCCCACTGGGCACCCGCCGCCGTCTACGCCGTCGGCGTCGGGGTGCTCATCGTCGGCACACTGCTCGGCTACCTGATCAATCGGTACCGCGACCACCGATCGCTCGCCCAACGACTCAACGCGTTGGGGGCACGCCTCGGCGTCGAGCCCCACGGCGACACCGGTCGGGTCGAGGCGGCGCTCGCTTACCTCGAAGAGGTCACCGGGACCGCCACCACCGCCGTGAGTGAGTCCAGTGCCGAGTCGACGCGGCTTCGCCGATCGCTCGACTCACTGCCCCTCGGGCTCGTGCTCTGTGACGAGGGTGGTGCGGTGGTCTACCGCAACAGCCTGGCCGAATCACTCATGACCAGCCGCTACGGCGAGGCGATCGCCGCCCAGGCGGTCACGGAGTGCCTGGCCGAAGGCTGGTCGAGCGGCGTGGCCGACCGGACAATCGAGATCTACGGACCGCCCCGGCGCACACTGAGCGTGCGCGCGTCGGTCATCGACGACGGCCGACGGCCACTCGGCGTGCTCGCCGTCATCGAGGACACCAGCGAACGTCGACGGCTCGAGGACGTGCGACGTGACTTCATCGCCAACGTGAGCCACGAACTGAAGACGCCGATGGGAGCGCTCGGCCTGCTCGCTGAGACGCTGCAGTTCGAACCCGACGCCTCGATAGCCCGGCGCCTCGCCGAACGCATAAACACCGAGGCCTTCCGTGTCAACCGGATCATCGAGGACCTCCTCGATCTCTCGCGAATCGAAGGTGAGGGTTCGCCGGTGCGCGAGCCGGTGCCCGTCGCGTTGTTCGTCTCCGAGGCCATGGAGCGGATCCGCACATCGGCCGAGCAGCACGGGATCACCATCGACTTCGTCGAGCCCGCCACGTCGATCGTCATCGTGGGGGACCGGCGCCAACTCGTCTCGGCCGTGCACGCACTGCTCGAGAACGCGGTCGTCTACTCACCGGGCGGCGGACACGTCACC